>CAYPSZ010000300.1:0-27016 GCA_964413125.1 uncultured Desulfobacterales bacterium
AAATCAAGAACCAGGGGCTCGAGTCGGAAAAAGGGATGTTGCAGGATGCCTCTTCCAGGGTGGAGGATAGACTGGGCGAGGCCCGCGCGGAGATGGACAGGATGATCGCGGGCGTCCGCAAGACCCTCGAGGGCGACGTCCATATGTTCTCCAGGGAGGTTGCGGAAAAGATCTTGGGGAGGGGCTTCTGATGCTCACAATAGGTGCAGGCTCCAAAGGAAAAAGCGCCTGCGTAGTCATCTTTTTGTCGCTTGTCCTGTTAGCCGGCTTTACGAGCGTCGCCTGGGCCGCCGCTGATGGAGAAGGAGCCCTTTTGGACCTCCTTGCGCGGTATATCAACTTTGCTCTTCTTGTCATTATCCTGGTTATAGTGCTCAAGAAATCCAACGCACTTGGTTTCTTCCCGAACCGTGTAGAAGAGATCAAAAGGAGGATGGAACAGCTCCGAAAGGAGAAGGAAGAAGCAGAAGCAAAGTATCTTGCCATACAACAGAAGCTGGCGGATTTCGAGCTGGAAAAGAAATCAATTCTTGATGAGGCGCGCAAAGACGGGGAGGCCGAAAAGGAAATGATTCTTGCCCAGGCTGAAAAACGGGTTGAGAAGATGCTGGCCCAGGTCGAGTCTTCACTCCAACAGGAGGTGGAGGATGCCAAGGCCCGGCTTCGCCGGGAGGCGGCCGACTTGGCCGCTGAAAAAGCCCGTGAGATCATTGCCGGGGAGCTCAATGAGGACGACCAGGAGCGACTGGTAAAAGAATTTATAGAAAATGTGAGGAAAGTACATTGATCAGTTCAGGCATTGCAAAAAGATACGCCAAGGCCCTATTCAGCCTGGGTCAGGAGGACGGGCAATTTGAGCAGTACGGTCTTGAACTCAAGGAATTCGCAGACCTGTGCAGGCAGATGCCTGAATTCGCCTCCGTCCTGGTGAATCCGGTTTTCACGGTGGAAGACCGAAAGAAGATTTTGCTGGTGGTGCTCGAAAAGGGCGGATTTTCAGCCACCATGCAGCGCTTTATGAAGCTCCTTCTGGACAAGGAGCGGATCGGAGCCATTAAAGAGATCGCTGAATATTATGAACGACTTTGGGACGATGCGGCGAAAGTGGCACGGGTCGGTATTCTCACTGCGCGTCCCCTGAAAGAAGGGGCGCTTAGAGCCCTGGAGGCCTCCCTCGAAGAGCTGACTTCGAAGAAGATCAAGTCTGAGGTGGATGAGGATCCATCCCTTATCGGTGGCGTGGTTGTGAAGATAGGGGGAATGGTTCTGGATGGCAGTGTGAAGGCCCAGCTTGAGGGGCTCAAAGAATCTTTGAAAAGGGGTGGGATCGACTGATGCAGATTAGAGCTGAAGAAATTAGCCAGGTTATCAGGGACCAGATTAAGGACTACGACAAGAAAGTGGAAGTGAGCGAGACCGGCGTTGTCCTGTCCGTAGGCGACGGCGTCGCCCGAATCCACGGCGTGGAAAAGGCCATGGCAATGGAAATGCTCGAGTTTCCAGGCGGGATTTTCGGCCTTTGCCTCAATCTGGAAGAGGACAACGTAGGCGTGGCCATCATGGGTGATTACGCCAAGATAAGGGAAGGTGACATCGTAAAGCAGACGGGCAGAATCGCAGAGATTCCTGTGGGGGAGGCGGTTCTGGGACGAGTGATCGATGCTGTGGGCAACCCTTTGGATGGAAAGGGCCCCATTGATGCAGATGAAACCCGGAGAATCGAGATGGTGGCTCCCGGTGTTATTGCACGACAGCCCGTGAAGGAACCAATGTACACCGGTATCAAGGCCATTGACGCCATGACCCCTATCGGCCGGGGCCAGCGTGAGTTGATAATCGGCGACCGCCAGATCGGAAAGACCGCCATATGCGTGGATGCTATTCTAAACCAGAAAAACACCGACATATACTGCATATATGTGGCCGTGGGGCAAAAGAAATCCACTGTTGCCCAAGTTGTGAACGTGCTTGAGCGTTACGGTGCCATGGAGTACACCACCGTTGTGGCGGCCTGTGCAAGCGACCCTGCCACCCAGCAGTACCTGGCGCCCTACTCCGGATGCTCCATCGGCGAGTATTACAGGGACAACGGTAAGCATGCCCTTATAATCTACGACGATCTTTCCAAACAGGCCACCGCCTATCGCCAGGTGTCCCTCCTCCTGAGGAGACCACCCGGACGCGAGGCCTTCCCGGGCGACATCTTCTACAACCATTCACGCCTTCTCGAGCGAGCTGCCAAGTTGAATGATGAGCTGGGTGCGGGATCTCTCACAGCCTTACCCATCATCGAGACCCAAGCGGGAGACGTATCAGCGTACATTCCCACAAACGTCATTTCCATCACTGACGGACAGGTCTATTTGGAGCCGGGCCTCTTTTTCTCCGGCGTGCGACCCGCCATAAACGTGGGACTTTCCGTTTCCAGGGTGGGAGGCGCAGCCCAGACCAAGGCCATGAGGAAGGTGGCCGGGACACTGCGGATTGAAATGGCCCAGTTCCGTGAACTGGAAGCCTTTGCCCAGTTCGGCAGCGACTTGGACAAGGCCACTTTGAGACAGCTCAATCGGGGGAGAAGGCTTGTGGAAATCCTCAAACAGCCGCAATACCAGCCGATGGATGCTGAAAGGGAGGTCATGATCCTCTTCGCCGGGGCCAACGGGTACCTGGATGAGGTGCCTGAGGCCGCCGTCCTCGAATACGAGGCCCAGATGCTGGAGTATATGGACAGCAAGGCCCCGGGGCTGCTGCAGGAAATCAAGGAAAAAGGCGATATAAGCGATGATCTGAGCGACAGGATCAGGAAGGCCCTTGACGATTTCAAGGAGCTTTTCCACCCCCACGTGTAATTGGTTAACATTGGTGAGGGATTTCGGACTGATGCCGAATCCTTACCCATGTGGGACAAAAAGGCTGAGAGCTCAACCGATCTGGTGGAAGGCAGAGAGTGAAAGATGGCGACACTAAAGGACATTTTGAATAAAATCGGTGCGGTAAAGAAGACCCAGCAGATAACCCGGGCCATGAACATGGTTGCAGCCGCAAAGCTGCGCAGCACGCAGGGAAAGGTTGAAGCGTTTGATCCCTATGCAGCGAAGTTTGCTGAAGTACTTGAAAACCTGGCCAGCAGGATCGAGCCGGATATTCATCCCCTCTTGGTGCAAAAGGAGAATGTGAGCCGGGTCGAGCTCCTTCACTTCTCTGCGGATCGCGGCCTGTGCGGCAGCTTCAACACCCAGCTTATCAACAGGGGTAGAAAGTGGATCGAGGAACAGCAGGGTCAGGGTAGAGAGCCTTCCATGACCCTTGTGGGCCGTAAAGGCCGCGACTATTTCAAGAGGCGGAATGTCGGAATCACGGATTCCCATGTCCAGGTTTACGGCAAAATCGACATGGCTTTCGTCAATCAGATTACACGTCAGCTTATCGATCGGTTTGTGAACCATGAAATTGATGAAGTATATATGTTATACACCCGCTTTGTAAGCATGGCACGCCAGGAGATTACGCTGGTCAAGCTGCTGCCGGTGGAATATGAACAAAAGGAAGAGCAGGACATATCAGCGGCCGAGTACCTCTGCGAACCCGGTGCCGAGGAACTCATGATCGAACTGCTGCCCAAGTACATCAGTGTGCAGGTATATAACGCCTTCCTGCAAAGCGAAGTGAGCGAACACGCTGCCAGGATGGCGGCCATGGACAATGCAACAAAGAATTGTAAGGAGATGATCCAGGATCTGACGCTGGTTTACAACAAGGCCAGGCAGGCGGCCATCACCGCGGAGTTGATGGACATCGTCGGTGGTGCCGAGGCGATCAGGGCGGCCTAAACGCATTCGAGGAGAAGGAGGTCTTGAATATATCATGAATCAGGGCAAAGTAATTCAGGTCATGGGGCCGATTGTGGACGTGGAGTTCGGAGAGGGAGAGCTACCGGAAATACTGACGGCGCTGCTTATTTCAAACCCGGCCATCAACGACATGGAAGACAACTTGGTTGTGGAAGTGGCCCAGCATCTGGGCGACAACGTGGTGCGGTGTATAGCCATGGACGTTACCGACGGTCTCGTTCGGGGTATGGGCGCCAAGAATACCGGCAATCCCATTATGATGCCCGCTGGAGACCCGGTGCTGGGGCGCGTCCTCAATGTTGTGGGCCGTCCGGTGGATGGGCGCGGACCTGTGAACGCGACCGAGTTTCTGCCGATTCACCGGCATGCACCTTCCTTTGTGGACCAGGATACATCGGTGAACGTGTTGGAGACGGGTGTCAAGGTAATCGATCTCCTGGTGCCGTTTCCCAGGGGCGGCAAGATGGGCATGTTCGGTGGGGCCGGAGTCGGCAAGACCGTTATCATGATGGAGATGATCCACAACATCGCCATGCAGCACGGCGGCATCTCCGTATTCGCCGGAGTGGGCGAGCGGACCCGTGAAGGGAACGATTTGTATCTGGAGATGAAGGAATCCGGTGTTCTGGAGAAAGCCGCGCTTATTTACGGGCAGATGACCGAACCTCCGGGAGCAAGGGCCCGAGTGGCCCTGTCCGCTCTCACTGCAGCGGAGTACTACCGCGATGAAAAAGGCCAGGACGTTCTCCTTTTCATCGACAACATCTTCCGTTTCACGCAAGCCGGACAGGAGGTGTCGGCAACCCTTGGACGAATCCCTTCGGCGGTCGGGTATCAACCCACACTCGGTACCGACCTGGGTGAACTGCAGGAACGGATCACATCCACTAAGAAGGGGTCAATCACTTCCGTGCAGTGCGTATACGTGCCTGCAGACGATTTGACCGACCCGGCTCCTGCGACCACTTTCGCCCATCTCGACGGTACGGTTGTGCTCTCACGCCCCATTGCCGAACTTGGTATTTATCCTGCGGTGGATCCTCTTGATTCCACCTCAAGGATTTTGGATCCCAACGTGCTGGGCGAGGAGCACTATTACGTGTCCAGGCAGGTCCAGCAAATCCTTCAGAAGTACAAAGATTTGCAGGATATCATTGCTATCTTGGGCATGGACGAGCTTTCCGACGAGGATAAACTGACGGTCGCTCGGGCTCGTCGAATTCAGCGATTCCTTTCTCAGCCTTTCCATGTAGCCGAGACCTTCACCGGCATGGCCGGTAAGTATGTCACGGTCAAGGACACCATCCGCGGGTTCAAGGAGATTATCGAAGGGAAACACGATGACCTTCCCGAGGGGGCCTTCTATATGGTCGGAAGCATTGATGAGGCGAAAGAGAAGGCCGAAAGGATGGGATCAGAATCCTAAACAGAGGTGAATGATGGCAGGCTTATATCTGGAAGTGGTTACTCCCGAGAAGGTTTTGGTAAGCCGGGAAGTTGATACGGTTGTGGCCCCCGGCACTGAGGGGGAGTTTGGAATCCTTCCCGGACACATCCCGTTTCTTTCCGGTATTCTGCCCGGCGAACTACGTTATGAGGCGGATGGAAAGAAAAAATACCTGGCCGTTACAGAGGGCTTCTCAGAGGTCTCTGAAAACAAGGTTTCCATTCTTGTGGATGCGGCTGAGAAGGCAGAGGACATCGATGCGGATAGGGCCCAACGAGCCTTGGACCGGGCCAGGGAAAGGATGGCTCGTGAGCGTGGTACGGAGGATGTGGATTTTTTGAGGGCTGAAGCGTCACTCATACGGGCGATGGTGCGCCTAAAAGTTGCAGGAAAGGTTTGATTTCAGCGTTTAATTCAAACTATTGTTATGAAGAGGGCGGGACAGTGTTCCCGCCTTTTTTATTGACTTTCGTCAAGCAGGGGCTATTATCATAGGATTATTGTATTTTAAATCCTACGACCCTTGGCAGGATGGGCCGCGGTTTAGCAGTAAGGTTCACCTAGTAGGCTCGTTTTGCGGGGAAAATACAGGAGTAACATGGAAAAGGGCGAAGAACTGGACCAGTTCCAATTACTGGAAGAGAAACTGGATACCCTGATCGGGTATGTGGAAACATTGAGAAAAGAAAAGGATGCCTTGTCTGAAAAAGTTCAGATCCAGGATGGTAAGATTTCTGACTTGACAGAAGAAATTGAGACTCTTCGCTCTGTTAGAGACCAGGCAAAGCAAAGAATAATAACTCTTCTTGAAAAGATAGAGCAGGTTAAGGTTTAATAATAACAAAAGAAATGCCTGGATTGCATATTTTAACTTATGGGAGTTCCCAAAAGGGGTGTTGCCGGTTCGATGCAGCCAGTAAGAGTCAAGATCCTTGATCGGGAATATTTCGTTCGGAGCCGCGAAAGCGCTGATGATGTGCAGAAAATCGCCGAGTACGTCAATCGGATCGCCGGTGAGATTAGGGAACAAACCGAGGGCCTTAACGAACGTAAGGCCGCTATTCTCACAGCAATACACATAGCAGGGGAATACTTTCAGGTGCTAAAGGCTCTGGATGAAAAGGACAGTCGGGAAAGCCAGCGTATCAAGGCCATGATCTATGACATTGATTCCGCTATGGGCTAGGCTATACTTTGTAGGAGCGCTGCTTTTACATGCTGGCTTTTTGTGCAAAAATGATCCGGGATTTGTCTTAAACGGTCTCATTGCTCGGTTGATTGAGGTGGCCAAGCAATTGTATATGTCGTCTATACGGCGCGGTTGAAAAGTTAAGATAATAGTTGCCGTAAAACGCACCTGCTTCGATCCCTTTTTAAGGACAGGGCTTCTCCCAAAAAGGAGCGGTGCAAGAGTTCCTTTTTGCCGCGAGAATAGACTTCCCTCCCCCCAGGCATTCCTAATATCGGATTTGTTTTATTATTATTACAGCTTTCTCATTACGACGATAACGGCTCGCCCGGATACATAGGTTATGGGCGTATGGAAGATGGGATTGCTGAATCAAATAGAGAGGTGTTTCCTAATGTCCACCATTTACTTGATCATTGGCATTGCAGCCGGCGTGACAGGCGGCTTCCTAATCGGCTTTTGGACACGAAAAAGAATCGCTGAAAAACAGATTGAATCCATAAACACTTACTCCAAAAACATTATTAACGATGCTCATAAGAAAGCAAAGACCCTGAAAAAGGAGGCGATGCTCCGAGCCAAAGACACTCTTTATCAAATGAAGCTGGATTTTGAGAAAGATACCGATGAAAAGAAGGAACAGCTTCAAATGCTTGAAAAGCGATTGTTCAATAAAGAAGAGACTCTGGATAAGAAAATCGAACAATATGAAATAAAGGAAAAGAAACTCGCAGGCCAGGAAAGCCGTTTGGAGTTGTTGGAAAACGATTTAAAGGAAAAAGAGGCGCAATACGACAAGATTTTGTCTGAGCAGCGTGAACAATTGGAAAGAGTGGCGGCCATGTCTTCCCAAGAGGCCAAAGAAGAGCTCATGAAGTCCATGGAAGAGGAGGCTAAACACGAGGCGGTCAAGTTTATACGGCGTATCGAAACGGAAGCCAAGGAAACGGCCAAGAGAAAAGCTGAAGAAACCATGGCATTAGCGATTAAAAGGTATGCCGGGGACTATGTAGCCGAGAAGACTGTTTCCGTAGTCACTTTGCCAAGCGATGAGATGAAGGGCCGCATCATCGGCCGCGAAGGCCGTAACATACGGGCCATTGAGGCTGCCACCGGCATTGATTTGATCATAGATGACACGCCGGAAGCGGTCATACTTTCGGGCTTCAACCCGGTCAGGCGCGAGATAGCCCGGATTGCGCTGGAAAGGCTTATCGAGGACGGACGCATTCACCCTGCCAGGATTGAGGAGATAGTCCAGAAAGTGACTGATGAGATAGAGGCAGGCATAAAGGAGGCCGGCGAGCAGGCTACCTTTGACGTAGGTGTCCATGGGATTCATCCCGAATTGGTTAAACTGATCGGCCGGTTGAAATACCGCTCGAGCTATGCCCAGAATGTCCTCCAACATTCCAGGGAGGTGAGCTTCATCTGTGGTATGATGGCTGCGGAATTGGGAGGCAATATAAAGAAGGCGCGGCGGGCCGGACTTCTTCACGACATCGGCAAGGCCGTTGACCATGAGGTGGAAGGAGCGCACGCACAGATAGGCGCTGAACTCGCCAAGAAATACGGGGAGGCTCCGGAGGTCGTTCATGCCATTGCGGCCCATCATGAAGAAATAGCCCCGGAAACCACGCTGGCTGTTCTCGTTCAGGCTGCCGACACACTTTCCGGCGCCAGACCGGGCGCGCGACAGGAAATGCTTGAGTCTTATGTTAAGAGGTTGGAAGATCTCGAGAAAATAGCCTTGTCTTTCAAAGGCGTCAGTAAATCTTATGCCATACAGGCCGGCCGCGAAATCCGTATCATGGTCGGGGGGGATGCAGTCACTGATGATGAGACTTTTATCCTATGCTCGGATATAGCCAAGAAGATAGAAAAAGAGCTCACATATCCCGGCCAAATCAAAGTAACGGTGATTCGTGAGGTGCGTGCTGTGGATTATGCCAAATAGCCGCTTCGCGCTCCCTCCCGCAGCGATGCTTGCGCAAAGGTAACCGTTTTAATGGATCGAACTCTTTTTGATAAGACCGGAAGGCCGGTCGCCTACCTCCATTATGACTTGCATGGAAGCATTTTCCTCTGGAACGGCCGTGCGGTTGCTTACCTTTACGAAAATGAGCATGTCTATGGAATCAATGGAAAGCATCTGGGCTGGTTTATTGATGATGTTCTCTATACCAATGACGGCTCACGCATAGGGTTCACCATAGCCACCTGTCCGCTACCGGTGGAACAGGAGCCGGCCAAAGTGGAGCGCCGACCGGTGGATCAGATCCGTCCGCGATGGAAAAGGCCTCCTACTCCAAAGCTCGGGTTCGTATTGTCGGACCGGGATTTGGAGGCATTTCTGGAGGAGGGAGGCGTCCCTCCGTTTGATTCAGACAACGAGACCGTTGCTTCGTAACCGGCCACAGGAAGCCCCTGGGCCCCTTTCAGTGCAAGGCTGCTGCATCGTAGAGGGACTCCACCGCGCTCCGCTCCTCATCACCTCTCGCAAGACCCGTATTCCAGAACGGGCTGATGACTTCGGCTCATTCAACTTGATCCCATGGAGGTTCGCCGGCCGCCCGTTATTCCGCACCTCTATTCCACTGCGATCCGGAAACGGAGGATTCCAATGATTGTAAGAGAAAAGGTATTTCTGGTTGACGCGAGTTCTTATATCCACAGGGCTTATCACGCCATTCGAAACCTGGCGAATTCCAGCGGTCTTCCAACCAATGCAGTATACGGTTTTGTCCGGATGCTGCTGAAACTCATCAAGGACAAGGAACCGTCTTATCTGGCAGTAGTGTTCGACGCCAAGGGGAAGACATTTCGTCATGGTCTTTACGAAGAGTACAAGGCGAACCGCCCCAAAGCCCCTGAGGAACTGATCGTACAGATACCATACATCAAAAGGATCGTAAGGGGCTTTAACGTCGGGATGCTTGAGATGGAAGGATATGAGGCGGATGATCTCATAGGTACCCTTGCAAGGCACGCTGAGGAGCAGGGGCGCCCGGTTGTCGTTGTCACCGGAGACAAGGATTTCAGGCAGATCGTCTCCTCTCTGGTCAGCCTTTGGGACCCCATGCGGGATAAGACCATTGACTATGAAAACTTCAAGCAGGTTTACCAGGGCCTGGAGCCGGAGCAGATGGTGGAACTCATGGGGCTTGCCGGAGACAGTTCCGACAATATACCCGGAGTGCGCGGTGTGGGCGAGAAGACTGCCCTGAAACTCATTCGGGCTTACGGCAGCATAGAGGGGGTTTATGAGAATTTGGATGGACTGCAACAAAAGACATTAAAGGAAAACCTCACCAACTGTCGCGACAAAGCTTTTCTGAGCAAGAGTCTTGTGACCATAGATCGCCATGCACCGGTTGATGTGAATTTGGAAAGCCTGAAAGTCGGTGCTCCGGATGCCGAAGCCCTTGCCCCGGTGTTTCAGGAACTGGAGTTTCGTGGATTATGGGAGCAGTTTGCTCCTGAAACACAGGCTGCAGGCAGGGAGATAAGGATTTGCTCCACGGAACAAGAGATCAAGGCCCTTTCCCAAGAGATTCGGGGATTCGGCATGCTAAGCGTTGATACGGAGACCACGAGTCAAGACCCGCACAAGGCGGATCTTGTGGGGCTTTCCTTTTCCTGGAAAGAAGGGACCGCTGCCTACGTCCCTGTAGCGCACAAAGGGCTTGCGCCGGAAATGCAGGCCGGGTGGGAACGAGCGCGTGATATTTTGCAGCCGGTGCTTGAAGACCCGGAGATCCGGAAGCTGGGGCAGAATATTAAGTACGACTCCCTGGTTTTAAGAAGGCATGGTGTTGTGCTTCGAGGCATAAGCTTTGACACCATGATCGCCTCCTACGTTATTAATCCGGGTATGCGCCGGCACAACCTCGATGCACTGGCCCAGCGGTATCTGAGTTATAAGACCATATCTTACCGGGATGTGGCGGGCCAAGGCGGGAAAGAGATCCCATTTGCCGAGGTACCTTTGGAGCGGGCTGCGGAGTATGCCTGTGAGGATGCCGAGATAACTCTTCGACTCAGGAAAGTACTGGATGAACGGTTGCAGGAAGCGGCCAACCAGGAGCTGTTTTACGATCTGGAGATGCCTCTGCTTCCCGTGCTCGTGGACATGGAGGCGGCCGGTGTCAGGGTCGACTCGAACGTTTTTAAGAAAATGTCGGACCGGTTTGCAAAAGACCTGGAAAGGATTGAGGCGGACATCTACAAAGAGGCGGGTATGGAGTTCAACATCAACTCTTCCCAGCAGCTGGGCTTCGTCCTTTTCGAGAAACTGGGGCTGCCGAACCAGGGTAAGACATCCAGGACCCGGGCCTATGCCACGGACATCCGTGCCTTAAACAAGCTTTCAGGAATGGGTTTCGGCATTCCTAAACTGCTTTTGCAATACAGGAGCCTGTCCAAGCTCAAGTCAACGTATCTCGACGCCCTGGTCAAGATGGTGAACCCGGAGACGGGCCGCATTCATACATCCTTCAACCAGGCCGTGACGGCAACAGGCCGTCTCAGCAGCAGCAACCCTAACCTTCAGAACATCCCCATAAGAACCCCGGAGGGAAGGGCTATACGGAAGGGATTTGTGGCTGAAACCGGTCACGTCCTTTTGTCTGCGGACTACAGCCAGATCGAACTCCGCGTTTTCGCCCATTACTCGGGTGACGCCAATCTCGTGGAGGCCTTCCGCCGGGACGAGGATGTTCACTCCCGCACTGCTTCCGAGCTCTTTTCAGTAAAACAGGGATCTCCCTCAAGGGAAATGCGCAGGATTGCAAAGGCCATCAATTTCGGAATTATTTACGGTATGGGGCCCCGCAAGTTGAGCGGAGAACTGGGCATTGATCATGCGACCGCCAAGGAGTATATCGAGACTTACTACCGGAAACATGAAGGGGTGCTGCGTTTCAAGGAGGAGATGATCGAACGAGCCAAACGGGAGGGCTTTGTGACAACACTGTTCAACAGAAGACGGTATTTGCCGGACATAAATCACCGCAGCCACGTGGCTCGGGGTGAAGCCGAGCGAATGGCCGTGAACACTCCTATTCAGGGCACGGCTGCGGACCTGATAAAGAAGGCCATGATTTGCATTCATCGTCGACTGGGGGAGGAAGGGCTCAAGGCGCGGATGATCCTTCAGGTCCACGACGAACTGATTCTGGAGGTGCCTGAGGAAGAGCTGGATTTCGTCAGAGGGCTGGTGTGCCGGGAAATGGAAAGCGTTCACAAATTAGATGTCCCCCTTAAGGTGGAGACGGGGTCCGGGTTGACCTGGGCGGATGCCCATTGAATAGGAGCAGGAGATAAGGCATGGCATATGTATTCGGGCCGGTTCCGTCCAGAAGGCTGGGGCGTTCTTTGGGCGTGGATCTGGTTCCTGTCAAGACGTGCAGTTACGATTGCATCTACTGTCAAGTGGGCAGGACCACCTGTAAGACATCCGAGCCGGGTGTGTTCAATCCCGCAGATGAAGTCCTGTATGAGCTGGAACAGAAACTGACGACATCTACGCCGGATGTGGTGACTTTTTCCGGATCAGGCGAACCTACCCTGCACTCTCAAATTCATGAGGTCATTGAACGGGTGAAGGAGTTGACGAACGCCCCATTGGCCGTTCTCACAAACGGATCCCTCTTGTGGAGAAGAGATGTGCGCAAACGCATACTCAAGGCGGACATTGCGATGCCCACGCTTTGCACGGTCTTTGAGGAAACTTTTCAGCGCATTCACAGGCCCGGAGACGACCTGGAAGCAGAGGCAATCATCAAGGGGCTGGCAAGTTTCAGAGAGGAGTTCAAAGGCGAGCTCGCAGTTGAGGTCCTGCTCTTGAAGGGAATCAACGACACTGACCAGGAAGTGAACGGTCTGCGGCATGCCCTCGAAAACATAGCCCCTGACCGAATCCAGTTGAATACGGTAGCGCGGCCTCCGTCTTCCAGGGAGGCCGTGGCCCTTGACAGGAAGCGCCTGGAAGAGATAAGAGGTTTCTTGGGAGATAAGGCTGAAATCATCGTTGATTTCATCCCGGGCAAAGGTGAGGCGGAACAGGCGGAACTTTCCCGTGCGATTCACGGGATGGCCGAGAGGCGGCCCATACGTGTCAGGGACGCCGCCGATTCGTTCTCCATTTCCCTGAAGGATGCCGGCATTATCATTCAGGACCTTGTGAACAGGGGAATGCTCAGGACGCGGGAACACAAGGGTGAGATCTACTTCAACGCCTTATGAACGGGTTTTGGGAACGCTATCCTTTTAGATGTGCGTGTGAGTTGTTTCCACGCGGAGTTTCAGGAAAAGGGATCGCATGGGAATGCTAAATGGAGAAGATCGGTATGTGGTCGGACTCGATGCAGGTTCAGTCAGCCTGAACGGGGTGGTCATCAACCAGCGGGAAGAGGTGGTTTATGAGCTGCCCTATCGGCGTCATCTGGGAAGGCTTGATGAAGAGATACGGCGGGTTCTGGGTGAACTCCGTTCCATGGCGGGAGAAAAGAACCTCCTTTCAGTGGCTTTCACAGGCAACCATGCAAGGGGATTAAGTGAGCGCTATGGATTATTCTTTGAATTCGAGACAATCAGCCAGGTGCTCGGTGCGGTCCATGTCCGGCCGGACGTTCGTACCATCATAAGTATGGGTGGTCAAGACACTTCCCTCCTGCAGATCAACCACGGGCCATATGGGTGGGAACTGGATAATTTCAACACAAACGGCCCATGCGCTTCCGGCACCGGATCGTTCATTGATCAGCAGGCCCAACGCCTGGCCACGGCCATCTACAGGCGTGAACAGGGCGTTTCCCAGGACCGGTTGGACGGCATCCTGAAGGATTTTATCCGGCTCGGGCTCACCAGCAACCACGCAGCGGATGTTGCCTGCCGCTGCACGGTATTTACCAAGTCCGACATGATTCACCTCCAGAACAAGGGGGAAAAACTGGAAGACATCATATACGGGCTTCACATAGGGAATGCCCGTAATTACATGAGCACCATAGTGTCCAACCGGGTTCTTGAGGAGCCGGTTCTTTTCGTGGGCGGGCTTTCCCTCAACGAACTTCAGGTTCGTGCGCTTCGCGCCTATGTTCCTGACCTTGTTATCCCCTCCTACAGCACTTCTCTGGGCGCCCTTGGTGTTGCGCTTCAGGCCTTGAGGCAGGGGGCCTTATCCTTGCCCGACATGGAGGCCTGGGGATCCCCCGCACGAACAGTGAAGTCCGACCTTCCTGTGGCCGGCCGCCTGACCCTGCTCAAGACCCGTTTTCCCGAGACCAACGATATCAAGGACCTGCGAATATCAAAACCCATCCCTGTTTACCTTGGGATCGATATAGGGTCCACCACCACCAAATATGCCATAATAGATGAAAGGAGAAGGATTCTTCACAAGAGTTATGTCCACACCAGGGGTAAGCCCATTGAAGTGACCAAGGAGCTTTTCAGAACCATCCGGGATGAGCTGGGCGACCGGATCGAAATTCGCGGCACGGCCGCCACAGGCTCAGGGCGAAACGTTGTGGGCACTTTTGTGAGCGCAGACCTCATAATAGACGAGATTACCGCCCACGCACGGGGGGCCGTGGAGATGGATCCCGAGGTGGATACCATCTTTGAGATAGGTGGGCAGGACTCCAAGTACATTTACATAGAAAACCGTTATCCTTTGGATTTTGACATGAATAAGGTTTGTGCCGCTGGAACAGGCAGCTTTCTGCACGAACTGGCCAATAAATACGGGATCAGCATCGTGGACGAGTTCCAGGAGATAGCTCTCTCTTCAGAGCAACCGGTGAAGCTGGCGGAGAGATGTACCGTGTTCATGGAATCCGACCTGGTTTCTTATCACCAGCAGGGCGTGATTACACGTGATCTTATTGCAGGGCTGTGTTACGCCGTCGTTCACAATTATCTCAACCGGGTGGTGGGAAAGCGAAGGATCGGTCAAAGGGTGATGTTCTTGGGCGGTCCTTCTCTTAATAAAGGAGTGGTGGGCGCGTTCGAGAAAGTGCTCGGTCGGGGTGTCACTGTTCCCATGCATCGAGAGGTGCTGGGCGCCTTTGGCGCCGCTGTAAGCGTGCAGGAAAAGATGCGGTCCGAAGGGACACGAAACAGCCGGTTTCGTGGGCTCGACAGCGTTATTGAAGACCGAATGGATTATGAGGAGAGGGTGTGTCGTGCCGACCCCGGCTGCCACAATCAGTGTAAACTCAAGGTATATAATTTCAGCGGCAAGAAGACCATTTGGGGAGGCGAGTGCGGCCGCTATGAATCCGGAACTGCAGGAGGAGCAAAGAAGGAAAACCTTTTCCAACTTCGGGACTCCATATGGAACCGGCACATGGAAGGTCTTTACCGGGAACTGGCCCCCGGGGAAGTGCTCGAAGAAGTGGACGGGCGACCCACGGTAGGCATGCAGAGGAGTCTGTATGTCTTCCAGACCGGCATCATCTGGGCCCGCTTTTTTGACAGGCTGGGCTATCGACTGGTGCTCACTCCCCCCACCAACGCATTGATTTCGAGCGCCGGGATCGAGAGCGTGACTGCTGAGACCTGCTATCCCGTCAAGGTCTCCCACGGCCACATCAAGACACTTATGGGGCGAACGCGCTTTATGTTTCTTCCCAGCATAGTGGATATGCCCGTGATGAGTCCTGAAGAACGCGGTTTCTTCTGTCCGTTTGTCCAGTCTAACCGATACATGCTGCAGGCGGCCTTTGACCTGGGAGGGCAAGAGGTGCTTCACGCGGTTTTGCACATGAGAAACGATCCTGAAATGATAGCCCTTGAGCTTGCCGACCAGCTTGCCTCCGCTCTCAACAGGAAGAGATCTCAAATCCGTGAGGCATTAAGGACAGGAATCGAGGCCGACGAGGCCTTTGCCGGGGAGCTTCACGAAACGGGCCGGCAAAGACTGGTCCTGCACAGCCCCGAGGAGCCCCTTGTAATCGTGACCGGACGGCCTTACAACCTGTATGACGAGAGGCTGAATCTTCGTCTGGGAAGTAATCTTGCCAAGATAGGGGTTTCCGCAATGCCCATGGATTTCGTGGATGTGAGTGAGGTGGACCTGTCGGATTTTCCTTCCATGTACTGGGGGCTCGGCGCACGTATTCTGAGGACCGCCAAGTTTATACGCCGGCACGCCAATATGTTCGGGTTGCATGTCACCAACTTCAGTTGCGGGCCGGACTCCTTTGTTGAGCATTTCTTCAGGTATGTCATGGGGGGCAAACCCTATCTGATCCTGGAACTCGACGAGCACAGCGCGGTGGCCGGTGTCATGACCCGGCTGGAGGCATACAGGAATGTGATCCGGAACGCCGTGTATGAATCGGATGGAGCGTTCAAAGACAGCATGAAACTTTCCAACTGAGGAATCAATGGAATCTCGTTCGGAATCGACTTTTCAGAGCCTTTCCACAAACGTGGGCACATTCAGTGCGCGGGACAAGACTTTTCTGATACCACAGATGAACCGGATAGGATGCAGGCTTATTGCGGCTGTGTTTCAGGCTTTCGGAGTCAGGGCCAGAGTTATGGATACCTATAGAGGCATGGATCTCGGCAGGGAGTTCACCTCCGGTAAAGAATGCTTCCCGTGTCAGGTGACCACGGGTGACATCCTTCAATTCCTGGAAGAGGAGCAGGAGCGTCTCGGTGAGACGTTCAATCCCGATGATTACATCTATTTCATGCCCGAAGCCGGGGGGCCTTGCCGCTTTGGTATGTACAACAAGTTCCAGAGGATCGTTTTAGATTCGTTCCCTGCTCTAAAAAATCTTAAGATCGGGTCCTTGACTTCCGACAACGCCTATTCGCCCGCAGGTATAATCGAGAAGGAGAAAACCACCGATTTCCGCAAGGCCTCCTACTTGTCGGTGGTGGTGGCCGATATCCTGGACAGGCTGCTCTGGAGGATTCGTCCTTATGAGCGTGAGCCGGGCCTTGCAGATTCTCTCATTGACGATGCAGTAGAAGGAATGTCGGAGGCCTTTCTAAATCATGGCGCTGATATGGAATTCGATGCGATCCTGGACCGGCTGGAGGATTTCGTTCGCAAGGGAAAGGACCTCATGGACCCCGGCATTCCACGCAAACCGCTGATTGGTGTCGTGGGAGAAATCTATCTGCGGACCCACACGCAGTCGAATCAGGACGTCATCAAGGTGCTGGAACATTACGGGGCCGAAGTGGTCAACGCCTCCATCGCCGAATGGGTGAATTACACGGCCTATGATCGTATGAGGGAAGCGCGTATAGGGCTGGCAAGGAACTTGAGGCTTTTTCGGATTCGCGAGATCCGCGGTCATCTGTCAAAGATTTTTTCCTATGGGGCCAACCTTTTTTATCAGCAGAAAAAACAGGACCAGGTTTATAAAAGGCTGAAGCCCGTCCTTGACCTGCACGGTGACCATCGTGTGGGTGATCTGGAGAAAGTGCTGGTTGAAAAAGATCTGTTTTCTTTTGATGTGGGGACTGAAGCATGCCTTAGCGTGGCAGGCATAATGGAATACATGATGGAGGGTTATAACGGCGTGGTGAACGTATACCCCTTTACCTGCATGCCCAGCACCATCACCTCGGCCATTGTTCGGCCCATCGTAAACCGCCACCGCCTGCCCTATCTGGATACGGCGTATGACGGCACCTATCAGCCGGGACGCGAGGCGGCAATACGTACTTTCATGTACCAGGCCCAACAACACAAGGAGCGTGCCTCTAAGTAAGAAAGACCGGAGTGTCAGCCTCTGCTCGCTCCCTTTTAATACATTGGAACCAATTATTCAGGAAGCTATATGACTACTAAAATGATGATAAACGCGGTGGACCCGGAAGAATTCCGGGTGGCCTTTACAAAAGACGGAATGCTGGACGGCTTCCACATTGAGACCACACTGGCTGAACAACGTGTGGGAAACATTTATAAGGGTGTGGTGGAACGAATCGAGCCCAGCCTTCAGGCCTGTTTCGTGAATTTCGGCGTGGAAAAGAACGGGTTCCTGCCGGCAGGGGACATTCATCCCGAATATTTTCAAGGAGGGCAAGGGGAACTTTTCGGCAAAGGAGTGCCACCCATCGAGAAAGTCCTCAAGAAAGGACAGGAGCTTCTTGTCCAGGTGACCAAGGAGATGCCGGGCCGGAAAGGAGCCCATCTGACCACTTATGTTTCCATCGCCGGCCGTTATCTTGTGTTGACACCTGGCAGAACCATAAACGGGGTCTCAAGGAAAATAGAGGACGAGCCGGAAAGGCAGCGGCTCAAGGAGATAATGGCACAGATGACCCTGCCCGAGGAGATCGGGTACATCGTGAGGACGGTGGCGGTCGGCCAGAACAAGCGGGAACTCTCCAAGGACCTTAATCGGCTTCTTCGAATGTGGCGGGAGATAAAGAAGCGCGTCAGCAGCGCACCCTCTCTGTCCCTGATCCACAAGGAACAGGACCTGTGTTTAAGGACGCTGAGGGACTACTTCACGAGCGACGTCTCCGAGATTTTGGTGGATGACAAAGATACCTACAGCAAAATCAAGGAGTACATGAAGATCATCTCCCCCTTGCACCAGAGGAGGGTCAAGCCGTACAAGCATACAGTCCCCATATTTGACAGGTACGATATCGAGGATCAGATCGAGAGTATTTATCGCAATCGTGTGGAGCTCAAGTCAGGCGGAACCATAGTCATAGATCCCACAGAAGCACTCATCGCCATAGACGTCAACTCCGGCAAGGGAAAGATGGCCAAGGATGTTGAAAACATGGCATTCAAGACCAACATGGAGGCGGCTCAGGAGATTGCCAGACAACTAAGGCTCAGGGACATCGGCGGCCTTGTGGTGGTTGATTTCATAGACATGAGAGACCGCAAGCACAACCGCGAGGTGGAGAAGACGCTTCGAGAGGAGATGAAAAAGGACCGGGCCAAGACAGACACCTCGCCCATGTCCAAATTCGGCCTTCTGGAGCTCTCACGCCAGAGGCTTCGACCCTCCATCGAGTCCAAGACGTATCAAATCTGCGCCCATTGCCAGGGGCGGGGGATGGTGATGTCGGTGGAGTCGGCGGCTGTTTCGGTCATGCGGAGGATCTGGGTAGGTCTTTCCAAGGGGGACGTAACACAGGTGGAGGGCAAGCTGTGTGCGCAGGTTGCACATTACCTCCAGAACAGGAAGAGGAAGGAACTATTGGAACTCGAGAACCGGTACACCGTGAAAATAGCACTGTATCCAGACCCCATGATGTCTCCAGGGGACCACAAACTAGAGTTTATAGGGCAAAACACAAGCTAGCTTCCATTGAAATTATGTCTTGATATACCAGTGCTTTTTCTTAGTAAATTTATAATTGTATAATGCCGGTTATTGACCCAAAATGATTCTTCAAAACGCCTAGCTCAAAAGAAAGAAAAAGGCCGGAAAGTGCAAAGTTTCCGGCCTTGAAAAAGTTGTCAAAAAACTGCTATTTATCCGCTAGTCGCCGATGTTAATTGCTCTCGAAGCATCATCTATGCAGTTCTTGAGGTCCTCTTCGCTTACTTTCTTGGGATCTTGCAAGTCCGCCACTCTGCATACATACTCGTTACCAGCTTTATCCTTCACCCAAACAAAACCTTGTTCTGTCATGATACTCTCCTTTCGTTTATAAAAGTTGTATTTTATGGAAGTGGTTTGTTTACCGGCTAAAATCATATTTCTGAAAATCTTCGCTGTCAATAGAAATGTCTTTTTGAAAGCCTCGAACCAAGGCTCACAATCGCGATCTGATTGGATAATAAGGGAGTGAAAAATGTCTGTTTATTCAAGGTTTATAGTTGTAAAAGCTTGTTTTAAATAGGCAATTAATATGGTTTTTGAATTATTATGTTCAACTAAACAGATAAGGGGGTGAGACATGATCGGGGCCATAGCAGGTGACATCATTGGATCGGTTTACGAGCACAGTCCAATCAAGACAAAGGATTTTCCTCTCTTCAGCCCCCGGTGTCGTTTCACGGACGATACGGTTCTCACCATTGCCGTTGCAAAGGCCGTACTTGAGGACCGGGACTATTTGAAAGCGGTGTTGGAGGTGGGAAGGCGGCATCCGAATGCAGGCTACGGGGGTTCGTTTATCCGATGGCTTTTTTCCGCGTCCCCCGAGCCTTACAACAGTTGGGGCAACGGCTCAGCCATGCGGGTTGGTCCCATCGGGTTTGCTTTCCATACTGAGGATCATGTGCTGAAGGAGGCGGCCCGTACTGCAGAGATATCGCACAACCACCCGGAAGGGATAAAGGGCGCACAGGCGACGGCATTGAGCGTTTTTCTGGCCAGAACCACCCGAGACAAGGACCTCATTAAGAGCGAAGTGACGGATCGGTTCGGATACGATCTCGATCGCACATTGGATGGTATCAGGCCTTCCTATGGGTTCGACGTCTCATGCCGGGGTACGGTGCCTGAGGCGATTATTTCTTTCCTGGAATCGGATTCCTATGAGGATGCCGTGCGCAATGCGATTTCACTCGGTGGGGACAGTGATACCCTTGCATGCATCACAGGTGGAATTGCAGAGGCTTTCTATGGGAGCGTCCCCTCGAATATCGCAAAGAAGGCCGAGGAGATTCTTACCCCTGACCTGCGTCAAATCCTGAAGGCATTCTGCGAGAAATACTGTTACAGCCCATAGAATACATAAGAGACGTCAGGGAAGGTATCCGCTGCAAGCCGGTCACTCGCGGAAAGTGCCTCTGAGTAGGCTGCGGCCATAGAGGAAAATTTATCTGTATTGCCTGAATCAAATCAGTGGTTATTTTAAATCGTAAACCAAGATTTGAACGCTCACAACCCATGGAGAATTAATATGACCATTGATAATAACGACCTGGACGCAAAAGAACGACGGGCCAATCGCCTTATTAACGAAAAGAGCCCTTACCTGTTGCAACACGCCCACAACCCTGTTGACTGGTACGGGTGGGGCAATGAAGCCTTTGAAAAGGCTCGAGAGGACAACAAACCCATATTTCTTTCCATAGGCTATTCAACCTGCCACTGGTGCCATGTCATGGAAAAGGAGTCTTTTGAAGACCCGGAAGTGGCGCAGCTCTTGAATGACGTGTTTGTCTCCATCAAAGTCGATCGGGAGGAAAGGCCCGATCTTGATCACATCTACATGACCGTTTGCCGGATGGCCACCGGAGGCGGCGGCTGGCCCCTTACCATCATCATGACTCCCGACAAAAAGCCCTTTTTCGCGGCAACCTATATTCCCAAGACAAGCCGTTACGGCCGTGCGGGAATGATGGATCTGATTCCTCGCGTTGAACAGGTATGGAAGACCCGTCAACAGGAAGTCCTGGAGAGCGCCGCCGGCATGACCCAGGCCCTCCATCACCTGGAAGAAAATCCCGCTTTCAAAGAACTGAATCACCATACTCTGGCAAAGGCCTTTGAGGAGCTTTCCAAGCGTTTTGACAGGACCCATGGGGGGTTCAGCTCCGCTCCCAAATTCCCGACGCCCCACAACCTGTCTTTCCTTCTCAGGTACTGGAAGCGCACAGGCAACACGGAAGCCTTGCATATGGTGGAAAAGACACTTCAGGAACTCCGGTGGGGAGGCGTCTTTGATCAGATCGGATATGGCTTTCACCGCTATTCCACGGACAAGGAATGGTTGGTGCCTCATTTCGAAAAGATGCTCTATGATCAGGCCATGCTTGCAACGGTTTATCTGGAGACCTATCAGGCCACGGGAAATGCGCTGTACAGAGACGTGGCCCGGGAGATCTTTACATATGTAATGCGTGACATGCGATCCCCTGAAGGGGGTTTCTACTCTGCTGAGGACGCCGACAGCGAAGGAGTGGAAGGGAAGTTCTATCTGTGGGCCGAAGAGGAGCTCAGGGAAATTCTCTCCAAACAAGAGGCGGACCTGCTGATTAAGGCCTTCAATGTGGAGAAACGAGGTAACTTTGCCGAAGAGACCACCGGAAAACTCACCGGGGCGAATATCCTCTATCCGGGTAAAGACCCGGCCGGGATCGAAACGGAACTCACCCCGCCGGATTTCGAAAGGGTCCTCGAGTCCGCCCGAAAAAAGCTTTTCGAGGCCCGGGAAAAGCGCGTTCATCCCTATAAAGACGACAAGATCCTTACTGATTGGAATGGCCTCTTGATCGCGGCCCTCGCCAGGGGAGGCCGAATCCTGGGTGAGGAACAGTATACCCTTGCCGCGCTTGATGCGGCCCGCTTTGTTTTGGACAGGATGCGCACCCCTGAAGGCAGGTTGCTTCACCGGTATCGGGAAGGGGACGCTGCCATTACGGCAAACACCGACGATTATGCCTTTTTTATCTGGGGATTGATGGAGCTCTATCAGGCCACCTTTGACGCCGCACACCTCCAAACGGCCCTGAGCCTTTCAGAGTATTTGATTTCGCACTACTGGGACCATCAAGGGGGAGGCCTTTTCTTCACCCCGGACGACGGTGAAGACCTGATCGTTCGAAAAAAAGAAATCTATGACGGTGCAACTCCCTCAGGAAACAGCGTGGCTGCGCACAATTTCCTGAGACTTGCCCGCCTGACGGGGAATACGGAATACGAAGACAAGGCTCGCGAAATCCTGAAGTCTTTCTCGGAGCAGGTTGACGAGTTTCCATCAGGCTATACCCAGTTTCTGTGCTCCCTGGATTTCGCACTTGGTCCGTGTTTCGAGGTGGTTGTGGCGGGCCCTTGCGAAGGCCCTGATGTGAAGAAGATGTTGAACGCCCTGAACAGCCGCTTCATTCCGAACCACGTGGCCGTCTTCCGTCCATCGGACAAGGATTCCTCCGCAATCGACGGTGTTGCGGGGTTCATAAAAGACCATGCGGCCAGGGAAGGCAAGGCCACTGCCTACGTCTGCTCCAATAACGCCTGCAAAGAACCGACTACGGACGTTGGCGAAATGCTTGCACTTATGGAATACGTAGAAAGGAGGTGACATCAATGACAGAGAATGAAAAAGAATATAAAAATTACGTGGATAAAAAAGAGAAAGCTGATATGGAAGAAAAGAAGCTGCCTTATTGTAAAACTGCTCCCAGCGCAGAGCATCACAGGGCTGATAATGAGGATGAGCCTTGTGATGATGGTCGTATGACTATATCCAGGCGCAAAAGGTAGATATTCCTTTCAAAACAAATCTTCGACAGCAAGGAGTTGAGGGCCCATCAGAATTACGGGAGACTACACCTGCGAGGCCTACATTCCGGTGCAGGACAAGTACCAGATCGAACTCCTCGCCATTCTCCCCTGATGCAACAAACAAGTCTGCGGGCTGCCGGAGAATCTCCGGCGGCCCGCATCTTCTGCGAGATGAGAGCATGAGGGTCTGCCGGCGGTTGCGTTTCTTGTTCCACAATCCTCTCGCTCTCTGTATGCGAGACTCCTGAAAGGGCTTTCATGTGGTCACAGCAAGAGCACAGAGATTCTGTGGGCGGAATTTTTCCCGGGAAGAAGTGTGCCTGATCCAGGAGATTGTGGAGACCTGCGGCGGCGTGAGCCGTACGGAGCTTGCATACACTGTTTGCGAACTCCTGGAGTGGAAGCGGGCCAATGGGAAGCTCAAAGGCAGGGAATGCCTGGATTTTCTGGAACGGCTGGAAGAAAAGGGCCTCTTGACGCTTCCCGGGAGAAGGGAGACCACCCGGTGGAGTGCAAGCGAAACCGCACCCGTTGGACAAGGAGACCGTCCATGGGCCGACCTTATGGTCAGTGTGGAGGCCTTCTCCCCGGTTGAACTGGACCTGGTAAAGACCGAGGATCAGAGGAGGCTGTTCCGGGAGCTTACGGCTCGTTATCACTACCTTGGCTACAAGAGACCCTTCGGGGCAAGGCTGAGGTACCTGGCCTATGTGACCCGGCCCACGCGTGTGATCGTGGGCTGCATCCAGTTTTCCTCTCCTTCCTGGCGGATGAAGGTGAGGGATCAATGGATCGGCTGGGACGACGCCACCAGGGGGGAGCGGCTCCAGCACGTGGTCCAAAACAGCAGGCTCTTGATCCTGCCCCGGATCCGCAACCTGGCGAGCAGGGTACTTGCGTTGGCGCTTAGGCGTCTGGGCGGGGACTGGGAGAGCCTGTACGGTCTTCAGCCATGGCTGGTGGAGACCCTGGTGGACCGTAGGCGATTCCAAGGGAGCTGTTACCTTGCCGGCAACTGGGTCGAGCTTGGCCAGACAAGCGGCCGGGGCCGAATGGACCGTTTCAGGGAGCGGGAGGGGGCGGAGGTAAAGACCGTGTTGGTCTACCCCCTGGTGAAGGATGCCACGAGCAGGCTCAGGGAAGGGAGGTAAGGGCCTTTATCCATTTTACACGACAAAACAAAGGTGATGTGGTATTCGTCACACCTGTTCGTTGAAAGGGGGGACCCATGGAACAATCAATGGCGTTTTTTTCCGTTGATCGAGAAAAGTGCAACCGGGATGGTATCTGCGCCGGCGAGTGTCCTGCCCGCATCATCGTGATGGATCCCAAGGAGGGGTATCCTGTGCCCTCTTGGGACTTCAAGGATTTCTGCCTGAAGTGCGGCCACTGCGTGACCGTCTGTCCAAGGGAAGCGCTTCGGCTGGATTGGCTTGATCCGGAGGCATGCCCACCCATCGTCAAGGAGAAGGGGGTGAGCCCCGAGCAGGCCGAGCAATTTCTAACCGCTCGCCGCTCCATACGGACCTTCAAGGAGAAGAAGGTGCCAAGGGATATCCTTGAAAAACTCCTTCAGGTTGCCTGTTCCGCCCCTTCCGCAAAAAACCGGCAGCCCTGGCATTGGGTCGTGGTCGAGGAGCCGGCCGAGGTCCGGAAAGTGGCGGGGATGGTCATCGATGCGATGCGGAAGCTTATCCAGGCCGATCCGGATGCTGCAGCAGTCATGGGTGTTTCGCGGGCCGTGGCAAGCTGGGATCAAGGGTATGATCGCATCTGCAGGGGCGCGCCCCATCTAATCGTTGGGCATGCGGACAAGGACTGGATCTTCGGCCCTGAGGACACCGCATTGGCTTTGAGCCTGCTGGATCTGTATGCAACCGCCCTTGGGCTGGGTGCCTGCTGGGCCGGCTATGTCTACAAAACCGTGAACAGCTATCCGCCCCTGTTTGAAGCGCTTGGCCTTCCCGCCGGACACCTCGCTTTCGGAGCGATGATGATCGGATACCCGAAATTCACGTATCAGCGCATACCCGTGCGCAACAAACCGAGGGTGACGTGGCTGTTGCCGTCTTGATGTGTCGGAAAAGACTTGACTTACAAAAGCCTTAACATCCCCCTACTGTATTCTCAAGACCTCGGACACCGAGTCCACGATGATCCCCATCTGAACGGTAGCGTTCCTTGAAGCCACTTCCACGATCACTATGCACGTACGGTCCGTGTATTCCATCTCCTGCATGCCGAAAAGCTTCCTCAAATCAATGACTGGAATAATCCTTCCCCTCAGGTTGATGACCCCCTTTACGAAATCACTCGTCCCTCCTAATACCCATGTCTCCGGCCTCTTTATCGTTTATCATGTCGCTGCATCCTGTGCATAGGATCACCGGCATGTCAGGCATAACAAACGACAAAAGTTGCACTCCTGTGACCTGAGCGGTAAGTGTAGGTAAATACGGAGTTTGACCGTTATCGACTATTCTGTTAATAGTATTGATTTTATCGGAATGGAAACACAGAGGTTGCGATCATGACCGGCAAGCCTACGTATGAGGAATTGGAGCAGAGGATTCGGGAGTTGGAAAGAGCGGTGTCTGGGCGTGAGAAGGCCGAAGAGGCGTTGTCAGAAAGTGGGAGCCGCTTCAGTGTGTTCTTTGAGCGAGAGCCGAACTACTGCTACTTGATATCCCCTGATGGTACCATCCTTGACGTGAATGCATCCGCCCTCAACGCCTTGGGCTATTCCTCTAAACAAGAACTGATAGGGAGGCCATTAATTGCAACAATATATGCCCCAGAAGCTCGTTGTAAAGCAAAACTAAACTTTTTGAAATGGAAACAAGATGGTTACATAAATGATACTGAATTGACGATAATTACTAAAAATGGTGACACTAGAGATGTTATTCTCAATTCGGATAGTGTCTATACCAAAGATGGTGCCTTGCTTCACTCTATCTCGATCCAGACTGATATCACCGAGCGCAAACAGGCCGAGAAGGCACAAGAGGCGCAACATGCACGGCTGAAGTCATTGTTCGAGTATTCCGGCGAAGCGATTGTGCTGCTCGACATCGAGAATCATATCCTTGAAGCGAATTCGGGCTTTGACCGGATCTTCGGCTATTCACCGGAAGAAGCAAGAGGAAGGCTGATAGAAGACCTGATATGCCCCGAGCGCTTTTACCGCACGGAATCAAAGGCGCTTGATGAGCAGCCACTGACTGGAATAAAGGGCGTCGAATTAACCCGTAAACGTAAAGACGGACAGGAGATCAATGTAAGGGCCTCGGCCGGACCCATAGAAATCGAGGGCAGAATCCTGGGCAGGTTCGTGGTTTTCGATGACATTACAGAGCAGAAAAAAGCAGAGCAGGCGCTCAGGGATTCGGAGCGGCATAACCGCGGCCTGATTCAGGCTTTGCATGAAGACATCCTCGTGATCGATGGCGACTACCGCATAACTGATATCAACAACAGGGCTCTCCGGACATTCGGGCTCTCGCGTGAAGAGGCCGTCGGCCGAAGGTGTTACGAGCTGTCCCATGGACGGGACGCACCTTGCCACGAGCACGGCGAGGCGTGCGGGCTTCTAAGGGTTCTTGAAACAGGAGAGGTCTGCAACCTCCACCACGAGCATGTCCGGGTAACCGGAGGGCTTTTGCACGTGGATTTGCTGTTTTCCCCTCTGAAGGACGAAACCGGCCGGGTCACTCACGTTATCGAGGCCGCGCGCGATGTGTCGGACCTGTTCGAGGCCCAGGGCGCGCTGGCAGCGAGCGAAGCCAGGATAAAAAGCATCTTCAGAGCCTCCCCCATCGGTATAGGGCTTGTATCCGACAGGGTACTGCTGGAGGTCAATGACTTCCTGTGCCGGATCACCGGGTATTCACGGGATGAGCTCATCGGGAAAGATTCAAGAATATTATATCCTTCCAATGAGGGGTACGAATTTGTAGGCAAGGAAAAATACCGCCAGATCCAGGAGCAGGGAACCGGGACCGTAGAAACCCGCTTCAAAACCAAGGGCGGAGAGATTCTTGATATTATTCTCAGTTCCGTTCCTCTCGACCCGGCTGATCTTTCAGCCGGTGTTACATTCACCGCACTGGACATCACAGGGCGCAAGCGAACGGAAGAGGAGCGTGAAAAACTGCAGATCCAATTGGCCCAGGCCCAGAAAATGGAGGCCATCGGCCCCCTGGCAGGGGGCATTGCCCACGACTTCAACAACATCCTTTCGGCGGTCATGGGTTACTCTGAAATGGCAAAGTCGGATCTTGCAAAGAAGAGCTACGCGAGTCAGTGCATAGAAGAGGTCCTGCTGGCGAGTTATCGGGCAAAGGAC
>CAYPSZ010000301.1:0-17962 GCA_964413125.1 uncultured Desulfobacterales bacterium
TTCGGTCTCCTTATTGAAATCGTAAATGGCGATAATAAAATTCCATAGATGCGTTGTCAATTCAAAAAGAGGATCTAACTGCGATCAATACTCCTGAAACCCTTTCAGTTTCTTTGCACGGCTGGGATGGCGGAGCTTGCGAAGGGCTTTTGCCTCAATCTGGCGAATGCGCTCCCTGGTAACGTTGAAGTCCCGTCCCACCTCTTCCAGCGTATGGTCGGACTTTTCTCCGATTCCGAAACGCATCCGGAGGACCTTTTCTTCCCTGGGCGTCAATGTCGTCAGCACCTTCCGGGTCTGTTCGCCCAGGTTATGGTTGGCCACAGCGTCCGATGGAGACATGATCTTCTTGTCTTCTATGAAATCACCTAGATGGCTGTCTTCCTCCTCGCCGATCGGTGTCTCAAGGGAGATGGGCTCTTTGGCGATCTTCAGGACCTTCCGGACTTTTTCCAGCGGAAACTCCATTTTCTCCGCTATCTCTTCAGGGGTCGGCTCCCTGCCGTGTTCCTGGACCAGATATCGTGATGTGCGAATCAGTTTGTTGATGGTCTCGATCATGTGCACCGGGATGCGTATGGTTCGTGCCTGATCAGCGATGGCCCGCGTGATGGCCTGTCGTATCCACCACGTTGCATAGGTGCTGAATTTGTACCCGCGCTGGTACTCGAACTTGTCCACCGCCTTCATCAACCCGATGTTGCCTTCCTGAATGAGGTCGAGAAACTGAAGCCCCCGGTTGGTGTATTTCTTGGCGATGCTGACCACCAGCCGCAAATTGGCCTCAATCAACTCGCTCTTGGCCTCTTTTGACTTCTTGAGGCAATCTTGCACCTTCTGAAGTGTATCTTTCAGCTCCCTGGGCGTCATGTTGGTCTTGGCCTTGATTTCTTCAACCGTATTCTGGGAGCTCTCAATCCTTGCCTGCATGTCAAGGAGTTCCTCTTTTGGGAGCTTCAAGGCTGTGACCTTTTGGGATTCACCGGCTGTTTTGGGGATCTGCCTTACACATCGCTTGATATACGAAATCGGCTTCCCTCCGGCCATAAGCATGCATTCGGCGATCTGCTTTTCCGCTTCCTCTATGGCGCTTACGGTCTCATAAAGCCTTTCCACCATGTGGTCTAGTTGTCTTTTCTCCAGCTTGAAGGAGTTTATGAGCTCCACTATCTTCTTGTGTTTGTTTTGGAGCCGGGCCTGAAGTTTCTTCTTCTTGGCGGCGGGAAGCTTCTTATTCTGCACTTCCAGTTTTAGCTTGCAGCTCTCTTCATAGTGGGTCTCGATCTCTTCAATCAGCCGGATAATGGATTCGCGTCTTTCCCCTGCATTGGAAACAGGCACCTCATCGTCTTCAAGGTCATTTATGACGTCCTTGAGTTTCACCTCGCCCCGTTTGAGGCCTTTGCCCAAGTTGATTATATATTCGATGCCGATCCGGCACTTCAGGAAGGCACTGAGCGCCTCCAGTTCGCCGGCCTCGATCCGCTTGGCTATTTCAACTTCTCCCTCCCTCGTGAGGAGAGAAATGGAACCCATTTCCTTCAGATACATCTTCACCGGGTCGGAGACCTTGCCTCCGCTCTCGGTCAAATCGCCTCTAAGGGCTTCCTTTTCAATGGGCTCGGTGTCGGCCTTCTTAATCTTTTGCCCTTTTTCAATCTTCTCCTTGGCCGCCTCATCAATCACCATGATGTCGAGTTCTTCAAACATGATCATGAGGTCATCTATATACTCGGATGACGTAATCTCATCGGAAAGGTCGTCGTTGAGCTCCTCGTACGTGATGTAGCCCTTGTTTTTGCCGATGTCGATCAGCCTTTTCAGGTTCACCATGTCGGAACCGCTGCTCATACCCTTTCCCTCCTGATAATGATCATTAAATAGTTTTATAACACCTATAATGATTCGTTAATGAATTTCCGGGTAAGCCTTTCCTGCTTCAACCGGAGCAATTGGTTGGCCCGGTCCATGTCCCCGCTACGAACGGCCGCCGGAAGTTCATGAGACAACCTGATATCCAGAATTCTGGTCATGAACTCCTCCACCGCCTGATCCACCGAGTCTTCAGAAAAGATAGGCGGCGATACCATTATTTCGCTCAAAAGCGCCCGGGCCTCTTCCTGCTCCAGGGATTCGGCCATGTCCTCCGGAACAATAACACCGCCCCGCTCAAGAAGCTCTTGAGCCGCCTTGAATACTGAACGGGCCGCCGGGTGCGAAAGCAGCAAGTCCCACTTGGATTCGATTATCTTCCTGGTTGCTTCCGGGTAGTGGATTAGAAGATTAAGCAGGTGGAGCTCGTCTATCCCGGGGCGGGACTGAGTAGTTGTCACCGCTTGGGTACGCCCTGAGTTCTTCAAGCCCGCCCCCCGAAACTCTTCGAGAATCGTGCTTTCGGGAATGCCTGTCCGCTCGGCCAGCCTGCGCAAGTAAAGTGCTCTCAGGGTCCTGTCCCTGAGATCCGCAATTATGAGTAAGATCTCACGGAGGGCCTTGACACGAGCTTCCTCGCTGTCCCCGGCCGAGTCCAGACTGACCTCCATGAAGTAGTCGAACATGGGTACGGCCCGATCAAGCTCCCTTGAGAACTGTTCCGGGCCCCGGCTGCGCACAAAACTGTCAGGATCCTCACCTTCCGGAAGAACCAACACCCTTGAGGACATACCTTCAGCCAGAAAAAACGGCAGGCTCTTTAGAGCGGCGCCTTTTCCTGCTGCATCCGAATCAAACACCACCACCACTTGGTCCGAGTACCCTTTGAGCCTGCGAATGTGATCCCTGGTAAGGGCTGTGCCCAGGGTCGCCACGGCTTCCGTGAAACCCAGGCGGTGGAGGGCTAGGACATCGGTGTATCCCTCTACAACCACCGCTCGCCGTGCCCGGCGTATGGCCTGCCCGGCGGCATGCAGCCCGTAAAGCAGTTCGCTCTTTCTAAAAATAGGCGTCTCGGGTGTGTTCAAGTACTTAGGCAGGCCGTTGTCCAGTACCCTAGCTCCGAACCCGGCAATCCGCCGGGTGGGAGTGAAGATGGGGAAAACCAGTCGCCCGCGAAAACGGTCGTACCAGCCGCCCTGTTTTCTTTCAATAACAAGGCCCGCCCCGGCTGCCTGAACCATGTCTGCTTTTTGTTTCTGAAGATGCCTGCTCAAAACCTCCCATTGTTTAGGGGCATACCCGAGTTTAAAGCTTTCAACACCGGCATTGTCGATTCCCCGCCCCTCAATGTAATTCCTTCCCGGTTCACCAGCCTTTGCCCCGGTCAGCACACGATGATAAAAATCTGCAGCGACCTCGTTCAATTTGAACAGGCCGTCCGTGAGTTGAAGCCTTCTTACCTCTTCCGGGCTTTGCTTCGCCTCCGGCAGTTGGATCCGGTACCTTTCCGCCAAGTCCCGAAGTGCTTGAGTAAAAGAAACATGGTGGTATTCCATCCAAAAGGCGAATACATCTCCGCCTTTCTTGCAACCGAAACAGTAGAAACGCTGTTTGTCCCGGCTCACGGAAAAGGACGGATCCTTCTCCGAGTGAAAGGGGCACAAACCCTGGTGGTTCCGCCCCGCCTGTTTCAACCGGACATAACGTCCGATCACCTCGACGATGTCGGCTGCTTGCTTGACCTCTTCTTTGGCGGAGTGCATCAACCCCATGAACCGACCCTTCACCGGCGCAGGCCCGGATCTTCCATTAAACCCGGTAAAACCGCGGGCAGAGGACTGGCATGATAAAAGTCAAACCTTTAGTATAAAAACTGATTCATGGATGTCAATAAGAGAATCGGGGATTTTTCTCTGATGGGTCGGCTGGAGTGGAATTTTTCACAGGGGCTCGCCTCCCGAAGCGACCAGGATAGCCTCAGGCAAATTCAGGATGCCCTGGTACAAGGCCCTTCCTGTTATCATCCCCATCACCCCTTCAGATTTCAGGCGTGAGATCTCGGAGACATCCCGAATTCCGGATATTCCACCCGACGCAATAACGGGAATACCTACGGAACGAGCAAGGGCACGGGTCCTCTCCACGTTGGGCCCCGTACCCATGCCGTCGCGGTGGATGTCGGTGTATATTATGGTGCAAACTCCCACCGCTTCAGAACGTCGTGCGATATCTCGAGGAGTAAGAGTGGTCTCTTCGGTCCAACCCTCAACAGCCACGCGTTCTCCTCGAGCATCCATACCCAGTATGATCCTTCCTGGAAACTCCCTGCACGCCTTTTCAAGAAAATCGGGATCCTTGATAGCGGATGTGCCCAGTATGATCCAGTCCACCCCCAGTTGAAGGTATGATTCCAAAGCGGCCAAATCACGGATTCCGCCCCCAAGCTGGACAGGCACGCTGACTGATTCCAAGATCCTCCGGACTCCATCCAGGTTCACCGGTTTTCCTCTGACGGCTCCGTCCAGGTCCACCACATGAAGCCTTTCCGCCCCCTGCGATACCCACCGTTCCGCCATGGCCCCGGGATCATTTGAATAGACGGTTTCCTTGGACATCTCACCCTGCTCCAGTCTTACACAGCGGCCATTTCGAATGTCGATGGCGGGAATAACAATCAAGGGGCCGGCTCCACGGGCGGTTGAGGCGGGTTCTTGGAGCGATTCCCCAGGACCCGGTCCAGGCCGAGGGCGGCCAGTTGTTCAGCGGTCATCCATTTACCGCGCCCTTTCAAAAAAGTGTCCACATCGAGGATGTTCTCACTCAAGGATCTCTGGGTAATATCGAACCGCACCTTCCAGAGGACCTCGCCGTCGCTCGGTCGAATCACAAAAAGATCAAATGCAACCGACGCGGGCTTCTTCACGGCATAGTCCCCTCCGAGCCTTTCTTCCCACCGGTACAGGTACCCGGCCAGGACGGCGTCCGCTGAAAAGGCAGCGCCTGTCCTCTTTAGGAGCTCCATTTCGGTCATGGTTGAATGGGAGGATATAAGGCTCCCTATCACACCTTGGGCCTGGGATGGAGACACCGGATCATAATTGCCCGCATCTGAGATACGTTCGAAAAGGCGGTCGGTCATTTCCTCTACTATGCCCTGTGGAATCGGCCGGGCCATGAACGCTTCACCTGAAATAGGACTGCGAATCACTCCGGGGGATGTTCCCCTTTCCAAGGCTGAACGGAACCCCACCACCACAAGGCTGCTGATCTCACCTGTCAAGGGAGGAGCCTTTCGCTTGGAGAGACCGGTGGCTGAGCATCCCGTAATCACAAGGGTGATAGCTACAACCAGGGCAAGCGTCCGTGTGACATGCTGCATAAATCTGCCGATCCTTCCCTTGCTGTCTCTGGAGGGTTTGCGGTTTACAGTATCCCTTTGGTGGAGAGAGGGGCTCCGCTCAATCGATCATCCGGCGCCGTGGCCTCGTCAAGGGCTCGACCAAAGGCCTTGAACACGGCTTCAATGGCATGATGAGGGTCTTCTCCGTAAAAAAGATCTACATGGGCGGTCATGCCTGAATGCGTTATGAGGGCCCTGAAGAACTCCCGGGCCAGCCCAACGTCAAAAGAGCCTGTGGTCTGGGTCTTCAACTCAACCCTGTAGCTCAGGAAAGAACGATTCGAGATGTCCAGTACGACTCTTGCCAGGGCCTCGTCCATGGGAACGACGGAGCACCCGTATCGCCGGATCCCGGCCTTTTCCCCCAAGGCCCGGCTCAAGGCCGCTCCAAGGCAGATACCCATGTCCTCCACCGTGTGGTGGTAATCGATTTCCGTGTCGCCACGGGCGTGCATGTCCAAATCCAGAAACCCATGAGCGGACATCAACCGAAGCATGTGATCCATAAAGGGTATGCCTGTGTCGATATTGGAAATCCCCGTCCCGTCGAGATTGAGGGTCAAGTGGATTTGTGTTTCCTTGGTGTTTCTATCAACTGTGGAAACCCGCTCCATAATCAGTCACTCCCTCGGGCGGCCAGGCTGTTTTAGCAGATCCTGTATCCTAAACCCCCAGCAGGCAAGGTGTCAATAAACAAAAAGCAAAATACATCCCGCCGACATCAGAGGATCCTGCTCCAAGTACACCTATCATCGTCCCGGAAGAACTTGATCAGGAAGCGTTCCACAGAAGCTGAACGAGCTTCACCAGAAGCTCGTCCTGCTCCTCCTGGGGTGCCCCGGCCATGGCCTTCTCCAAAGCGAGATTGACGGTGTTCCGGTAACGAACTTCACGTTTTCGTAACTCACCGCTCAGCACCGGCCCGTCCCCTATTTCTTCTGCAAGGCGCACGAAAAAACGGTTCAGGACAAACGCGGAAAGAAGCCGATCAGGTCGGCTCTCCTCCCTGCAGTGGGCAGCCATGGCCATAAGGTTTTCATAGTAAAAACCGTTGATGGTCAGGTCCCGGGCCCTCTTCAGTCCATTCTCACTCATGATTCATTCCTTCGCCTAATAGAAAAGGGCAAATCCAAAAGAAAACGCCTTAGCCAATTTGTAGAACAGGGATACGAATCCCACGTTTTGCCTATAATACTGGAGCCTACTCGAAATGTGCGTGACGGTCAAACAAGATTGATGTATGAGTATACAGTGTTCTCTTTAAGCCATCGCCAGGATTTAAGAAACCATATCGAGGTGCGACATGACCAGTGAAGTCAGAGTCAAAAATACGGGGTTAAGGGGCGTTACAGTCGCCGACAGCAAAATCAGCTTTATTGACGGGAACAAGGGTGTCTTGATCTATCGAGGGTTTCGCATAGAAGATCTTGCGGAGCACTCCAGTTTCATGGAGACCTCATTTTTGCTACTCCACGGCCGTCTGCCCTCCTCTGAAGAAATGGCCTTTTTCGAGAGCGAGGTGAAGAAAGCACGCAGGGTTCCAGGGTACATTCTGGATAACATGAAGCGGTGGCCCACTGACGCAGCGCCCATGGACGTGCTTCAGGCCTGCATTCCCTTAATCGCCATCGCCGATCCCAACCCCGACGACAGAACCCGTGAGGGGGTTGTGGGACGGGCCATGGGCTTGATTGCCAGGCTGCCAACGCTGACCGCGGCATGGCACCGTATCCGAACCGGACAGGGACCTCTCGAACCGGATGACCGTCTGGACCATGCCGCCAACTTCTTATACATGCTCACAGGGGAAATGCCCCATCAGGATACGGCCCGTGATCTTGATGTCTGCCTGATCCTCCACGCGGACCATACCTTCAACGCCTCCACCTTTGCCTGCCGGGAAGTTGTCTCCACTCAGGCGCATATCTACGCGGGAGTTACCGCCGGCCTCGGAGCCCTCTCGGGCAGCCTTCACGGAGGGGCCAATCAGAGAGTTATGGAGATGCTCAAAGACCTGGAAAACGAACCGGACGTGGCCGGCTGGGTCAAGAGCAGGCTGGCTGCAGGTGAGAAGATTATGGGGTTGGGGCACGCGGTCTATAATGTCGGCGATCCCAGGGCCAAATATCTGAAAAAAATGGGGCAAAACATGGCCCGGCGAACCGGGTCCAAGCTGGTGGAACTGTCCCAGACCATTGAGAGAGCAGCTCTGGCTGAATTCGCGGCGCGAGGCAAGACCGAAATCCAGCCCAATGTGGATTTTTACAGTGCCCCGGTCTATCACCTCATGGGCATTCCCGGTGATCTGTTCACACCTGTTTTCGCCGTCTCACGGGTGGCCGGCTGGTGCTCCCACATCATTGAAGAGATATTTGCCGAAGCGCAGGGTAAACCCGCCTTATACCGGCCAACGGCTGAGTACGTGGGAGATTATTGCGGGCTGATGGGATGCGAATACACGCCCCCGGACAACCGTAAGAAGAAATCCATGACAATCCGGCTTGCCTGAAGGTCGGGACAGAAGGGGCCGAAAACGCGCGACTTGGAAGGAGCCGGGCTACCGGGCCAGTCATGCCCGGCACCATCAATGCGATAAAGAACTGCGGGCTTCGAGGCGTCCCTGGGACCGAAACGAAGGACCTGGTAGGACATGCCTGCCGACAGTGTCCCTTGTTTATCAATAGTTGCTTCCCCGCCGCACCCGTTGCAGAGGGCCCATCGGCGGACCGAGGCTTCAACCGGCAAGGTCTTTCCCTCTCCCCTGCCCTTCCCAGGGAAAGGAATGACAGGATCTGCTGTGCCATGAATGAAAAGAATGGGGACACCCGCCCGGGGCGTAAGCTTCCCGGACAAAAAATAAGAAAGGGAGGCGGCCACAATCCCCACGGCGGCGAACCTGCCCGGAAACTCCACGGCCATGCGCTGTGCCATGAAGCCTCCGTTGGAGTGTCCCGCCAGAAAAATCGCCGCCGGGTCCACGGGAATGCACCGCTCGAGATTACTTAACATGAGGTCCAGGAAAACCGTGTCCTGTACACCCAAGAGATCGGCCCCTGAAATCCCGCGCCCATCAGCCCAGCTTCTTTTCACCCCTTCCGGATAAACCGCCACAAAGCCTGAACGGCCGGCCAAGGCGCTCAGGCCGGTCTCCATTTGAATTCTCGATGAATTCCCGTAACGACCGTGCAGGACGATCAGCAGGGGCGCCGGATCCGAGACGCCTGGTTTTCGGATATCGCAGACGTGGTAGCGCCGTGTTCGGCCGTCCAGTTCAAGGGTTTGAAGACTCCCCCCGACAAGAAGGCCGTCCCCTCTGAGGCGACGAACATCAGGCTCCAATCATAATCCTCTAAGTCTTATTCTTGAACCGGCCCCGGACAAACAGGGGAGGCGCCGAAGCGCCTCCCCGTCACTTTGCCGGCATTACGAGACCTGAGAGCCGGGTCCGCTTAAGATTCAAATCCTTGCCTAGAGGTCCTTCAAGAGTTCTTTGAGGTAGACCTCTCTTTCTTTGAACATCTTGATGACAGCCTCCCGGGGCAGGACTCTCATGGGGCTTCCGCTTTCCTTCATTTTCCCGACGATTTTCGAGTCGTTGAACATCCTCGGGAACACCTCGGCACACTTGTCGATGGCCTCCTGGGGAACGCCCTTGGGAAAGGCCACTCCTCTGAAGTTGACGCTCGAATCATCGACGTCAAGACCCGACTCCTTGAGGGTCGGAACATCCGGAAGGAAATCGTGACGCTCCAGGTCGGCGATGGCCAGGATCTTTATACGGTCTTTGTTCCGAAAGGCATCGGAAAGGTTGTTGAACCCCGCCATCACCTTCCCGGCAATGACCGACTGCATGGCCGGAACACCGCCCGCCTCCGGGATATAGGTCAGCTTAACATCTGCGGCGTTTGAGAGCTGAAGGAAAGCAATGTGGTGGCCGACGAAAAGGCCTGCTCCGGAGACCGTGATTTTGCCCGGGTTCTCATTGGCATAGGCTAAAAGGTCCTTGACCGAGTTGAAAGGACTATCCTTGGGTACGATCAAAACAGCGGGATCCGCTCCCCAATTGGCCACCGGCTCGAATGTGTCGATGCTGTACTTGGTGGGAAACCGAATGGACTGAGCGATGAAGTGAGGGACGTTATAGGCCGTCATGGTATAACCGTCTTTCCCACCCTTCTCAACAACCCAGTTCCAGCCTACTTGGCCTCCCGCACCAGGTTTGTTTATAATGACAATGGGCTGCCCGAGATAATCTTCATTCCCCGCCATCATGGAAATGATCCGCGCCTGAAAGTCGGTGGCTCCTCCCGGGGAGTAGGCCACGACCATGCTCACGGGCGACTTGGGATATTCTGCATTGGCCGATGGCGCAAAAGTGAGCAGTATGCCCAGTCCCAACAACACCAATACTGACTTCCGAAACAATTTCTTTCCACCCATTTTTCCCCTCCTTATTTCGATTAGGTTCCTCTGGTATCCCACATGCCTCAACGGCATAGGGTCCCTAACGACATGTTCCCGCCGTAGACCGGCTAGAACAGTATTCCCTTGGGAGTCTGAACGGACAGAAGCTCCTGGAAAAGTAAGTAGAGAACGCCGGTAAAAATTGCAGCCGACAGGACCCTCACTCCTCCTTTCTTTGGTGTAATGTCCTTCCAGCCCAGAACGAAGGTGACCGTAACATAGAAAAGAAATGCTGAAACGTAAAAACCGAGCCTTTCCATGACAAAGAAGTAGATTACAATCAGACAAAAACAAACAAAAAAAGGACCGAAGTAAAAGCTGGCCGACGTCTTCTCCTTTAATTCATCTCCCATCATAAGCGCTTGAATGAGAAGAAAAAAACTCAAAACCCCGATTATTATTATAATAACCCTTGGAAAAATGATTGATCGTGGATCATCCATCAGATCAAGAGAAAGATACAGGGCCACTACGCTTGCCAAAAGGACTAAGGAAACGATGATTTCTCTTCTCACTGTTTCGCCTCCCTCGCTTTTCGATAGGACTTGACTTCACCGTATATACTGAAGGCAACTGAAGCCACACAAAGCAGGATAATGATAATGTTCATTCCGCCTGTGAAAAAGTAGTTCCAAACCCCGACATCGGTTTCCGCGATCAGCCGTCCCTTGAGGTAGTTGTCCTCCGCAATGGGGCCGAGGATGATCCCGAGAACCACCGGAGCAGGAGAAAACCCGAACTTTCTCCCCAAATACATCAAAGTGCCCAATGAAAACATTACGATAACGTCATCATAGCTATTTTGCACACTATAAGTTCCATAAACAGCAAGTATGGTTACTGCTGAAATCATGAATAAATTAGGTACGTTCATTACAACATAACTATACCGGGAGAGCAAGCATCCAAAAATACACATAGCTATTTGTGCAAGTACCAGACTCCCTATAAAGGTATACGTTATGGAGGCATTGCTGATAAACAGGTCAGGGCCCGGGAAAAGACCGTGAATCAGGAGACCTCCCAGCAGCACTGCAGCAGTAGGGCTGCCGGGAACGCTGAGGGTCAGGAGAGGAATCAAAGAGGGCCCCACCATGGCATTGTTTGCAGACTCGGCCGCCGCCACCCCTTGAGGATTTCCTTTTCCAAATGACTCGGGATTCTTTGAAAACCTTCTGACCTGGTCATAGGATATCAAGCCGGCGACCTGCCCGCCTGCTCCAGGTATGACGCCTATGATTGACCCCACTATGGAACCTATACTCAGGGTCTTGACCATCTTCAAAGTCTCCACGATGGTCCTGAGAAGCTCCCCCTTTTCGGGCTTGAAGGAAGGCTTTTGGACCCCTTTCTTGCCCAGGCTTTCCACCAGGGAAAAGACTTGAGGGATGGCAAAAAGACCTATTAGAGCAGGAACTATAGCCACACCTCCGGTCAGGACGTCCAGGAAAACGAAACGGGGCGTTCCCAGAAGGGGGCTGTAACCTATGGTGCTGATGAGGAGGCCGAACATCCCTCCGATCAGCCCCTTGGCAATGGACCCGGAGGAAAGGCCGGCCATAACGCTGATGCCGAAGATTGCGATCCAGAACATTTCGGGAGGTCCGAACTTCAGGGCGATTGTTGCAAGGGGCGGCGTGAACAGGATCATGATCACCATGCCGAAGATCCCGCCCACCAAGGAGCTGATGAAGCAGATATACAGGGCCTTCTGAGACCTGCCCTGTTGCGCCATGGGATTGCCGTCCAACAATGTGGCGATGTTGGCCGGTGCGCCCGGGATGTTAACGAGGATGGCCGATATGGCCCCTCCCGCCACAGTGGCGGTGTAGACCGCGCCTAGGAGAATAAGGCCGGTTGCGGGCTCCATGTGAAAGGTGAACGGGACCAGAAGGGCGACAGCCATGGTGGGGCTCAGGCCCGGCGTTGCGCCCAGAATCAGTCCTCCGATCACTCCGAAGACCAGGGTCACCAGATTCACCAGGGATAAGGCCTCGGGGAGATACCTGAAAAACTCTATCATACGCACGCTCCTCGATGACATAAGACAAGGGCATACACCCGTGCACACCCCGGCGGCGGCAAAGGTAAAGGCCCTTGTCTTCGTTACAAGTTAGGGAAACCAAGTTGTGATCAACCACCCCCCTTTTCCAGTTCTTTTACCAAGTCGGGCAGCTTAAGCCTCTGAATCTTGTTCGAAGGCCCCTTGGGCAGCTCATCCAGGAAATGAATCACCTTGGGGGTCTTGAAAGGGCCCAGGTGCTCCCGGCAATGCTCGATGATCTCTTCTTTGCCGACCTCTTGCCCGGGTTTCAGGGTTATGCAGGCCATGATCTCTTCCCCATAGGCCTCGTCCGGAATCCCCACCGCCGCCGCGTCAAGGACGGCCGGATGCCTGTAGAGGGCCTCATCGATCTCCCGGGGTGCGATGTTCTCTCCGCCCTTGATTATCAACTCTTTGATGCGCCCCGTTACAAAGACGAAACCGTCCTCATCCATCCATCCAAGATCCCCCGTGTGAAGCCACCCATCAGGCTCAATGGTCTTTGCAGTTATGTCAGGAGCCTTATAATAACCTTTTGTAACATTATCACCCCTAATCATAATTTCACCTTGTGTTCCGAATGGTACTTCACTGCCATCTTCAGCTATTATTTTAGCTTCATTTCCCACTGCTTGTCCGGGCGATCCGTATTTTCTTTTTGATTTTTCCATAGGGTTGGAAAAAACAGGGGCGGCTGTTTCAGTGAGTCCCATGGTCTCCACGATGGACACATGGAACTTCTCCTCGAAGTTCTTGTGAAGAGAGGGAGGAAGGGCCGAAGAGGCGGACCGGCCGAACCTGAGCCGGCCAAGACGGTAATTCTTTCCATCCACTTCAGTTGCACTGCACAGGTAGGATATGATGGTGGGCACCACACTGAACCATGTGCACTCGTATTTGGAGATCAACTCCCAGAAATCGGATGTGCTGAACTTGTAGGGCATCACAACGCTGCCGCCCGTGACCAGGGGTGTAACCGCAGTCACCACCTCTCCGTTGATATGGTAGAGGGGGAGCGAACAGAGTGCCCGGTCCTCGGGGGTCAATTCGTGGGCCAGCCCGGTATACTCCCCACCGGCCACCATATTCTTGTGAGTGAGGATCACCCCCTTGGGCACACCCGTGGTCCCTGAGGTGTAAAGGAGCAGGGCGTCATCATCCTCTTCAACATCCGGGAGATGATGTCCATGGAGTTCCTCCCCTTCAGGGACCACGGATCGGGCGTCTATGTCAACCTCCAGGAACAAGATCTCACGGCTCACGGCCTGTGCAGCCGCCTCGAGCCGTTCCTTCTGGTTTCGCGTGTAGAAGACAACCTTGGTGTCGGAGTGATCCAGGACATAGCTGAGCTGAGACGTCTGTGCCACCAGATTCAACGGAGCGATTACGACGCCTGCATACATGGTGCCCAGAAACAGTTGGGCGGCCTGATAGCCGTTTCCCATCATAAAGGAAACCTTGTCCCCTTTTGAAACCCCCAACTTCATTAGATACTTGCCCAATCGAACGGACTCCTCGCGGAGTTGTGCGTACGTCAGTTCCAGCCCGGGTTCCGGAGCAAACAGATAGACTTTTTGAGGGCTTTCCTCGGCCCGTTTTTCAATATAATATCGGATCGTCCGCATAGGACAGAGCTCCTTTCATCCCACAGCTCCACCAGCCGCGGATTAAGATGATGCCTCGTGATCGAAACCTATCTGGAAAGCCTGGCGGTTCTTTTCATGAAACTTGGGGATTACTTCCAAAAGGCACTCCAGCATAACTTCCTTCTCGAGAATATCTACTGTTCCGGCAACATATCCCAGCACCAGGGTATTGGCAAACAAAGGTTGCTGAAAGTGTTCGATGGCAAGGTCCTTTGCAGGGAAGGATGACTGCCTGCATGGAAGACTGTTGTCGATTGTTACCACAAAGGCCGGATCATAAACTATGATCCCGTCCTCGGGCACCGTATGTTTGAATCGATCGTAGGCGGCGCTGGACAAGGCGATGAAATACTCCGGCTGCTCACACATCGGGCTGTCGATGATCTTGGGAGAAAGAACCACCTGGCTCCGAACATAACCGCCCCTCATCTCCGTACCGTGGCTCTTGAGCATGGCAACATGAAGGCCCTGCTTTACCCCGGTCAGCCCGATGATCTGTCCGAGCCTGACCACGCCCTGCCCGCCGAAACCGCTGGCGACAATTTCAATTCTGTCTTTCATAAGCTCCCCGTCCTCCTAATCTTTTCAACGCATTCACGCACGTGTTGAGAGAATTCGGGCCTTGATCCACTGGCATCGTACCAGACACCCGTAGCCCACACGGTATTCTCTTTTTCCTCCCCTATCGGGGCCGCCCGCTCCTGGATCCATCGGTAAATGTTGACTGCATTCCTGGATCCGAGTTCACGTGACGCAAAGTTGGTGGGGCAAGGATAAGGCATGTGGACAAGCGAAAATCCAGGGTTCTCAATGGCGCGTTTGACGGTTTCCACGGCCCTTGCACCGTCCATGGCAACATGACGCGCCAGAAAGGTGGCCCCTGCCCCCTTAAGAACATGCAGCACATCCATGCCGTCGCTCATAAGGTTGTGCTCATACATGCCGTAAGGGCTGCTGTCGGTGTGACACCCTTGAGGGGTGGTCCAACCATACTGACCGCCGGTGGACTGGTAACCGAGGTTATCATTTACGATCACCGTCATATGCGCATTGGACCGGGCCGAATGTATGAGGTGCATCAGGCCGATCCCGAAAGCATCGCCGTCACCAACCGTCAGAATAATTCTTTTATCCGGCGGCAAGGCCAAACGAAGGCCCCTTGAAATGGCATACACCCGCCCATGAGTCCCGGCAAACCCGTCGCCCTGCCAGGTGGCGAATGTCTGGCGGCCCGCACATCCGATGGATGTTCCCCAGATGACGTCCCCCACCTCGAGGCCTAACTCCTTGATGGCTTGAACCACAATTTTATGGTTCATTCCCAAACCGCATCCCGAGCACGCAGTACTGGGGATCTTTCTCGATCGCAAGAACTCGGATGTAAGCTCACTAGCTTTATATTCCATATTACCATTCCTCCACTACCCAACCTTTGCGGCTGACGGGTTCATTATTGAGAAGTTTTTCGAATGATTCCAGCAAGTCGGGCGTTGTGGGCAGGTCGCCGCACGTCCCCATGAAATGGACCTCCGCATCCTTGGGCACGGCCCGCTGAATCTCTCTGACGAGCTGCCCGTCCCAGTTCAACTCCACGGAAAGATACTTGGTTTTTCGGGTGAAATGCTCATCCGGGAAGGGCCATATGTTGATAAGGCGAAGGGAGCCCACCTTGAGACCCAGTCCTCTGGCCTTTTCAACGGCCGTATTGACCACCCGGGAAGGGCTCCCATAGGATACCACAACCAAGTCCGGGTCATCGTCCATGTGTTTCTTCTCGTAATGGTGGTTGAAGATCTCACGATGATTTCTTACCTTATAGATCAGGCGGTAGGCATGCTTGTGGTGTGCCTCCACCTCCTCAATATCGTAACCCTCTTCCGTTGGGGTCCAATCGGAGCAGATCCCACCGGTGTTGTACCCCATCTGCACCGGCGGGATATCCAGGTCATCTGTCCAGGGATAGAACTCAGGCCCCTGGCAGACCTTACGGGGCCACGTCCGGAATCCCATCTCCTTCATTTCTTCTTCGTTTTCAGGGACGGAGATATCCTCGAACCCGTCGGTGATAAGCTGGTCGGCCAGAACCGAGATCGGCATACGGAACCGCTCTGACAGATAGAAGGCCTCCACGGTCATGGCCATACACTCCTGAGCCGAGTTCGGCGCCAGGCAGATGGCCTCGAAGTTTCCGCCCTGGGTGGGATATCGCATAAGGTAAAACTCCCCCTGTCCGGGAGCGCCGGTGATACCGCTAACCGGTCCCACACGCCCGGAGTTCAGCACGACCATGGGCATTTCACAGCCCAAGGCCCAACCGTATGGATCGGCGTAAAGAATAAAGCCCGGTCCGGAAGTTGCGGTCATCGCTTTCATGCCCCCGAGGGCCGCACCGATGCAAAGGTGCATGGCGGCACATTCATCCTCAGCCTGAACGTAATATCCGCCGACCTGGGGCAATCTCAGGCTCATGGCTTCCGCCAGTTCCGTGGCGGGTGTGATGGGATATCCCGCAAAGAAACTGCATCCCGCAAGGATGGCCCCTTCGGTGATCGCGAAATTTCCGGTTTCCAAAAACCTCTTCATATTAAAAACCTCCTCTTTTTCAGGCTGTTAATTCGTATACATCAATTGCAAAATCAGGACATGAGAAATAGCATTTGAAGCATCCTACACACCAGTCCGGGGATTTGACCTCATTGGGGCGGTAGCCCTTGGCGTTGAAGGAGTCAGCCGGAGCGAAGATTTCAACACCACAGACCTCGGAACAATAGCCGCACTCCTTACAGTATTCGGTGTTCAAAACCACCATGAACTGTCTCGCATCACAGTTGAGACAGCGTGAAGACTCCTCATGAGCCTGCTCTTCTTCCAACCCGAGTTCCACCTGCTCAAACCCCTTGAGCCTCTCCCAAGGCTTCAACATGAGCATGCTGTTACGAGGCTTCAATTCATAGGAAAAGGGCATCAGGTAAACGACATCCTCGGGTGAGGCAAGTATTTCCTCGATTCCGCCGTTTCCCCCGAGATACCTGTCTATCGCGGATGCGGCCTTCCGACCATGGGCGATGGCCCCTATGATGGAGTCCGGACCGCTCACCACATCTCCCCCGGCGAAAACACCTTCTTCACCTGTGGAAAGGTTTTCATCGGACACTTGGAGATGCCCCCGGCTCGATTCAATCGCTCCGACGTCCTCAATATATGAAAGGTCCGCTGTCTGTCCCACGGCCAGTATGATGTGCCGGGCTTCGATCTTCTGGGTAATGTCTTCGTCGTAGGTGGGGTTGAAGTTACAAGCACTGTCAAAAACCGAAGTGCACCGGATCAACCCCAGGCCCGTAGCCACCTTACCTCCCATAACCTTCTTCGGCGCCAACGAGTTGTGGATGACCACGCCCTCCTCCTCGGCTCGAGCGATTTCCCAAGGGTGTGCGGGCATTTCTTCCCGGCTTTCCAGGCAGAAGAGGTGAACGTCATCGGCGCCGAGGCGTTTTGCAGTGAGGGCCACATCGATGGCCACATTGCCGCCTCCGACCACCGCCACGGTTCCTTTGAAATCAAAGGGCTTTCCCAGGCCCATATCCTTTAGAAAATCCCAACCCCACAGAACGCCCTCCTTATCCGAGCCTTCTAAAGGGATTTTTACACTACTATTAGCTCCCGACGCCAAGAAAATGGCGTCATAATCCTTCTTTAAATCATCAAAAGATACATCTTTGCCTACTCTTGTGTCTCCTTTGAACTGAATCCCCAGATCGAGAATCTCCTGAACGTCTTTATCCAGCCGCTCCTGAGGTACCCGGTAATCAGGGATACCGTACCGGAGGGCGCCTCCTGGTTTAGGGAATACATCAAAGAGTTTGACATCATGGCCTTTGGTCTTCAAATAGTAGGCGGAGGTCAGCCCAGCCGGTCCGGCGCCCACCACCGCCACCTTCTTCCCCGTGGCTTCAGCCGATTTCTTCTTCTGCTTCCAGAGATCCCCTCCCTTATCTACGGCGACCCGCTTGATGGCCCGTATGGCGATAGGATCTCCGAACTGTTGATAAGCGCACATCTCCTCACAGGGAGCAAAGCAGGCATCAGCGCAAACCGTGGGCAGGGGAAGTTTTTCCCGAAGAACGGCCAGCGCTTCGTCGTAGCGCTTCTCCTTCACCGCACGGATATAGCGGGGCACATCAACACCCGCAGGGCATGCCTTGGTGCAGCGAGGGACGATAAAGTCTTTTCTTTCAACGCGTCTCGGTTCCATTAGGCTTCTTTCCTCCTCCAACGATTAAGCGTCGTTTACTACACTTGGGTTCACGGGTAATTGCAAAGCAGCCAAAAGCTGAGAGCTTCTCAGGACAAGTAGCTTATGCAAAGCAGGTGCCAAGGGATCCGGCCTTCCCTTGCATGCCCCCGAAGTACTCCCAAGAAGCACTTTTACGATAAATAACATATTGATTTATTATTAATTTTAAAGAGGGACCCCGAAGATGGATTCCCGGAGGCGACCTAAGCAACGTCCCACGAGGCCCTCCTGAAAGTGTC
>CAYPSZ010000302.1:0-18503 GCA_964413125.1 uncultured Desulfobacterales bacterium
CCTATCCTCCAAATCCAGAAAGAAAAACCACGCCTATCCCAGGAACCTCTATGCGTACCTTTGCCGAAAACATACGGACGCCACTCTGGAGGAAATAGGCGGGACCATCAACCGTAACCATTCCACCGTACTTTATGCGGCGGAAGTAATTGCAAGTAGGGCTAAGAGCGATCGCAATGTGCGCAAGCAGTTGGATTTCTTCTCCAAGCGTTTGGAAAAGGGTTCACCTTGAATACCCAAGATCATATTACCCCCAAGAGCTTGGGACTGAACCTGCTTCTTGCTGCAATCTGGACGGCGGCCGGCTATGTAGTATTCGTGGGAGGCGTCTGCATGTGGGTGGGGGTGTCTAACATTCACAGGACGGGGTTCTGGGTTCCCATCCTTGCGGGCTGTCTCACCATAGGTATCGTGCTATGGTGGACGTTTACCGCTGCAGCGTGGCTTCGGTCGGCCCTTCGACAAAAGGCCGTGGAATAGGGTGGGAATCGGCGGGGGAATGCCATAGGCCTTTGGAGCACTGACAGGGAGGAAAGCCGACTGTGTCCACCGACTGGTTCATCAATCGCATTTCTGATAAAAAGATTGCAGGTAGATCTCATCCTTGGGTGTAAGGTTGAATCTCATGCAGGCCTCCTGAATGAGGGTAGAAATCCTTTTCTTGGGGTCGTCTTCTCGCTGCTGTGAGATCCATCTTACAGCCTGCCGGATGCTTTCTCCTTTTGGTTGTATGGTGGACATGAAACGCCTCTCTTTTTTGGGTTTTGCTCCGGGGTGTTGTGCGTCTTTTCCTTTTTCTACCACAGACTGTAAAGAAAACAAGAGTCTTTCATATGAGCCGCCGGCGCCGGGGTCCGGTGACTCTGGAAGTACTTGAGCCTGTTTGTTCAGGGATAGGATCAAGCATCGGGCTGGTCCCATTTCCCATGCCGAATGATCTCTCCCTCAATCATGTAGACCACCTCCTCGGCGATGTTTGTCGCGTGGTCTGCAATACGCTCCAAATACCGCGAGATCAGAAGGAGATTAATAAGGTATTCCACACGATCAGGGAATTGACGGATCAGGCTTGTAACATCGTAGTATATAGTACGATAGATCTGATCAACTTCGTCGTCAAGAGTCAGGACCAGGAATGCCTCATCCAGATCCAAGTTGACTAACGCGTCCAGGCTCTTCTTAAACATTGCTTGGGCCTTAGTCGCCATGGGGCCGAAGTCCAAAGGGACGTCCAGAGGCGTCTTAGCTGAGATTACGGCCACACAATCCGCTATATTTACCGCCTCGTCCCCTATGCGCTCCAGGTCTTTGTTGATCTTGACAACGGCTGCCAAGAAGCGAAGGTCCACAGCCACGGGCTGGTGAAGAGCCAGGATTTTCAAACACTCCTCCTCCACCTCCACCTCCAGTTCGTCGATCTCATAATCCGTGGCAATTATTTGTTCGGCCGCAACAGAGTCCCTCTGCTCCAGGGCTCGTGCGGCCATTCGCACCCGCTCCTCCACCATGGCTCCAAGAGAGAGGATGCGTTTTTTTAGTCGTTCCAGTTCCTTCTGAAGATGCACAGGCATAAGATCGCTCCTTGATTAGAGGGGCCTATCCGAACCGGCCCGTTATGTAGTCCGATGTTTGTTTCAACTTGGGCCGAGTAAAAAGTGTATCCGTGCTGTCCACCTCAATGAGCTGTCCGAGATAGAAGAAGGCCGTGATATCCGAGACCCTTGCGGCCTGCTGCATGTTGTGCGTTACAATGATGATGGTATAGGCGTTCTTCAGTTCATGGATAAGATCCTCGATCTTTTGGGTGGCAATGGGATCGAGGGCCGAAGCGGGCTCGTCCATCAGCAGGACTTCGGGTTCCACGGCCAGAGCCCGGGCGATGCAAAGCCTCTGCTGCTGCCCCCCTGAGAGCCCCAGGGCGGACTGGTGAAGCCTGTCCTTGACCTCATCCCACAATGCCGCGCGTCTGAGGCTCTTCTCCACCCTTTCGGAGATGTAGTTCCGGTCTTTGAGCCCGTTTACGCGAAGCCCGTAGGCTATGTTCTCGAAGATGGTCTTGGGAAAGGGGTTGGGCTTCTGGAACACCATGCCGATGTGTCGCCTTAGGGTTACGACGTCAACAGACGGATGGTAGATGTTCCGGCCCGCGTATATGAGTTCTCCCTCAACCCTTGTACCCGGAATCAGGTCGTTCATCCTGTTGATGCAACGAAGAAGAGTGCTCTTGCCGCATCCGGAAGGCCCTATGAGTGCGGTGACTTTATTGACCTGAAAGGCTAGATTGATGTCTTTGAGGGCCTGGAAGCTTCCGTAGAAGAACTGAAGGTTCCTGATGTCAACTTTCAACGGACCGGATGATTGCATTGCCTGCTTTAGACCTCCTTGTCTTACCGGTTCATGGGACGCTGTCTTTAATCGCCTTTGCTCAGACCCGCCCTTAGTATTTCTTCTGTAAACGCGCACGGTATATGATGGCAATAAGATTCAATCCCAAAACAAGGGCAATCAGCACCAGCGCAGTTCCATATTGAAGGTGCCGGGTGGCTTCAATTTCAGTCCCCGCCGTGGCAAGGACATATATATGATACGGAAGGGCCATAATCTCATCGAAGACGGAAGAAGGCATGGACGGAGAGAAAAAAACCGCTGCAGTGAACATGATGGGTGCGGTCTCGCCGGCTGCGCGGCTTAGCCCCAGGATCGCGCCGGTGAGAACGCCGGGCATGGCTGCCGGGAGCACTACGCGATACACGGTCTGCCACTTTGTGGCTCCCAGGCCTAAAGACGCCTCCCTGTAAGTATCCGGAACGGAGCGCAACGCTTCTTCAGCGGAACCGATTATCACGGGGAGGCTCATAACGCCCAAAGTGAGGGCTCCTGCAAGGATGCTGACCCCCATATTCAGATAGACCACGAAGAATGCCAGCCCGAAAAGTCCGAACACCACTGAAGGGACGCCGGCGAGGTTGTTGATGCCCAGCCGGATGATTCGTATCAGGCGCCCCGGCCCGGCATACTCGTGCAGATAGATCGCGGAGGCTACTCCAATGGGAAGCGCAATGAGAATTGCGCCCATGCTCAGGCACACCGTACCTACGATACAGGGGAAGATTCCCCCCTTTGTCATGGAGTCCATGGGGGGTTGAGTAAGGAAGGTCCAGTTGATGGCCCGCCACCCACGGGAGACTATGAAGAAAAGGATGACCAAAAGAGCCAGCCCGTTAACGGCTGCAGCGGCTCGAAACAACCAAAACCACAGGCTTTGTACGCGACGCCGCAAACGAAGACCCTTGATGTTTGCGGGAAACCGGTCATCACCGTTGTCCAATCCTGAATCTTGTACCTTGCTCATTTTGCCCATGACTATCCCGACTGTTGGGTTGGACGGGGTCCAATTAAATGAAGAAGCCCTGCTAAAGCGTCGAAGCCCCCACCTGCTTGTAACGATGGGAAATCTGCTCGGCAATCAGATTAAAGAGCAGGGTGAATAAAAACAGCACGATTGCCGTGGCAAACAGGGCGTGGTAGTGGTTTCCACGGAACGGGGCCTCGCCCATCTCAGCCGCTATGCTGGCCGGCATCGGTCGCACCGGATCAAATAAGGATCCGGGCACCATGGCCGCCCCGCCTGCAACCATAAGAACCACCATGGTCTCGCCGATGGCCCGCGACATTCCCAGGATGACGGCGGTTGTTATGCCGGAAAGAGAGGCCGGAAGGATAACGCGGGAAATGGTCTCAAAGTGAGTCGCCCCTAAGGCGAGGGATGCTTCCTTGAGTTCTGTGGGGACGCTGAAAATGGCGTCTTCCGAGATACTGCAGATGGTGGGAATTGACATGAATGCAAGCATGAGAGCGGCGTTGAAGAGATTGAGACCCGTTGGCAGATTGAAAGTCTCCTGGAGAAAGGGGGCCACTAACACCATGCCGAAAAACCCGATGACCACGGAAGGAAGCGCAGCAAGGAGTTCCACCACCGGTTTCACAAACTGCCGGACCCTTACGCCGGCTGCCTCGGCTAGATAAAGAGCCGTCAAGACCCCAAGGGGAATGGACATGACGCTGGATACAAGGGTGACTGCAACCGAGGCCACTATGAGAGGATAGATGCCGAAGTCAGCCGGATCGTGAGTAGGATACCAGTAACTGCCGAAAAGAAAATCCTTCACGGAAACAACCTTGAATATGGGAACTCCCTCGAAGAACAGGAAAAGCGCAATCATTCCCAAAGTTATCATGGAGGCCAGGGCAACGCTCAGGAACGAAAACCGAATCATGGTCTCTTTTTTCCTGCGGAGAGCCCCTGCTTTTCCCATGGACACCTTCATTTTGTATGGCCCGCCTTTTCTTGACACGGTTCGGGTCCGTCAACCCGGAGGTGACGGACCCGATAAAGCTTGTAGGCGGCCCTATTATTGTTGTCGAAGGGCCGCCTTCCTGAAACCGTCATTGTAAGCTAGAACAGCTTAGAACAAAGGCACAAAACCGATTTCAGCCACATGCTTCTGTCCCTTATCAGGGTCCTTGAGGAAGTTCAGGAACTGAGCCGTCTTTCCTTCGGGCCAGCCCGGGGTGAACATGAAGAGCGCTCTGCTCACGGGGTATGTGCCGTTAAGCGTGGTCTCCACGGAGCCCTCCACCTTGTCCACGGTGACGGCCTTTACGCTGTCGTCAAGGTAGCCCAGTCCGATGTAGCCCACGGCGTTCTTGTTCTTGGACACCGCCTGAACGATTGCGCCGTTTGAGGCCTGGAGCAGCGCCCCTGGGAAAACCCGATCCTTTTGCAGGACTTTCTCGGACCAGACCTCATAGGTGCCGGAGGAGGTGTCTCGGGAGATTATGACGACGGGGTGATCGGCGCCCCCCACATCTTTCCAGTTCTTGATTTCGCCCTTGTACATGGCCTTGAGCTGGGCCAGGGAAAGGTTTTTCACCTTGTTGTCGGGATGAACAACCGGTATTATGCAGTCATATGCCACGGCATGGGGTACGGGATAATTTCCCTTTTGGACGGCCAGTTCCACTTCCGACTGCTTGATGAAGCGTGAACTCATCGCAATATCCGTGGACGCATCGATAAGGGCCTTGATCCCGTTCCCCGAGCCTCCGCCGGAGATGGAAATCTTGGTGTTCGGGTTTTCCTGCATGTAGGCCTCTGAGACCTTCTGTGCGATGGGAAGCACCGTGGTGGAGCCCTTGATCACCAGGTTGTCCGCCCAAGCGTTTCCTGCCATCAGGCAGAAGGCGGCGATAAAAACTATTCCAACTCTTCTTTTCATTTGTTTCCTCCTTTTAAGATTAAGTTCTTCTATTCCTTCTTTGTTAGATTTCTGTTAGGCCTTTGTGAGCTTTCCATTAGATGCTCCGGCCCATCCACAGAACGGAACCGTTTTCCGCTCTTGGGTAGATATAATCTACAGGGAATGTTCAGCTCCGATGAGAGAAAAGTGAGAATCCTGTTAGGATCCGATTTTCCTAGGGCTTCCCGCAGGAGTGGACAATCGGGTCCTGTCAGGCCGAAACCCTGTAACAAGGACCCGTATGGGGTTTGGAGGGACTAAGGCCTTGACAGTGCATAGTTATGGGGATATTTAACGCACTAATCGGAAAGACCTTTTGATCGGATCTTCCTTGTTCCTTTCCCTCCCACCCTCCTGGAGGGTCGATGACTCGATTGCTGGCCAAGTGGCTGAAAATATATGAGGATGAGATCCGGCTTTTTCTGTGGGCCACGCTTTTACTGTTTCTAATACGCTCCGCCGACATCCTGTTCAACAATTTCGCTGAAACCGCCTTTTTAAAGCGTTTCGGAGTGCAGTACCTGCCCATAATTTATGTGGTGAACTCCATAACCACTTTTGTGCTCATGGGCTTTTTGGCCGGCTTTATGGCGAGGCTTCCGGGAAGCCGGATCCTTATATACATGTTCATCCTGTGCGGAGCCACTTCGGTCGTGTTTCGCCAGATCATCCCGTTGGGCTTGGAGCTCGTTTATCCGGTGATCTTTGTTGCCAAGAGCCTCTATGAGGTGGTCCTTGGAATGCTCTTCTGGAACCTGGCCAACGATCTCTTCGACACCAGACAGTCCAAACGGCTTTTTCCCCTGATCACTGCGGGGGGGGTCATAGGCGGCATTATCGGCAGTTTCGGTACTCCTGTAATCGTAAAACTCGTCAGGATCGACAACGTGCTCTGGGTGTACATGGCCCTGTGTCTGGCGGCAGCCGGGGTGGTCTATCGAATGGCCGCGATTTTCCCGACGATGAGTCTTTCACAGGACAAGGCCAAGAAAGTCAAGAGGCGAAAGGGTTTGGGCAGGGAATTCAGGGATGTCCTCCCTCTGATCCAAACCTCCTCCCTAATAAAGATCCTGATCCTGCTCACGCTCATCCCCAATGTGATCATCCCCATCCTCAATTATCAGTTCAACTTTGCAGTGGACAAATCGTTCGCCACCGAGGGCGGCATGATCCAATTCTTCGGCTACCTGAGAGGATCTCTAAACATCATAAGTTTCATCATCCTCTTATTCATTGGGAGAATTTACGGCCGTTGGGGTCTGCCCGTCGCCCTGATGTTTCATCCGTTCAACTACTTGATTGTTTTTCTGGCATTCCTTTTTCGCTTTGATCTGCTGTCCGCCGTCTACGCTCGCATGTCCACCAACATACTACGCACCACCATCAACAACCCGGCCAGGGCAGTACTCATGGGACTGTTCCCTGCGGAATACCGCTCCATGATCCGGCCCTTTCTCCGGGGCACCATGGTCAGAATCGGCATCCTGATGGGCTCCGCGGTGATTATGATCAGCGAAGGCTTCATGCATCCCAGATACCTTTCCATAGCGGCCCTGTTGTTGGTGAGCGCCTGGCTTGTAACCACCATGGTTTTTAAACGGAAGTACACCACCATACTGCTTGACCTCATTTCTCGAAACCTCCTGGACATGAAATCCCTCGAGCAGGAGGATGCGGCCCGGATTTTCAAGGACAAACAGACCCGGGCCCGTCTATTGGAGGCTTTTCACAGTTCCAAAGGCAGCGCCTGCCTCTGGTATGCGAAGCTGATGAGGTCCCTGGGAATGGACGGCCTGGATGCTCATATTATTAGGGTCCTGCCGGATCAGGACGATGAGACCCGGATCGGTCTCCTGGACCTTCTCACGGAAGAGGCGGGCCGTGGTGCACTGGAACTGTTTGAGCGCCTTATGGACTCGGAGAAACCCGATCTAACCGCTGCCGTCTTGGAGGCGGCTTCCCGCATGCCCCACAGCCTTTCAGGGGATTTCTTGAGCCGGGCTTTCCGTGAGTCTGAGGACCCGGAGGTGAGCGCCATTGCCGTGGCAGGTCTTTATCGTGAGGACAGGACCTCATACGATTTGGTAATCAGGTCCTGGCTGGCCTCCACCGAGACAAGGCGGAAGAGGGCGGGGATCATAGCTGCAGGCCGCTCCGGAGACGAGGCATTTACTTCGGAACTCAAGGAGATCCTGGCAAGGGTCGAGGACGATCATATCAGGGCCCTTGCGTGTGAGGCGCTGGGCAGGCTCGGCCCGGCAGACCTGAACGAAATAGTGCTGCCCTACCTTATGCATCCCTCCGAAGCAGTGCGGGAAGCCGCTCTTGAAGCCGTCCGCATATCGGATGAAAGGGCCCTTCGCGGGGTGATTCCGCTTTTGGGCGACAAAAACCAAAAAATCCGTAATTTTGCCGTGATACGCCTTCAAAAAGCGGAGTACCAGAATTCGGAACCCCTGATCGAGGCACTGGGCTTGCCCGATCCCAGGCTCAGAAAAAATGTGTTTGACCTACTCGAGTCCATGGAAGTCCGCGATGTGGAGGGACTTCGTTTTGCGAGGGGACAGTTGAGTCGCGCCTACGAGAGCCTTGCCGAGGCGGCGGCCTTGAGAGACATTGCAGAAAGCCCTTACAAGAGCCTTCTTATGGAGCATCTGCTTCAGGAAAAGAGGGCCAGGCTGGATACGGTCCTAAGAGTTCTCTCCACCCAGGACCCCACCGGTCGTATGCGCTTGATTTGGCGAGGGGTTTTTTCCCCTGACTCGAGGCAGCGGTCCAACGCGGTGGAGGCGCTGGAGGACTCTGTGGGCCGAGGGCTTTCAAAGATCATGAGCCCCCTGCTCGAGGACGCGGTGGAGTCCGAAGTATTCCGAGTGGGCAGGAAGGAGTTTAAGATCGAGAGTCTTAAAGATGACTTGAGGCGACTGTGCGACGCTCTACTGGCAAAGCAAGACTGGGTGACAGGTATTCTGACCCTGAAAGTTATCCAAGCCGGGGGGTTTGAGGGAGTGGGGCCGGACACTTGCAGCCGCTTTGTAGATGCAGATAACCCCCACGTTCGGGATGTGGCCCGTAAAATCGTGCATAGTGGAGATGCCCCCTCTTTCAAGGAGAAGGACATGGAAAACACCATCAGTATACCGGACAAGATCCTCCACCTGCGAGGAATCCGAATTTTCGAGGGCCTTTCCGTGGGAGAACTGGCGGCCATCGCTTCGGTGACTGAGGAGACGATCACTCCTGCAGGAGAGGAAGTGATTCGCGAGGGTGAGGCGGGAGATACCATGTTCATGATCATTTCAGGCAGGGTTTCCGTCATCAAGAAAAAAGGAGAGGAGGGAGAGTTTGAGCTGGACAAGATCAATCCGGGGGACTATTTCGGTGAAATGGCCCTTTTTGAAGACGAAGTGCGCTCAGCCACGGTCCGCACCGAGGAGGAATCCCGTTTCTTGATCCTGCACAAACGCGAATTCGAAGAGATCGTGCGAGAGTACCCGCAGATCGCACTCCACATATGCAGGGTTTTGAGCCGTAGGCTTCGCAAGCTGCACGGTCGGATTCAAGAAGGCGCCGTGAATTGCTGAGACGAGGTTCCAGAGTTCAAGGCCGGTCATACGGGCGTCCATGGAATTGTGAAGCGGTCAGTCTAGCGGTTTATGAAGACCCCTATCTCATGGCCTGTGCGAGGATTGGTATATCGGCCGGCCAGGCGCATGCCGTGTTTTTGAGTGAGCCACACCACTGGACCATTGTTCATGCTTGTGGTAACATAAGTTTTTCGGCCTTGGGCGTGTTTAATGAGTCCTTTGACGATGGTGTCCAATATGCCGCGGCCTCGGAAGCCTTCCGCCACGGCGGCGTATCCTCTTTCCAGATATCCGGAAAGATCGAGACCGGTTTGGGACTCGATTTTCTTTCGGTAGGCGTCCTTGGGGGTCTTGAGGACCTCACATCCCACTACCCGCTTGCCGGAATCCAGGGCGTAGCCGATAAGAAAGGCGCTCTTGAGCATCTCGTCCAGCCAGGCCGTGCCTACGGCGCCTCCCTGGGCCACCAGAGCACTGATCTCCCGCAGCGTGTCTTCGGGGATCTCATCCGGACCGCGGAAATGGAAGGTTACGGGCTCCATGTTTCCGGAATGCATATTCCGGTTCCTTTCAGGGCTCGGGTTTAGGGCTCAATTCTAACTCAATCATGACGGGTTGGCAAAACTTGCTTATCGGCGTTCTCAGCCTTAGAAACCACCGATACCACCCCAACCGAAGACTCGCTGAGGCTGCCCGGGAAAAGGGACACCGGGTGGTATTGTTACACCCGGGAAAGATGTTCCTCTCTTTTTCGGACGGCGGATTGAAAGCTGAGCGCCTGGGAAAGCAGGTCTTACCCCATGTGGTGCTCCCTAGAATAGGGTCCACCATCAGGAGTTTTCCTCTAACCCTCTTGCGCCAGATGGAATTCATGGGCATACCATTGGTGAACGGTTCCGAGGCTGTGGCGCGCGCCAGGAACAAGTTTCAAACAATTCAATCCCTTGCCGCCGGTGGTGTGCCGGTGCCCGAATCCCACTTTGTGAGTAACGAACGGAATCTGGCTGCAGCGGCCCGGCAAATGGGAGCACGTCCCTTTGTGGTCAAGACGGCTCAGGGGCGCCAGGGAACCGGGGTGTTTCTCGTAAGAAACCAGGGCCAGGCCATTCGCCTCCTTCAGGAACACATGTCTATCCCGGGGGAAGGGATGGTTCTTCAGGAGTTCATTCCTCCTGAGGCCCGCAGGAGAGACATCCGCGTGCTGGTTATGGGAGGTAGGGCGGAATCTTCAATAGCCCTTCAGCCGCGGCAGGGGGAGTTCAGGGCCAATATACACCAAAGAGCCCGATGCGAGCCTTTTCAGCTCACCAAGCCCGTGGAGCAAGCCGCCTTGAAGGCCGCCGAAGCCCTGGGGCTTGATATATGCGGAATTGATATGATAGAGTTATTTAACGGGTCGTTAAAGATTGTTGATGTGAATTACAGTCCCGGATTCAAGGGGCTGGAAAGGTGTACGGGTAAGGATATCGCCTCCCTGATCATATCCTTTGTCACCTCTTTCAAAGGACGCGCCGGATGAGAATCGCCTTCCTTATGGACCGGCTCGATTCCATCGATCCGACCAACGAGACCACCAGCCACCTCATGTACGAGTGCAACCAGCGAGGGCACACGGTCTGTTTTCTGGAGCCGCATGACATCTATATTCGAAAGAACGAAGTCGTGGCACGAATGCGCAACATATCCGTGGAACCCGACCAGTCCATGAAGCGCTACTGGAGGTCCCTGATCCGGTGCCTCAAACGGGACGAGCTGATCTTCGAGACCATTACGGACCTGGACGCCCTTTTTCTCAGGAAGAACCCCCCTCTCAACTACCAGGCCATGGAATTTCTGGACCCTGTCAATGATCGCGTCTTCATGATAAACAGCACCAGAGGCCAGTTATTTGCCAACAGCAAACTCTACACCCTGAATTTCCCCGACATTATTCCCGAGACCCATATATCGAGGGACCCAGGACGGCTCAAGAAGATCGTGGATGAGTTCGGCGGTTCAATGGTGGTGAAGCCTCTTCAGCGCTTCGGCGGTGAAGGGGTCATAAAAGTGAGCGTCTTGGATCGGGAAAACCTCCATTCCCTCATCAACTATTATGTCAGAGCTTACCGCGCCTATCCGGAACGCGAACCCATAATGGTCCAGGAGTACCTGGACGTGGTCCAGGACGAGGGCGACGTGCGCGTACTTCTTTTGAACGGAGAGATCTTGGGCGCCATGCGTCGCAGGCCTCGCCAAGGGGATTTCCGTACCAATATCCATGCCGGTGCAAGTGCTTTTCAGCATTATGTAACGGATGAAGAAAGATTTATTTGTGATTCTCTAAAGTCCAGACTGGTTCAAGACGGATTATTCTTCGTTGGCATCGATATCATAGGTAACAGGCTGGTGGAGATCAATTGTGTGAGCCCCGGAGGGATCCCCCGCATAAATCGTCTCGACGGGGTCCGGCTGGAGGTCAAGGTCATCGATTTTATTGAGCACAAGGTATTGGAGATGCAGGAAGGTATCAGACAATCAACAAGGAGGAAGCCGTAATGTCGACCACTATTATACAAGCGCATCTGCTCAAGATCGTTAGGATATTATTGATTGCGGTCATGGGTGTGTTGGCGGTGATCGGACCCCCGTCGGCGATTTCACGTGTACAAGCGGCCGATCATCTTAAGATAGGGCTCCTGGAAGAACCCAAGACCCTTAACTACTGGCTGGGGAGCGATAACTGGTCACAGAAGGTCCTTGGACTCATATACTATCCCTTGTACGTTTACGAACCGGACACCTTGGAACTCACCCCCTGGCTGGCGGAAAGCGATCCGGTCCTTGACGAAGAAACCCTTTCCTACACTGTTAAACTGCGCGAGGCAAAGTGGTCCGACGGTACCCGGTTCACCGCGGAAGACGTGGCGTTCACTGTAAACGTTATAAAGGAGTTCAAGGATGCCCGCAGGTACGGCAGGTGGAAGTTCGTCAAGGAGGTGGAGGTGGTGGATGACCTGACAGTCAGGTTTCACCTGGAAGAGCCCATGGCCGTCTTTCTCACCAGGTCCTTGCTCACGCCGATTATTCAGAAGAAGCAATGGCTTCCCATTACAGAGGAGGCGATCAAGACCGACAATCCCTTGGTTGCCCTGCGGAATTACCAGATCAGGGAACCCGTGGGTACGGGGCCTTTTGTTCTCAAGGAATGGAGAAGAGGGGCCTTTGTCTTTATGGAGACCAACAAGCATTTTTTCGGCAGGGGCCTCGAAATCGCCGGCCGGAAGCTGGGACCCTTTATGGACGGTATCATATTCAGGGTGTTCGGCACTGCGGACGCGGCGATGATGGCCGTCAAAAAGGGAGATATAGACATGTTCTGGTGGGGGATTCAGCCGGGATACATAGAGGAGCTGGAACAGCACGACAAAATCAAGCTTTACACAAGCGAGCGGAGCGCCCTTTACTACATGGGGTTCAATGTACGAAAGGCCCCTTTTGACAATGCCGCTTTTCGAAGGGCCGTCTCCTATCTGATTGATCGGAACTTCCTCATGCTCCGGGTCTTGCAGGGCTATGGCACCATGATGACTTCCATCGTGCCGCCTGGAAACACATTCTGGCATTGTCCGGACGTCCCGGAATACGCGGACAGGGTTATGCTCCGCAGCGAACGGATTCGAAAGGCCCACGAGATCCTCACGGAAGCCGGCTTTTCATGGGATATTCCCCCGGTGAACCAAAAGGATGAACTTGTGAAGGCACGGGGATTTCGGCTGCAGGACGGAACCCCCATGCAGGGTTTTTCCATCCTTACTCCGCCCGCGGATTACGACCCCGCCCGGGCCATGGCCGGGATCATGGTACAGGAGTGGCTGAGGGATGTAGGGCTGCCGGTTTCAGCCAAGCCCATGGCCTTCGGATCCCTCCTGGACCAGGTGAAAGGGCGCCGCGATTTTGATATGTTTGTTTTGGGCTACGGGAGCCTGAGCCTGGATCCGGATTATCTCAGGACCTTTTTCCACTCGGAAAACGACAGGCCCGGAGGATGGAACATGAGCGGGTACAACAATCCGGAATATGACCGTAAGGCCGACCAATCCTCACGGGCCATGGACCGGGAGGAGCGCCGTGAGCTGATCCTTGAGCTGCAACGCATACTGATGCGTGATGTCCCCTATATCCCGTTATACAATCCAAACCTGATCGAAACGGTTCGTACGGACAGGTTCGAGGGGTGGGTTCCCATGCTTGAAGGAATAGGCAATACATGGTCTTTTTGCACGTTAAAACCCAAATGATAAAAAGTGGTTACGGGTCCGCCCCTGCTTCAAGCCCGGAACCGGAAAAAAACGGGGCCATAACGGAGCGCATTTGGAACTCAGGAATTTCATTTTCCGCCGCCTGATTCAGGTCGTGGTGATCTTTTTCGTCATTCAGACCGCGCTTTTTCTGCTGTTCAGGCTGGCTCCCGGAGACCCGGTGGAGCGCATGGTGGACCCCACCATGACGCCCGAGGACGCACAAAGGCTCGTGGAGGTCCTGGGTCTGGACCAGCCGCTCTGGGTGCAGTACTGGGTTTACCTCAAAAATTTCTTCCTGGGTGAATTCGGGGTCTCGTTCCACTATGGTCAGCCGGTGGTTGAGATCATTTGGGAGAAGTTGCCGAACACCATCCTACTTTTCACCACCTCCACCATACTGGCCGCTCTTGCCGGAATCGCCCTCGGCAAGATCGCGGCCTGGCGTAAAGGCAAAAAGACCGATACCCTGCTCACCATCGGGTCATTGGTGACCCACACCGTCTTTCTTCCATGGCTGGCCCTTCTGCTTATCTGGATATTCGCCTACAGGCTGGGGTGGTTTCCCATAACCGGGATGATCTCTGCGGATGTGTGGCTGGATCCGAGCGCCGGTTTCTGGACCAAGGCCCTGGATGTGGGCTATCACATGGTCCTGCCCCTTGCCACACTCTTTCTTGTAGGCATCGGCTCCAACCTCCTGATAATGCGAAGCAGCATGCTGGACACCTTGAAGGAGGACTACATTCTTACGGCCCGCGCCAAGGGACTTACGGACAAGGATGTGCGGAACCGTCATGCGGCAAGGAATGCGGCCCTGCCCGTGGTTACCGGTGTGGGTTTGAGCCTGGCTTTTTCCATCAACGGCGGGGCCTTGACCGAGACTGTCTTCACCTGGCCCGGGATCGGCCGGGAACTGGTGTTTGCCGTGAGCCACAGTGACTACCCATTGGCCCAGGCCGCGTTTCTTTTGATCGCCATCGTGGTGCTGCTTTCAAACGTGATAGTGGACGTACTGTATGCCTATCTGGACCCTAGGATCCGATACTGAACCGGAGGCCCTGGACAAGTGGAAACCGCATATGTATATGATCCTTCCTTGATACAGAGATCCCGCTGGTTAGGCCAGTTCATGGAGGGTTGGTCCGTCTTCATAAGGAACCCGTTGGGAAAGGCGGGTATCGGGTTTTTGGTCATTTTCGGACTTATGGCGCTGTTCAGTTTTATTCCACCCTTGATAGACCCCATGTACCGCCCCATGACCGGCGTGGATCCGGAGATCGCCAGGTCCACAGGCCCGTCCATGAAACACTGGCTGGGCACGGACTTCATGGGTAGGGACATTTTCAGCCAGCTTCTGGCCGGGGCACGCATCGCCTTCCTGGTGGGGGTTTCCGCGGCCTTTATGACGGTTGTCCTTGGTACGGCAATAGGGATGACCGCCGGGTATATGGGGCGGTTCGTGGACACGTTTCTCATGAGGGTGGCCGACATCATAATGATAATGCCTACACTCCTTTTTGTGTTGATGCTGGCAGCCCTCTTCGGAAGCCTCAATATCTGGGCCATTGTAATTATCATAGGGCTCTTTAGGTGGCCGGGCGTCTCCAGGGTCATTCGCGCCCAGACCCTATCCCTGAAACAGCGTCCTTTTGTTGAGGCGGCACGAGTTGCCGGCGCAGGGCATCTGCGGATCATTTTTCGTCATATCATGCCCAACGTGCTACCAATGTCCTTTTTATACATGACGTTCAGGGTCACGTCCGCCATCACCATCGAGGCGGCGCTGGCTTTCTTGGGTTTCGGCGACCCCGGGACCGTGAGCTGGGGCATGATGCTCCAGTGGGTATGGAAGACAGGGCATATGTTTCAGGCGCCTTATTGGCTCCTCCCGCCCGGAATCTGCATCTCTCTGATTACATTATCCTTCTATATGGTGGGCCGCGCCATGGACGAGGTCCTTGACCCCAGGCTGCGTAAGGAGGAAGACGCTTAGGCATGGAAACACCCGCCAAAGGCAAAACCGGTTTGGAGGCAGGGGAAGTCCTGCTGGAGGTGGAAGACCTGGTGGTGGGCTACAGAACCAAGCGTGGCTTCATGCGGGCGGTTGACGGCGTTTCCTTCCAGGTTAAAAAAGGCCTCAGCCTCGGCCTCGTTGGAGAATCCGGGTGCGGCAAGACCACGGTTGGTATGGCTCTTATGGGTCTTCTCCCACCCAATGGAGAAGTTAGGTCAGGGCGTATAATCTTCAGAGGGGATGACCTCCTCAAGAAGACCGAGGATGAGATGCGCCGGGTCCGCTGGAAGGAGATCGCCATGATCTTTCAAGCGGCCATGAACGCGCTCAATCCGGTCCAGCGCATCGAGAAACAGATTGCCGAGGCAATCCTTACTCATTCGCCCGGCCTCAGTGAGGCGCAGGTGAGGCTTCAGGTGGAAGGGCTCTTCCAGATGGTGAACCTTCCCAGGGAGCGCATGCGCGACTATCCCCACCAGTACAGCGGGGGCATGAAACAGAGGGCCATCATAGCCATGGCCCTGGCGTGCAATCCGAAGCTCATCATTGCGGATGAACCTACAACGGCCCTGGATGTTATTGTCCAGCACCAGATACTGGAGGAAACCAAGGCCCTGCAGAAGGACCTGGGAATCAGCATAATCTTTATTTCCCACGATATTTCCATTGTGGCGGATGTATGCCACCATATCGGGGTCATGTATGCCGGGCAGCTCGTGGAGCATGGAAGCAGGGAAGAGGTCTTCGGCGACCCCAGGCATTATTACACCCGGGCGCTTCTGGCATCCTACCCTACGCTAACGGGAGAAAAACGGGACCTGTTACCCATTCCCGGGGAAACCCCAAGCTTGGTGGACCCACCCATCGGCTGCCGGTTCTGTGACCGGTGTCATGCCTCCACAGGGGAATGCAGTATGGAAAGGCCGGACTGGCTGGAGATAACCCCCACCCATCGGGTCCTCTGCGGACGCTGCTTGGCTTGATAAACGGCCCGCGGTGGAAACGTTCATGATTCCGCGGATGAAAACGCATCAACACTTGAGTGCAATATGCCGGAGCCCATTCTAAAGCTTGAGGATGTTTCAAAGACTTACAAGATCAGGGGATCCCTGTTCGGAGTTCGTTCTCTGGGTGTGGTGAGAGCTCTGCAGGGGATCAACCTGGAAGTCAGGGAGGGAGAGATCTTCGGGCTTGTGGGGGAGAGCGGGAGCGGGAAGACAACCGTCGGTCGACTCATATCCAACCTGGAATCGCCTAGTGAGGGACGGGTCCTCCTGGACGGGAAGGAAGTCTCCCGTTTGCGGGGAAGCCGCCTGAAGGCGTACAGAAGGCGCGTACAGATGATCTTTCAGGATCCTTACCAGTCGCTCAATCCCCAGCTTTCAATTTATGAAAGCGTGGTGGAGCCCCTGATCATTCACCGGATCGCTGTGGGCCGGGAGCGCGCTCAGCGGGTCCTGGAGATGATACATACTGCAGGCCTGTCCCCTCCGGAGGCCTTCGCAAATCGATTTCCCCATCAACTCAGCGGGGGTCAGAGACAACGGGTGGCCATTGCAAGGGCCATGGTGCTAAAGCCTGCTTTTCTTGTGGCCGATGAACCCACCTCCATGCTTGACGCCTCCTACTCGGCCAAGATTTTCAATATTATCCTGGAGATGAGGAAGCGATTCGGGGTTGCGATCCTTTTCATCACACACAGCCTGGCTGCTGCGCGTTACCTTTGCGACCGCATTGCCGTGATATACAGAGGGCGACTCATGGAAGTGGGGACTGCTGAAGAAGTGATTCACCAGCCTTTACATCCTTATAGTCAGGCCTTGATTGATGCCCTGCCCAAGTTCGGGTTGTCGGAAGAGATTCCAAAATATGACACCCTGCTGGAGGTGGACCGCGAAGGAGGCGATTCAGCAGGGTGTCCCTTTTTCGTGCGTTGCCGCAGGGCCCATCGAACCAGATGCAGTCGCGAGGTGCCACCGCTGGAGCTCTCAAAATCCGGGCGATACGTGTCCTGCTTTTTCCCGGGGAACGGAGGGGGAGGGAACGGGACAGGTCGGTGAGTTCCTTGAAAAGGGCAACTTCAGGGCCGGAGTTTACGAGCCTCAAGGGGTCTTTGGTGGGTGTGGGCGTGACAGCTTACCCCCGCACCGGGCTGTCGGGTCTTGTATCCGGCTACCGGATAGCCTGCATCCGCCGGACCGGCGATCTTCCCGCCATTCGGCGCATTACGGAGGTGTTCTGTCTCGAGGAGACCGAGGGGAGGGCCCTTCCTGAGGCGGCGGATTCATCGGTCCTGCTGTCACATCCGTTAACCCGCCGCTACCTGTCTCGACTGCCGCAGCCGGTCTACCTGCTTCTGTACCAATCCTCTTTTGAAATCGAAGAGCTGGCAAGGAAGAACGGATGGCGACTCCTGGCCAACCCCGCCGCTCTTAGAGCGAGAGTGGGAGACCGCTCCTTCTTCCAAAGGCTGGTCGTGTCCCTTGGTCTTCCTCCGATTCCAGGGTGCATCGTCTCGCACAAACGGTTTTTTGAGCGGTCCTACAAGGCATGGGCCCGGGATTTGGGGTCCCGGATCGTCATACAACTACCCGACGTGCTCCGTGGCGGGGGCCGGTCTACGTTCTTTGTGGACGACGATCGAGATCTTAGTCTGCTTAAGGATCTAATAGGCACAGGTAATTGGCAGGGAACAGGGCTTAAGCGGGTTTCTGTCCGGGCGTTTGTGGAAGGTGAGCCCTCCAGCTTGACCGCCTGCATTCTAAGGAAAGGCACGGTGATGTCACCCCTACAGAGGCAGATCATAGATCCGCCGTGGGTCGAGGGTGTTCCCTCGAACGGGGTTTTTGGAGGGCACTCTTGGGGAGGAGACATGTGGGGGCGGGGCTTGAGAGAAGAGGCTCGAAGGCAGGGCCTGGCCGTTGCCCGGTTTCTGGCCGCCATGGGGTATTTAGGGGTGTTTGGACTCGATTTAATGGTGGACCGGCTGGGAGGCCGTGTGGTGCCTGTGGAATTAAACCCGCGCCTTACCGGGGCTTTGCCCGTATTAAGCCAGCTTCAGGTCGTAAGGGGCGAGACCCCGATGGAGCTCTTTCATCTTGTGTCCTTGTTGGACCGCTCAAAACGGGCGGCCAAGAACCCTCTTCCTGCTGAGATGGGCCCATCCCCCATACAAGGCGGTCAAATCCTCCTGTTCAGGGGGCTGAAATCATTCAGGCGGAATCAGCCGAGAGCCGGACTGTATATGGCGGAAAACCCCGGCGGGAGAATTCTTTGGGCCGGGGAGGCGGCAGGCCCAAGGGATATCCGTGGTGAAAACCGG
>CAYPSZ010000303.1:0-26867 GCA_964413125.1 uncultured Desulfobacterales bacterium
GCCGTGGTCGCCGGGAGGAGATACTGTCCCGAATCCGGCCCAAGTGCGTCCACTTGGACTGCGAGTGGAAAGAATATTAGGCGATGCAAAGCTCGTCGCGAACAAAGGAGCATAAGCCAGAAGCCCCTGTTTATAGCCCTTGACAGGGGGGCCGGCTATTGCATATACTCCAAGGCACCCTACCAGTGGAAATCAAGCCTGATCATGTGCCGGGAGTTCGATGCGGATGGACCGGGCCGCCTGCTGTATTCATAAGAGCCGATTCAGACAACCCGCAGATGTCTTTTGCGGAAAATCAATCATTGGGAGGATGCAGGGTTTTTCATGTCAACTCACAAAAGGAGGTAGGCTTATGAAGAGGTTGATGTGTGTCATGGCGGTTGTGCTTGCGTTGGGTCTGGTATCAGGGACGGCTGTTTCTGCAAAGACTTACCGTATCGGGGAAGCTCAGATCGTTTCTCACCCCGCCCTGGACAATGACTCCAAGGGATTTGCCGACGCCCTGGCGGAGGAGGGGTTCATCGAAGGGGAAAACTTGAAGATCGACAGGGCCAATGCCCAGGGTGATCAGGCCAACTGCGCCATCATCGCCCGCAAGTTCGAGGACGACAAGGTGGATCTGGTGCATGCCATCAGCACGCCGAACGCCCAGGCCCAGGTTAAGGTGACCAAGAGGATTCCCATAGTGTTCTCATCGGTAACGGATCCGGTCCAGACAGGGATCGTCCCCAAGCTGGGGGAGACCGGGACCAACGTGACAGGCGTGAGCGACAAGTGGCCGGTGGAACTCCAGTGTCGAATGTACCAGGAATTCCTGCCCGATGTGAAGAGGTGGGGTACCATCTACAATCCAGGCGACGTTAATGTGACCTTTCATATCGAGGAGATGAAGGAGGCCATAGAAGGCATGGGCGGCCGGCTCATAGAAGCCCATGTGTCCAGCAGCGCCGAGGTCATGCAGGCGGCGCAGAGTCTGGTGGGAAGGGTGGAGGCCATACATATCACTTCGGACAACACCACGGTCTCAGCCTTTGAATCCGTGGTGAAGGTTTGTAACACGAACAATATCCCGCTTTTCGCCGGGGATCGGGACAGTGTTCCCCGTGGAGCGGTTGCCGTATACGGCCTGGACTATTACAAGGTCGGCTACACCGCCGGTAAGAAGGCCGCCCGTATTCTCAAGGGTGAGGACCCGGGAAAGGTGCCCGCAGGTCTTGCAGAAGGTTACAGCCTGTGGGTCAGTTTCAAGAACGCCAAGGATCAAGGCGTAGAGCTTCCCAAAACGCTTATGGAGCACGCAGCCGACAAGCTTTGGGACGAAGAAGGGAATGTAATAAAGGGAGAATAGGGCCGATAATTCTTTGATAAGGGGGAGGCGTTGCGCGTCTCCCCCTCTTATTAAGGCGGTGTTCCCATGCTGTTCAGCGGATTCATGCTGACCGTGCCCATATCCCTGGAACAGGGACTGGCCTATGCGCTCGTTGCTCTGGGGATTGTGATCGCCTTTCGGGTGCTTGCGTTTCCGGATCTTACCGTGGATGGCAGTTTTCCTCTCGGGGCCGCTGTTACGGCCCGTCTCATCACCCTGGATGTGAATCCGCTCCTGAGCATTATGGTATCCGTTATGGCGGGTTTTCTTGCAGGCTGCTGCACAGGCCTTCTCAACACCCGTCTCAGGATCAACAGCCTGCTTTCGGGCATTCTCATGATGACCATCCTTTACTCACTGAACCTCAGAATCATGGGCCGCTCCAACATCCAGCTTCTTACTGTGGACACCTTTCTCACCCCGCTCGAGAATCTGGACATGAACCGGTTCATCCCCATGATCGGGTTTTTCTTCCTGGTGGCGTTTGCGTTTAAGATCCTGACGGACCTGTTTCTCCACACTCAGAAAGGGCTCGCCATGCGAGCCACCGGGGACAACGAACAGATGATCCGAACCCTTGGTGTGAACACCGATAACATGACCGTCTTGGGCCTTGGAATTTCCAACGCCTTTGTGGCCCTCTCCGGCTCTTTGGTTGCTCAGAGCCAGGGGTTTGCGGATGTGGGCATGGGTATCGGCATGATCGTCATCGGGCTGGCCTCCATAATTATAGGCGAATCATTGGTGGGAGTGCGCACGGGCAAGAAAAGCGTGATACGATTGACCATGGCGGCGCTTGTGGGCTCTGTTATGTATAAGTTCATTATTGCGGTGGGCCTCCGAATGGGTCTGGCTCCCACGGATCTGAAACTTGCTACGGGTGTTATGGTAATACTGGCGCTGGGGCTTCCTGCGATCAAGGGCGGCAAAGAAGGCAAGCTACATCTGAGAGGGGTATAGCGGTTCCGGGAGATTACCGAATGGTAAGGCTGGAAGAACTCAGAAAGGTTTTCAAGAGAGGAACCATAGACGAGAAGATCGCCATTGACGGCCTGAGCCTCCACTTGAAGGAGGGAGATTTCGTCACGGTGATCGGTAGCAACGGCGCCGGAAAGACCACGATGCTGAACCTCATCTCGGGCACGTTCATGCCCGATGAGGGAAGGATTTTTATCGACGGTGATAATGTCACCTCTCTTCCTGAACACCGACGGGCCAGGTACCTGGGCCGGATATTCCAGGACCCCCTCATGGGAACCGCAGCTTCAATGAGCATCGAGGAAAACTTGGCCATGGCCGATCTCAGGGGCCAAAGGCGCGGCCTGAGCTGGGGAGTAAAGAAGGCTCGGAGGGAGTACTACCGCGAGACCCTCAAGATGCTCAATTTGGGCCTGGAGAATCGCTTGAAAGACAGTGTCAGTCTCTTGTCGGGCGGGCAGCGGCAATCACTGACCCTTCTGATGGCGACCCTCAGTATGCCCAAGCTTCTCCTGCTGGACGAGCACACTGCGGCCCTGGATCCCAAGACCGCGGACCTGGTAATGAGTCTTACGGAAAAGATCGTCTCAGAGAACCGTTTGACCACTATTATGGTGACTCATAACATGAACCAGGCCATCAAATACGGAAACGTCATGATCATGTTACACGAGGGCAAGCTCAAATTCGATGTTCAGGGCGAGGCCAAGAGTGCGTTGACTGTGGAAGAGGTGGTAAAGCGCTTCGGCGCGGACCTAAAGGATGAGGCTCTGCTCTGCTGAGCTGAATGCCGGTTAGAGATGATAACAAATATAAAAAAGGGGTTCGCAAGTGACAATAACTCGGGAGTGCATCCCGAGGTGCTGAAGGCCATGGCGGATGTGAACCAAGGTCACACAGTGGCCTATGGTGATGATGCCTACACCGAAGCCGCCAAGAAGGCCTTTCAGGAGGTGTTCGGCGAGGAAGCCGAGGTCTATTTTGTCTTTACGGGGACCGGAGCCAACGTCTTGAGTCTTCAGGCCCTGACCCGGTCTCATCACGCCGTGGTGTGTGCAAGGACCGCCCACATCAATGAAGACGAGTGCGGGGCCCCCGAGAAGTTCACCGGATGCAAGCTTCTCACAATTGCCGCCGAGGACGGCAGGATAACGGTGGACCGGATCAGGCCTTTTCTTCACAGCATCGGGTTCGAGCACCACGCGCAGCCAAAGGTGATCTCCCTTACCCAGGCCACGGAAATGGGGACCGTTTACAAGCCCTTGGAGATCCGGGAGATAACGGATTTCGCACACGATAATGGAATGAAGGTCCACATGGACGGAGCCCGGATCTGCAATGCTGCGGCCGCCCTGGAAGTGCCCCTCAGGGCCTTGACCGGCGACGCCGGGGTTGACGTGCTTTCTTTCGGAGGAACGAAGAACGGCTTGATGTATGGCGAGGCCGTGGTTTTCTTTGACCCCTCCCTTGCAAGGACCTTCAAATACATCCGCAAGCAGGGAATGCAGCTCGCCTCCAAGATGCGATTCATGGCGGCCCAGTTCCTGGCCTTTTTTGAGGATGATTTGTGGCTTAGAAGCGCTCGCCACGCCAACCGTATGGCACGGCTTCTAAGAGACCGTGTCTCAGGCATTCCCGGTGTTCATATATCCCGAAGCGTGGAGGCCAACGGCGTGTTCGCAGTCCTCCCCCGCGAGGCGATTCCCATGCTTCAGGATGCTTTCTTCTTCTACGTGTGGGATGAAGAAAAGTCCGAGGTTCGCTGGATGACCTCCTTTGACACCACCGAGGAGGACATAGAAGAGTTCGGGTCCCTCCTTGAGAAGACCTTGAGATGATCAGGCGAGGTTCAGGTACGAAAGCCGGAAATGGGCTTCCATTAGCGCCTTACTTCCCAGAGGCCGTCACAAAAAACAAGAAAACGGTTGACCAAACCCGGTGGTCGAAATGCTCTTTGAGCTTTCAGCTTTGAGCTTCTAACCTTCAGCCTTCAGCTTCTATGAGCCGGGAAAACATGATTGGGTTGCGGGCAATGGCCCGCCTTGGATCCTTAATGGTTGAAGACGCCTTGCGTGTAAGACGGCTCAGCCGGGTACCCGGGAGCTCTCGATAATCTCTTCGGATTCGACGCCCAGGACGTAGTTTCCTTTGTGGGTGCCCGTTGTAAGCTTTGTAACATGGCGTATGGTTGCATCCGTACGGATCAAAGTCCAGGATGAGTAAAACGTCATGCCCTCGATAACCGACCCCGGACTTACCAATTCGGTAATGCCGAAGTCCTCCTGCCGGAGCAGGAGCCCAAAGCCGTGTTCGGAGCTGTTGAGGACATCAAGCCGGTAGTCTTTCCTATCTCCTTCTTTTCCCCGGAGGCTGAATTCCACGTATGAGAAATCCGGGATGGAGGGGACGTATCGGGGTTCCTTGCGGGTTCTTCGGGACGGATGGTGCGTCTCGCCATCCTCACGGCTCCATGATGTCCCTGCCTGGTCCACCACGCGATAGAATCTTTCGAGGTAGGTCTTGATATCTTCTCGAATGCCTACGGCCGGGTTGAGCGATTTTGGCTTTACCAGGTCCTGAATGCCTCGGCTAATGGAAATACTATTGGGCGAAGCCATAAGGATTTCCACTTCCTGCTCGTATACGGCAAGAGGGACCCAGCCGTCGGTCATGAGTTTGGTCCGATCCAAACGGGTGAGCAGTTCCACCGGGGCCATTATATTGGGGTCGTATGTCTTGAAGGGGACCCCGTAATAGACTGAAAGACTTCGTCCGAGGTCCTCTTTTCTTATGTTGAACACATCCATGAGCACCGACTCTACGCTCGAACCGGCATCACCGGCTTGACTGTGGGCCTTCTTGAGATTGTCCTCCGTGATAAAGCCCTGGTTGAGAAGGTATGCGTATGGCGAACCCTTGGAAAGCCCTGCGAGCTTGGCATCCAAGGCGGAGCGCATGTTCAGGTCCTCGGGAATGGTCATGCGGGCCGAGCGGTAAAGGGAAACAGCATCGTCAAAACGCTCCAGGCGTTCCATCTCCACTCCCAGTTTGAATTTGAGCTGGGCCCGCTCCCTCTTTCCCAGGGAGGCTTCATCAAGAATAGTCTCGACTTGTTGGTGTGCTTGGTCGGGGCCGTAAACACTGAGGACGCATTCAACCAGGTTGCCCAAAATGCGATCAATGGGGAATCGGTGTTTCAGGATTTCCAGATAATCGTTTAGGGCTTCCCTGCAATGCCCGGTCTCCACAAAGGAAGCGGCCCTGGTGAGAATGTCTTCAACATCATCACCACCGGACACCTTGTCGCGAATGAAGGAGAGTTCCTCCGATGAAAGGTCAGGGTAGCTTTCTTCTGCGTCTCGTTTCTTGATTTCCGAGCTCAGCTTGTCAATCTCTTCCTGAATGCGGTTCCTGCTGTGCATGGGAAGGTTGGGAAACTCAGTGAGCATGCCCATGAATACGTCCCGGGACTCCTCGTGGAGCCCCATGGATCTGTAGACCTTGGCTTCATTGAGCATTGACTTTAGTCGGTTTTTGGTGAGTGTAGACATTCCTAATGCTTCTGGTGCCAGGTGCCGGCGTCGTCAGGTGGTAGCATAGCTATGAAGGCCGGGAAGGTAATTCACCCCAAAGTACGTGAACAGGACGCAGGCGAAACCGATGATGGCCAGTACTGCGATTCGTTTGCCCCGCCAGCCGCGGATCAGACGTGAATGGAGCAGTGCGGCGTATACGAGCCAGGTGATGAGAGACCAAGTCTCCTTGGGATCCCAGCTCCAGTAACTTCCCCAGGCGGAGTGAGCCCACACCGACCCGGTTATGATGCCCAGGGTCAGCATGAGAAAACCTATGAGGATCAACTGATAGTTCAGGTCGTCCAAGAAGTGTGTCTCGGGAATAAGTTGCACAAAGGTGCTTCCGCTTTCTTGGGCATGCCTCCGCTTGATCAAATACATAATGCTGAGTCCAAATGCAATAGTGAATGCCGCATATCCCAGAAAACAGGTTACCACGTGGGCTATAAGCCAGTTGCTCTTGAGAGCCGGCACCAGCGGTTGAATCCTGTCGCTTATGTTCGGAGAATAAGAGGCGTAGGCCATTGCCAAGAAGGCCAGGGGCGTTGCAAAGGCGCCGATGCTCCGGTTGCGCGTCCTCCATTCCACCAGCAGGTATAGCAGTATGATGGTCCAGCCGAAGAAGATGAGGGACTCGTAAAGGTTGGACAAAGGGGCGCGGCCGATTTCAAGCTGATAAGACTCAAACCAACGGAGGACGATGGCAAAGGTGTGTACGCCGAGATTTGCCAGCGTAATGACAGTGGCTATTCGACCCCAAAATTCCCGGCCCATCACCATCATCAGCAAATAAGCGGTGAAAGAAATGAAATATACAAATGTAACATAGCTTAGTATGACTGAATTGATCATGATTTACTTTCCTGTTCAACGAGAAGTTTCCGCAATCCGTCTGTAAGCATTCTTGTTTCCCTTTCCAAACCCACAGGGTTCTTGTTGCTCCTGCCGGCTACGCTTAACAGAGCGCCTTGTCCGGTTTCCTGAATGCGTACTCTAAAGGTACGGTGTGACATGAAAAAGGCTACAAAGAGTCCTCCGACTAATAGGAAGAACCCTGCCCATACGTATGGTACTCCCGGGTCTTTGTTGACCTGGAGACCGGTGAAGTAGCGGCTTTCCACTCCCTTGAGAAAAAAGGTGTAGGGTTCGAAGGCCGAGGGATTAAGGCTGGGAAAAGCCTGAAAGCTTTGGGAGAAACGAGCCCGGGCCCGGTCGGGATTAAGAAAGACCCAGAAAGATACCGGTTCGCCATCGTCCGGGTGGGCCGAGATGCGCGCAGCAGGACCCATACCCATTCTCATGAAGTCCCCACGGATTTCCTCCACCACGAAGTGCCCCTCGCCTTCAGGCAGCGGCATCTTGGCTCCACGGGTTGCAAGAAGAGCCGCATCGCTGTCCTCAATGTCATTACGCCGGATCACGAGATCGACTTCGTCTCCAGGGATACGGCCGTAACTCGACTGGTAAAATCGAATCCCATGGAAGGTGAAAGGATGATTGACCCGTAACACAGCTTCTTCCTCCACCTCATCGTCAACGAAGCGGAGGTCGGACCTGTACTCTTTCGGAGTTCCGTTTTCATAGAATTGCACGTCGAAATTCAAGCATTCCACCTGAAAGCCCAGTTCCTTATGGGCGCGTGAGTTCCGCAGGCGGACCGTATCCACTTTTTCACCTTCGGGGATATTGACAAAACCCTGGAATCCCCAAATGGAGCCGATAATGGCACCCAACAATATCAAGATAACGCTGAAGTGCACGATATATACACCAAAAATTGAGTATCGCCCGCGCTCTCCCACAAGAAAGATGTCATTTCCAACATCTTTTCTTTCAAATTTTTCATGCTTTTTCCGAAGCATTTCTTCAGCTCTTGAGGCCGCTTCCATGGAAGAGAGATCTGTTTGAAAGGAGTTTTCAGGAGGCAGACCCTCAAAGGGTGCGGTTCTGTCCGGTCTGGGTGCGGCCCGGAAGAGACGGAGGGTGGGCCCCAGGCGGTTCAGGCTGCAAACGATCAGGTTCAGAGCCAACAGCGAAATCAGGGCGCGGAACCAGAACGAGTGGTACATGTCAAAGAGCTGAAGGGCCTTGAAGACCTCCAAAGCGCCGGGAGAAAGGCCCCTGGCAAACTCTTCCACCCCGGAACGCTGGGGGATAAGTGTTCCCACGATGGAGACAACGGCCAGGATTATCAGGATGGCAAGTGTCAGCCTTACAGAGCTGAAGAAACGCCAGACGGCATTGTTATTGGCTGTTTGATTCTTTGGTTTCATATTTGATCCGGATCCACAGAGTTTGAATTTCGTTCTCTATCAATAAGATAGGGATACATATCATCGTTTGCAAGGAACCGCAATTTCTATCTGGGAAGAACCCCCCTGATATGTTTAACCTTTTGATTTTAAATGGGAATGGGTTATCTTGAGTTGGTGCTGCCAGGGGAATGCGTTCACTGCTGATGTATGAAACAATTGACCCGGATGAGGTGTCCATGGTACAGATCTCTCGGTCGGCGGATGCGGGATGGTGCACCCCGCGTTCATGTCGTCGTTCTGGAAACCTGAGTCGTGTACCGCCCATCAATCAATAATTTCGTCTTCTTAGGAGTCTGATCAAACATCATGCTGGAGCTAAAATTTTTGAGATCTCACTTGGCCGAAGTCAAGGAGGCCTTGAATAACCGGGGGGCGGACGTCGATCTCGCGGCCTTTGAAAAGATGGATGAGGAGAGGCGGGTCCTGTTAAGAGAACTGGAAGACCTGCGGCACCGGCGGAACACCGTGAGCCAGGACATTGCCCACAAAAAACGGAACGGCGAGGATGCCACGGATCTGATCGGCGACATGAAGCGCGTCTCCGCTGAGATCAAGCTGAAGGAGGAGAGGCTTTCCGGGATACAGGAGGGGTTTGAGCCTTTTCTATATGAGATCCCCAACATACCCCACGAATCCGTTCCTGTGGGCCGCGACGAGACCGCCAACACCGTAATTCGCACCTGGGGCCGCATTCCGGAGCGCGACTTCCAGGTCCTTCCTCATTGGGAAATAGGTGAACGCCTTGGTATTCTGGATTTTCCGCGGGCGGCTAAGATTGCAGGCTCAAGGTTTGCCCTTTACCGGGGAGCCGGCGCCCGCCTGGAGCGGGCCCTCATAAATTTCATGCTTGATATTCATACCCGTGAGCACGGGTACATAGAGATACTGCCCCCGTTTCTGGCTAATTCAGACTCCATGACAGGCACAGGGCAACTTCCCAAGTTCGAAGAAGACCTTTTCAAGATTCAAGGATGGAATTACTACCTGATCCCGACTGCTGAAGTGCCGGTTACGAACATCCACAGGGATGAAATCCTGGATGAGGAGAATCTTCCCATATCCTACACCGCTTACACCCCGTGTTTTCGTTCAGAGGCCGGATCTCATGGTAAGGATACGAGGGGGTTGATCAGGCAACATCAGTTCAACAAAGTTGAGCTGGTCAAATTCACGCGTCCGGAGGATTCCTGGGCCCAGTTGGAGGCATTGACCCGGGATGCCGAAGATGTTCTCCGGCGACTGGAATTGCCTTATCGCGTGGTCACGCTCTGCACGGGCGACCTTGGCTTTTCCTCAGCCAAGACCTATGATCTGGAGGTCTGGCTGCCGGGGCAGGGCCTGTATAGAGAGATCTCATCTTGCAGCAATTTCCTTGATTTTCAGGCCAGACGAGCCGGAATCAGGTTCAAGCGCAGAGGCGGCAGCGGCACAGTGCTTGTTCACACTCTGAACGGGTCCGGTCTGGCAGTGGGAAGGACGGTCGTAGCGATCCTTGAGGTATACCAGCAGGCGGATGGAAGCGTTGCGATTCCAAAAGCGCTTCAACCGTTCATGGGGGGAATGGAAATAATCTATCCGGAATCTTTATGAGCGTTCCAGATATCGTTTTCGATAAGAACTGGCGGGAATATCAGCGGCAACTTAGGCGCATGTCCCGCAGGAAGTATCTTCAATCCAGGCTGCCCCTGCTGTTCCTCTACGGCCTATTGTCCTTTCTTCTCCTTTCAGTTGTGGTTCTTAGCAGCCCATGGATATTCGCACGGCTCAGTCTAAAGCCGCCGGGCACGCAGGGGCCCGCTGTTGAGGAAGGAGAAGAGGAGGCCTACGAACTCCTTCGCCAAGAGCTGCCCGAGGTACTCGGACCGCTCAGTCCCGGGCTCTTCGGGGATGTCACTGCGTTTACGTTGGAGGTGGACGGACGTGAGCTCCTGGTGGAGACCACTCTGGACCCGGGCCTTCAAGCCTATGTGGACGGCCTTCTCAGGCGTTCCCTCACCCACCGGGCCGCTGTGGTGGTCATGAGTCCGGTTGACGGGCGGATCTTGGCGATGGCCGGCTACGCCGATGGTGAACCTAACCCGTCGGAGAACCTTTGCCTTCGGAGTGACTACCCTGCGGCAAGTATCATAAAAATAGTGGCAGCGGCCGCCGCCATCGAAGCCAAAGGGTTTACGCCCGATAAGATCCTCAACTATCGAGGGCGCAGGTACACTCTTTATCGAAACCAGCTCCAGAACATGATCGACAAAGGGCCGTACACCCATGAGATATCTTTCCAAAGGGCGTTTTCGAGCTCCATTAATCCGGTTTTCGGGAAGATAGGGATTTTTCACCTAGGGGAGCAGCTCATAGATGAATACGCCCGGAGATTTCTGTTCAATAAACCTATCCCTCTGGAGCTGCCCCTGGCGCCGAGCTTCATAGAGGTCCCAGCGGACGAATTCGGTCTTGCTGAAATTGCAACAGGCTTTAATAAGGAAACATTGATTTCACCGGTTCACGCCTGCATGATTGCTGCGGCCATTGCAAACAAGGGCACCATAATGACTCCATGGATGATTCGAAGAATTAGAGACGCCGACGGCAAACAGGTCTACATGGCGCGCATTGAGCCTCTTGCCCGGGCCGTCACCGAAACCACGGCCGTGGAAATGATGGGTCTCATGGAGGATACAATGATAAATGGGACTGCCAGGGAGTCATTTAGGACACTCAGAAACAAGAAGGCGTTCAAGGAAATGAGCATCGGCGGCAAGACCGGTTCCATAAATGATAGGGAGGGCCGCTACAGGTTGGATTGGTTGAGCGCGTATGTTTTGCCCGGGGACGGCCGCCAACCCATCAGCCTAACCGTGCTGGCCGTTCATGGAGAGAAGCTGGGCATCCGTTCACGAAGCCTTGTTCGCCATATCCTTGAAAACTACTACGGCCCTTAGGACTTGTCCTGGGAAACGTTTTTCATAAACTTCTTGCTTGCATCACCACCTGGAATATAAGAGATGTTTTGAAGTTATGGCAGTTTAATCGAATCAGGAGGATTGTATAATGTGTGGCATAATCTGCTATACAGGGGCTGAAAGGGCCCGACCCATCCTCATAGAAGGTCTGAAAAGGCTTGAATACCGAGGGTATGACTCAGCGGGTGTGGCCGTACAGTATGGCGATCACATAGACTGGCATCGTACGGCCGGCAAGATAGTGGAGCTGGAGCAAAGGATCCATGGGCTTGAGATTCAAGGAACTTCCGGCATTGCACACACCCGGTGGGCCACTCATGGAGAGCCGAACGAGGTGAACGCACACCCACACACTGATGGAGAAAAGAACGTATTCGTTGTGCACAACGGCATTATAGAAAACTACCTCCAGATAAAAAAAAGACTCATGAAGGATGGCGTCTCGTTTCGTTCGGAGACCGACACCGAGGTGCTGGCCCATTTGATCTCGAAATACTTCAATGGTGACTTAGCCGAGGCCGTGCGCCGTTCCATGGGTGAACTGGAAGGGACATTCGGTCTCGCCGTTATTCACCGCCATGCTCCGGGACAGTTGGCGGTAGCAAGGCGGGGTAGCCCTTTGATCATAGGCTTGGGCGACAACGGGAATTTCGCGGCGTCGGACGTTTCCGCCATGGTGCGGTACACAAACAAGGTTGTTCACCTCAACGATAATGAGATGGCGCTCATTACAGGGGAAAACTTTTCCATCTCCACGGCGCAGGCCAAGACCATCCAGCGGGACACGGAGACTGTTGAGTGGTTGCCTGAAGATGCCGAGTTGAACGGTTTTCCTCACTTTATGCTCAAGGAGATATTCGAACAGCCGGAAACGATCCGTAACGCCATCCGGGGACGGATCGAGCCCGGAGAGGGTGTCCCAAAGCTGGGCGGAATCATGCCTGTTTGGGATAAGCTCAAGGAGTCCAGGCACATAGTCATTGTTGCGTGCGGGACATCCTTTTACGCAGGAAACGTGGGCCGATATATTTTTGAAGAACTTACCGAGATAGACGTGGAGGTGGAACTGGCGTCGGAGTTCAGGTACCGCAAGCTGAATTTTGCACCCAATACCTTTATTATCGCCATCAGTCAGTCAGGAGAGACCGCCGACACCCTGGCTGCCATCCGGGAGGCGCGACGCAAGGGTGCAAGGCTTTTGGGCATAGTCAATGTGGTGGGTAGTTCCATCAGTCGTGAGACGGAAGCCGGTATTTACAACCATGCCGGCCCTGAGATCGGTGTGGCTTCCACAAAGATATTCATATCCCAACTGACCATCCTTTCCCTGCTGGCTTTGCTCCTGGGGCGACATCAGAAACTCTCCCTGACCGAGGGCGTGACGGCGATCAAGGCCCTCTCGAACCTGCCGGAGCTGGTGTCCCAGGTCCTGAGCCAGGACAACCACATTCAGGCCATTGCCGAAAAGTATTACCGGCACGGAAACTGGTTGTTTCTGGGGCGGAAGTTCCAATATCCCATTGCAATGGAAGGGGCTCTCAAACTCAAGGAGGTCTCCTATATCCATGCTGAAGGATATCCCGCGGGTGAAATGAAACACGGTCCCATCGCTCTCATTAGTCAAGACACTCCCACGGTGGCAGTGGTGCCCTCGGATGCAATGTACGAAAAAATGATCAATAACATCCAGGAGATCAAAAGCAGGAGAGGTTCGGTCATAGCCATAGCCACGCAGGGTGATAATAAGATCAAGGAACTGGCTGACGAGGTGATCGAGGTGCCTGCCACCCTGGACTATCTATATCCCATTCTCACCGTGGTGCCGTGTCAGCTTTTGGCCTATCACTGCGCCAGATTTCTGAACCGGGATATAGACAAACCAAGAAACCTGGCCAAGAGCGTCACCGTGGAGTAGGCGCCGAGCCGCCCCGGCCGGTCCGGAGGCTGTGGAGCGGTTACGGCGGATTCGGAAAGTGCCAAAACCCGCAGAACCGGCAAAACTCAGGGATAAGGCTCTTATAAGGCTTCGCCCGGCTGTGAGAGCCTTTCTCTCACTGTTTTTCAGGGTGCGTGCCCATGGACTCGAGCATCTGCCCCTTAAGAGCTCTTTCGTGATTCTTGCCAAGCACCAGCGCTGGGAGGACATTCCCATCCTGGGTGTAACCGTGCCTCGTCCCTTGTACTACGTGGCCAAGGCGGAGTTGTTCAGGCCGGCCCTTTTTGGTTTTATCCTGTCCTCACTGGGCGGCATTCCGCTCAACCGTGATCGCCCGCTGGAGAGTCGAAGGTCCCTTCGCGGTATTATTGAGCACCTTAAAAGTGGAGAAGGGGTGGTTATTTTCCCTGAAGGGACGTATTACAGAGGCCGCATGGGGCCGCCCAGAATGGGCCTTGTCCGTATGGTGCTCTCCAAGACTTCACCTCCGTTTGTTCCTGTGGGGATCAGATATGGAAAAGGCCTTCGAAAGTATGTTGACATTCGATTCGGAGTGCCGGTCCGCGCGGAGGTCGGCATGGAGGCGCGGCGTTTTCTGGATGGGATGATGAAAGAGATAGGGCGTCTTTCCGGGTTTTGAACTCCTGGTTTTCCGGGTTAACACCCTGGTCGTTCGGCAGGTATGATGATCGGCAATGAGCGAATCCGGCAGGAACTTGAGGCAGGTGTTCGGGACGGTGTTTATCCCGGTGCGGTGCTGATATCAGGGGTTGGCGGTGAAGTGTTGATTTCAGCTCATGCAGGGCGCCGGTCTCTTGAACCGCCTGGAAAAGAGATTGATGAAGCAACCATCTTCGATCTCGGGTCCCTGACCAAACCACTGGTTACCGCTTTTGCCGCAATGCGCCTTGTGGATCAGGACGGGATTGACCTTGACAGGCCCATTGCCGAGATACTGCCGGTCATTCTTCCCGATGACAAGGCAGGCATAACCCCCAGGCTTCTTCTATGTCATGCCGCGGGGTTTCCGGACTGGCGGGATTACTACCGACGGCTCCAGGTTGCGGCGCCTGAAGCGCGCAAACAAATTTGCCGGAAATGGATTCTTGATGAGTCCTTGATCTATGCCCCTGGCAAAAGCTCTGTTTACAGCGACCTTGGATTCATGCTCCTGGAGTGGGTGGTGGAAGAGGCGGCCGGTCTTGAAATGGCGGAGTATGTGGAGTCGCTGTTTTTCGAAACTCTGGGCCTCCATCGGACTTTTCTGTTTCGCACCACAAGGGCTTCCGGTTTCGAAAAAGGAGAGTTCGCCGCTACGGAGCACTGTTCCTGGAGGGGGCGCACCCTTCAGGGGGAGGTTCACGACGAGAATGCGTTCGCCTTGGGAGGGTATTCGGGCCATGCAGGACTCTTTGGAACCGCCGGGGAAGTCTGGGCCCTGGCCTGCCTGCTAAGGGACCATGTATTGGGCGGGCGGAACGACCTGTTTTTGCCTGATACGGTTGAGGTGTTTTTCGGGCGGCAAAGCCAAATACCAGGATGCGGACGTGCCCTGGGATGGGACATGCCTTCGGTAGAGGGTTCGTCTGCGGGGCGTCATTTTTCCAAAGAGAGTGTGGGACATCTGGGGTTTCCCGGCACAAGCGTGTGGATGGATCTTGAAAAGGACGTGCAGGTGGTGTTTCTCACCAATCGTATTCACCCGACGCGGGAGAACCGACTGATTCAAGAGTACAGACCCCGCATCCACGACTGTGTCATGGAAGAACTGGGAAAAGCCAAGTGATGAGGTTGGAAACTAACGTGGTTCTCCCCATAGCCAGCGGTCGCAGAAAGGGGCGGGGAGATGTGCGCTGAGGCGGACCAGCATGGAGACTATTGAGACGGCCAGGCAGGCGCGGGCCAACAGGAGTCCGGAAAGGCTCCCTCCTATCATGACCATGAGCATGGTGTCCTCAAAGAGACTGTGGATAAGGCCCATGAGTGTCAAGGCGTAGAACACGTCCCTTTTGTCGATGCGCCCCGAACGCGCCTCACGTATGATAAGGCCTCCCCCGTATGTGATGCCCAGGGTTACTCCGATAATAGCAATGGTTGATGCCTTGGGGCCGATTCCCATCAAGCGAAGTACAGGCCGCAGGATACGGTCCATGAATTCGGTCACGTGGAGCCGTTCGAGAATTCTCATGAGGAGCAGCAGACCCACGATAATCCCGAAAATGGACACCAGGTTTTTTGCCTGGCCCAGGGACCAGGCAAATAGGGTCTCGTTTGCAGGTGCGGCTCCTGCACCCGGGCTCAGCAGGATTTCAACAGGCCCCTGGTGAAAGGCGAATGCTGAGTAGACCATATGAAGGATCCAGCCTACCAAAAGGGCCGATCCGATTCTTATTACTCCCTGGAAAATAAGGCGTGGCCCTGATTTTTGGGCGATCTTCAGTTCCACGGGCAGGCTGTGGGCCACGAGGATCATGGTTCCGAGTACAGTGGCCTGGGCCGTGGTGAGGGGGTGGTCATCCACGAGGGTGAGAAGCACCACCATGGAGCTGTAGATGTTGTTCAACATGGCTGTGGCCCAGACCAGACCCATTTCCGCGGGCAGCCCCACAATGCCCATTACCGGCTCCAGAGGGACCGCCATGTACCTGATCAGCCCCAGTTCCTTTAGGACCTTTACCAGGATGAGCACAGGGATCATTATCCTGAAGAGGGCATAGCTGACCGAAAGGGCGTCCCGCATCAGGGCTAATGTCTTGTCCTTGAATGAGATCAGGACGGTCAATGCATCCTCCGATTCCCGGGTTGGGTGATGCGGCAGGGGCGGTCCGAATAGGCTCCAAGGGGCCGAAATATAGATCAAGCATATGGCAACCGCAATGAAAAAGGACATCAAGCATAAGGTTTTGAAGTCTTTGGGCTTCTTGATAAGTGTTCGGCGCTGCCTGATTTGTGTTGAAAACCAACGGTCGGCTGTGTTATTCAAATAAATCTCAGCCGACTCTGCCGTGAAAATGCGCCTCTCCCCTGTAGGAGGGAGCAGTGCTTTCCATCTGACCATGATCGTGTCCGCAAGTTCATCCTACAGGATCCCCCGGCGTTTTAATTCACGTGCGTGGCCGAATAGTTTGAGCTACGAGGGTTTGTGCAATCGCCCCTTCCGGTTTTTGGGGCTGTCAAGATGGAGACCGTCCGGAGCCCCGGGCGGGCAATGTCAACCAAAACAATAAGGAGGGAATCATGAAGACCCTGAAATTGTGTCTGGTTCTGGCAACCGCCATCCTTTTACTGACTGCGGGCGCGGCTACCGCGGCGGAAACCCTCGATACGGTCAAGGCGAGGGGGGTTCTCAAGGCCGGGGTGAACGGTGATGTCTTCGGTTTCAGCATGCCGGACGAAAAGGGCGTGTGGAAAGGTTTGGATGTGGACACGGCGCGCGCCGTAGCCGCCGCCGTGTTTGGAGATGCAGACAAGGTGGAGTTCGTCGCTCTCACCGCGGTGCAAAGACTGCCTGCGCTCCAGAGCAAGGAGATCGATGTCCTTTGTCGTAACACCACCCAAACCTTGACCCGGGAGACCGTAAACGGCCTCAACTTCGTCCAGGTCAACTATTACGACGGGCAAGGCTTCCTGGTACCCAAGAATCTCGGCGTAAAGAGCGCCAAGGAACTGGACGGCGCCACGGTCTGCGTGCTTCCCGGGACCACCACCGAGATGAACGCGGCTGACTTTTTCCGTGCCAACGGCCTTGAATGGAAGCCGGTGGTAATCGAGCAGGCCTCCGAACTCAATAAGGCCTTTTTCGCCGGCCGATGCGATACCTTGACGTCGGATGTCTCTCAGTTGGCCGCACAAAGATCCGTGGCCCCCAATCCGGCCGACTATGAGCTCCTGCCCGAAATCATCTCAAAGGAGCCCTTGGCTCCGGTGGTCCGGCATGGCGATGATCAGTGGTATGATATTGTAAACTGGGTGACCATGTCTCTCATCGAGGCCGAGGAACTGGGCATCACTTCGGCCAACGTGGATGAGATGCTCAAGAGCAAGAACCCCCAGGTAATGCGTTTTCTAGGTGTGACCCCCGGAATGGGTAAAGCCTTGGGTCTGGATGACAAGTGTTTCTACAACGTCATCAAGCAGGTGGGGAACTACGGTGAGATTTTCGAGCGCAACGTGGGTCCCAAGACCAAGCTGGGGCTGGAGCGCGGGCTTAACGCCCTCTGGACCGACGGCGGCCTGATGTATGCCTCCCCGTTCAGGTGATCCTTTTTTTTGTGGGGAGCGCCTCTTGTGAGGTACTCCCTATTTTGTCTTCGCCCGGCCCGGGGCGTTCGGGCCGGGCCTTTCCAGGCTCCTGACGCGCCAAACCAATGACCCCCTTCCACTAAGAGAAGGTCATGACCCAGGTTGATACGGAACCCGGCGCCACTGTCACCGAAAAGGTCCCGTTCTGGCTCGACCCGAAGAAGCGAGCGATATTGTTTCAAATCGCGACCCTCTGCGGAGTGGGCCTGCTGGGCTACTATCTCATATCAAATGTCCTTGCAAACCTGGAGCGCCAGTCCATTGCCACAGGTTGGAGCTTTATTAACAGGGAGTCCTCTTTCGAGATAGGGGAATCCCTGATTTCCTATTCAGCAGCCGGCAGTTACGGGCGGGCCCTTGTTGTGGGCGCAATGAACACATTGCTTGTGGCATTTGTCGGGAATCTCATAACAGTTTTTCTAGGCACCATAGTCGGCATTGCAAGGCTGTCCACCAACTGGCTTGTGTCCAAGATCGCCGCCGTTTACATAGAGGTCATGCAGGACATTCCGGTGCTGTTGCAGCTCTTCTTCTGGTATGCCGTTTTCTATGAGACCATGCCGGGTCCAAGGCAGGCACTGAACCCTGTAAGCGGGGTTTTCTTCTGCAACCGCGGGGTGATTTTCACGGTGCCTGAGGCCCATCCGGCCCATGTCTTTATGGGTGTTGCATTTTTCCTGGCCTGTGCGGGCACTTGGGTTCTTCAAAGGTGGGCTAAGGAGCGCAGGGACCGCACCGGCCTGTCTTTTCCTACATTCCGGGTCGCCATGGCCATGATCATCGGGTTTCCCCTTTTGGCCTGGTGGTTGGGAGGGGCCCCAACGGCGCTGAACATTCCCGAACTGCGAGGGTTCAACTTCAGGGGCGGGGTCACTGTAAGTCCGGAGTTCTTTGCGCTTCTCATGGGGCTGGTTTTGTATACGGCCGCGTTTGTGGCCGAGGTGGTCCGTGCCGGGATCCAGTCGGTTAGCAAGGGGCAGACCGAGGCCGCCATGAGCTTGGGTCTTCGGCCCATGCTGGTCCTGAACCTTGTGATCCTTCCACAAGCCCTTAGGGTGATTATCCCGCCGCTCACCAGCCAGATGCTCAATCTGACCAAGAACAGTTCCCTTGCCGTGGCCATAGGGTACCCGGATTTCGTGTCTGTTGCCAACACCACCATCAACCAGACAGGACAGGCCATAGAAGGGGTAGCCATGATCATGTCGGTCTACCTGCTGTTCAGCCTGTCCACTTCCGCTTTCATGAACTGGTACAACAAGAGAGCCGCACTGGTGGAACGATGAGCAAGACCATGCAGGACACCGCGTACAACCCCGAAGCAGGACCTCTGAAACCGCCTGTGACAGAGGTGGGGATTCAGGGGTGGGTGCGTGCAAACCTCTTCAACGGCTGGTTCAACTCGATCCTTACCTTGGTGACCATCTGGGCCTTGTGGAAGATTGTTCCCCCCATGGTCCGTTGGCTCTTCCTGGATGCGGTCTGGACTGCGGGTAGTCAGGCCTGCAGGGACGCCGACGGTGCGTGCTGGTCCGTGGTCACGGAGAATATCAGGTTCATCCTGTTCGGGTTCTTTCCATACGATCTCCAGTGGCGGCCGCTTATGGCCATGTTTATACTATTCGGGCTTCTCTATTACAGCCGGAACAGGACCCACTGGAAGAAGAGCCTGTTATATGCCTGGATCCTGGGACTTTTTACTATGGGGCTTCTCATGAGGGGCGGGCTCTTCGGTCTCCAGCCCGTGGCAAGCACAAACTGGGCGGGACTGCCCCTTACCCTGCTGCTCTCGGTCTTCGGCCTGACCGCTGCGTATCCACTTGGCGTCATTCTGGCACTGGGGAGGCAATCCACCATGCCGGGCGTGCGGTGGCTCTGTATCGTTTACATCGAGGCCATCAGAGGGGTCCCTTTAATAAGCCTCCTCTTCATGTCGGCGATCATTTTCCCCCTTTTTCTTCCGGAGGGTGTTTCCATCAACAAAATCCTTCGGGCACAGGCCGCCATAATAATATTCACATCGGCCTACATCGCCGAGGTGGTGCGCGGCGGGCTCCAGGGTATGAGTCGCGGTCAGTACGAGGCGGCCGATTCCCTCGGACTCAACTACTTCCAGACAATGCGATTTGTGATCCTGCCCCAGGCCCTTAAGATAGTTATCCCTCCCACGGTGAGCATACTCATTTCGGCCTTCAAGGACACTTCCCTGGTGGTGATCATCGCCCTTTGGGATGTGCTTAAGACCACCAAGACGGTCATCTCCGACCCCGAGTGGCTGGGTTTCAGCAGGGAGGCCTATATCTTTGTGGCGCTCCTGTACTTCCTGGGGTGTTTTTCCATGTCCAACTACAGCAGGCGTCTGGAAAGAGAGCTTAAGAGGGACTGAAAAGAAGAAACAAAAAGGGGTGTAATCACCAAGGAACAGGAAGTGACAGTAGAAAGGAAAAGTTAATGAACGAATTGGAAGCGGCGGCCGACGTCACCAGACCTTCTGAAGAGGTGGTCGTTGAAATGATCGACCTGCACAAGTGGTTCGGGGACTTTCACGTGCTTCGCGGGATCAACCTGACCATCCACAAGAAGGAGCGTATTGTGGTGTGCGGTCCTTCAGGGTCAGGGAAGTCGACCCTGATACGGTGCATCAACCGCCTGGAGGAGCACCAGCGGGGGAAGATCTTTGTGGACGGCATGGAACTCACCAACAACATCAAGAAGATCGAGAAGGTCCGGGCCGAGGTGGGCATGGTGTTTCAGCATTTCAATCTCTTTCCTCACCTGACCATCATCGAAAACCTGACGTTGGGCCCGATATGGGTGCGCAAGGTTCCCAGGAAGGAGGCCGAAGAAACGGCCATGTACTACCTGGAGAAGGTTCACATTGCAGAGCAGGCCCGCAAGTACCCGGGGCAGCTCTCCGGGGGGCAGCAGCAGAGGGTGGCCATAGCCAGAAGCCTCTGTATGAAACCCAAACTCATGCTCTTTGACGAGCCCACATCAGCCCTTGATCCCGAGATGATCAAGGAGGTCCTGGACGTTATGATAGAGCTGGCCCGGGACGGCATGACCATGATCGTGGTATCCCACGAAATGGGTTTTGCACGAAGCGTTGCCCACCAGGTTCTCTTCATGGACTTCGGCCGGATCGTGGAAGGGAACTCACCTGAGGAGTTCTTTCACAACCCACAGCACGAGCGCACAAAACTCTTCCTCAGCCAGATCCTCCACTGAAGCCGGTCTAAACGAACCCAGTTGATAATACCCGTCAGGCGGAAAACCGGCAAGACTCTCAAGGATCCTGTGATGCCATTCCGGAGCGGGGGACTCGTGCCGCCCGGTTTGTCAGGGTGATGCCTGAGAGGACCAGGACACCCCCGGCCAGGAGTGAAGGGCTCAGGGGTTCGTCAAGTATCATGGCGGCCAGGAATACGGCGCTCACAGGTACCAGATTTATGAATTGGCTTGCCCTGGCCGGCCCGATTTCCAGGATGCCCCTATAGTACCATACGAATCCTACGACGGTTCCGAACAGTCCGAGGTAGAGGATGCCGATCCAGGACGGTAGCGAGAATTTATGGAATTCCACGAACAATCCTTCAAGGCATGCAGGGATGAAAAGAGCGGCCGTACCCATGAATGCGGCCCAAGAGACCGAGACCAGGGGGGACATGGTAGTGAGCACGAATTTGCCGATTAGGGAGTAGGCCGACCAGCTCAGGACGCAGAAGAAGATGAATAATTCACCAAAGCCTATTCCCCCTTGAAAGGCCTGTATAAAGTCGCCGCGGGTTATGACTACGGCGGCGCCCGATAGCGAGCAGAGGATCCCTGCCAACGCCGGTCCGGGCAGGCGATCCCTGAAGATCAGGGCGGAGAATATGGTTATGAAGATCGGGTTGTTGGCGATGATGAGGGAGGCGCGGCTTGCCTCGATGCGTTCCAGCCCCAGAAAGAAGAATAAGTTATAGGAAAAAGCTCCGGTCAGTCCCAGGAGCGCCAATGGGAGGATGCGACTCCGGCCGGGCAAGGGGATTTTTCCCTCCACTCGCCAGAGGATAAGACTCAGGAGGATGGAAGCCGTCAAGAATCGCAGAAAGGACGCGGAAAAAGGACCAACCTCCCTTGCCACAACGCGTCCTGCAACAAAGGTCCCACCCCAGAAAACAGCTGTGAGCACCAGTTTTACATATACCAGCATGCCATACCCGCCTCACAAGGCGGGCCTGAACCTTATCAAGGCCTTGTCCGCCCGAAGTTGAATACTGTGCAAAGAGTTGTGACCCATACCACAACTGCGGCCAGGGATTCAACCTTGACTTCGTTTGTCCATTGCGGGTTGTCGGTCTCTTTATGAAGAATCAACTCCATGACCTCAGGCCCTGTATTGTGCCGACATGTTTTCCAAGATTGCCTCCATGAGCCAGTAGGTATCCTTCATGGTGCGGGTGCGGGCCATTATTGGTTCTTTCCCTTTTACATACTTGCTTGGGACCCATCCCTGACTGTGCTCGCGCGAAAAGAACTCGATTATTTCGAGGGTATACTCCGGATGGAACTGTATGCCTACTGCGGGGTGGGTCTTGCTGAAAAACGCCTGGTTAGGGGTGGCTTCGCTGGCGGCCAGCCTTATGCAACCTTTTGGGAGAGAAAAGTGATCAACATGCCAGTGAAAGGTCTCGAATGTCTCGGGTACGCCTTGAAAGAGAAAGCTGTTTTTCCCCTCCGTGGTCAGACGCACTTCGTGCCAGCCGATTTCCGGGTGTTCCGCGCGAAAAAGCCTTGCACCAAGTGCCTCTGCAAGGATCTGCGCTCCGAAACAAATCCCGAGGATAGGAGTACCACGCTTAAGGGCTTGTGCCACAAAGGCCTTTTCAGCCGGGAGCCAGGGGTTTGAGATCTCGTCGTATGCATGGGGAGAGCCTCCCATGACCATCAGCCAGTCAAAGGTACCCGGTCCTGGAAGGGCTTCCCCGTTACACACGTGGGTCCTGACCACCATATGCCCGCACTTTTTCGCCCAGAAGTCGATGTTTGTGTTTGAAAAGTCAAGAGGGTCGTGTTCCAGAAGGTGTATTATCATATTAAATCCGGAAAGTTAGGGATTACTCGAATGCGCCCTCACTAGCATCATAGACGATGTTTCCTCCGGCAATGGTCATTAATACCGGAATGCCTCCGATTTCATGGGGGTCAACCGTCAAAATATCTTCTCCAATAATGCACAGATCCGCTAGTTTACCGGTTTCGATGGAGCCCTTAACCGTTTCCATGTGGTCTTGCCAAGCCCCGTTGATGGTGTAAGTTCGAATCGCCTCCTCAACGGTTATACACTCTTCCGGCCCGCTCACCTTACCGGAGACAAGGCCCTCGCGAAGAATCGCGGATTGGACGCCCAGCCTCCAGTTGGGGTAGGTCACAGGAGCGTCTGAACTACTGGTGAGGTTGGTCCCGGCGTTTAATACGGTTCGGGTGGGCCATTCATAGGCGGCCCTTTCTTCTCCCACGACGTGCGGTTCAAAATCTGCGATCATGGCGCTGATGAAAGGCTGCATGGCTATACCGCAGTTAAGCCGTTTCAACATCTCGGCCTTGTCTCGGCTTATGAAGTCACCATGAATGATGTAATGACGGGGATCTCCAGCGGGCGTCTCCTCTATGGCCGCAGCAAAACCATCCACGGCTGCATCTATGGCTCGGTCGCCTGTGGCATGAAGGCCGATTTGATAACCTTTGGAATGGATGTACCGGATCATGCTTATCAAGTTGTCTCGCTGCTCCTGGTCCGTGTTCCCCGGTATAACGGAGCGGCCATGTCCGAAATCACCGCCTATGTAGTCCTCGTTCATCCAGGAGGTATAAGTGAGAGGAATTCCGTCTGCAAAGAGTTTGACTCCGGGGAAGCGAAGCCAGTCGCCGTCCACACCCTTGGGGACCTGGAAAGACTCTATGTTCCGCTTGATGTCCTCCAGGGTGAGGGCTCCGTAGTCGCCGTAGAGGAGGAGAATACTGGCCCGTGCGGTTAGCTTTCCATCTTCAAGGAGTTCCCGGTATATGTCAACAAATTCCCCGCTCATGACGCCGTAAAGATATGCCTCCCCGCCGGGCCCGATGGCCGCGTCTGTAAAACTCGTTACACCATTGGCGTTCAGGTGTTCAAGCGCCGTGATCACCGCCTGTTTCTTCTCGTCCCTCGTCAGAAGGGGGACGTGCCGGGAGACCAGCTCCTGGGCCTTTGGTTCCTTGAGGATCCCGGTGGGCTCGCCGGTCTGGGGATCCCTCTCCATTTCACCGGATTCCGGGTCCGGCGTTTCCTTTGTAACGCCGGCCAGCTCTAAGGCCTTACTGTTTACGAGCAATGTGTGGCAGGAAAAATCCGTAAAGGCCACCGGGTGTTCAGGGGAGACAGGATCCAGGTCGAACTTGCGGGGGAGACGGGAAGGATCGTTGCGGCACTCTAAGAGGGAGCTCTGGTCCCACCCGAAGCCCCGGATCCATTCGCCCGGAGGCGTCCGGGCCGCTTTCGATCGAAGGGCCTCCACCATGTCAGGAATGGACTGGACCGCGGGGTAGGTCAGGTCAAGGGAGAGAGGAGGCCGGCTTGCACCGAAAAAGGGCACATGCATGTGGGCCTCGTTAATGCCCGGTAGTACGGGCTTACCGCGGAGGTCCAGGACTCGGGTCCCGGAACCGACAAAGGAATGCATCTCCCTTGTGGTTCCCACCGCGGCAATCCGTCCGTCCTTGATTGCGATCGCTTCCATAATTCTAAATTGCGGGTCCACTGTGATTACTTTTCCGTTCAGAAAGACCAGATCAGCTTGCATGTTCAGCTCCTTTTCTAAAATTGTTGTTGACTTGTTATTTTACAGTTATACGGTGTTTTTTTTGCCAATCCGGGCCGAATTTATGTTCAAAATAATCCGCCAGGCGATCAAACCATCTCCACCAGAAGCTTTTTCCTTTTTCTTTGGCTTCCAGGACGTCATTCAGGAACACCTCTATGTTGGACATCTCTTCCTTGGGAAGGAAAGAAGCAGCGCCTTCCTGGAAGGATTTTTCCAGATCCAGGGGTGTGACGGCGTTTGCCGTCAGCATTATGGAAATCAGACCTTTTTCAGAGGCTATTTTCAGCAACTCGTATCCGTTGACGCCCATAATGTCCAGGATCGCGATGTCGAAGTTGTGGGTTTCGAGACTTTCTCTTGCCTCTTCAAAACTATGGGCTATCTTCAAGTCGCACATGGAAAGGATCTCTCTCAAGGTTTCCAGGACGTCGGGTTCGTCGTCCACAACGAGTATGCGTTTGCCTTGAAGCCTATGGGTTTCAGCCATTCTCGGACCTCCTGCCGGACTAAGTGTCTCAGTGGTTCTTACGTCCGGGCTTGTCAGGTTTTCAGTCGCCGGCATACGTGAATAGGCATCTAAAGCATCAAATTAGGGAGCCAGGTCGCCAGCTTGGGGAAAAGCATGGTCAACAGCAGTACCAGCAATTGGATCGCCACGAAGGGGGGTATTGAACGCCAGATGTCCTTCGTGTGTATTTCCGGCGGGGCCACACCCCGCATCAGGATAAGCGCCCATCCGAAAGGCGGTGTCAAATATGCCACTTGCATGTTGAGAATGAAGACAATTGCGAACCAGGTTGGATCGAATCCAAGATGCAAGGCTATGGGAACGAAAATAGGCGCACATATGGTAAGCACAGCGTAGTCATCCATGAACATTCCAAAGAGGATAAGAATAATCTGCATGACAAAAAGAATAAGCCATCGGTTGACGGATACGGTGTCCACAATCTCCATGACCATATCCTGAGCGCCTGCAGTCGTGTAAACTATGCCAAAGAGCGTTGCAGTTATAAGAATCCACAGGGCCATGCCGCTGATTTTCATTGTTTCTATGCAGGAGTTTTTGATGACCCGCCAATTGAGGCGGCCATAAAGAATGCACATCAGGAAGGCGCCCGAGGCTCCGACCCCGGATGCCTCCGTGGGAGTGGCCATGCCTGTAAATATGGACCCCAGAACGAGAAACACAAGGAGGACGGGCAGGACGATGTCTTTGAGCGATTTCCATCGGGTGCTCCATGTGACCTCTTCCTTGGCCGGGGGAGCCAGTTGAGGTTGAAAATAGCAGCGCAACGCAACATAGAGTATATAGAGGGATGCGGTGATGAGACCGGGAATGGCGCCGCCGAAAAATATTTTTCCGATGGAGATCCGGGAGATGTAGGCGAAGATGATCATGATGATGCTGGGCGGGATGATTTCGCCCAGAACGCCTCCGGCCATGACGCTTCCCAGGGCCAGGGACTTGTTGTAACCGTGCTTCAACATTGCCGGCACGGCGATGAGGCCCATGGTAAGAATCCCCGGGCCAAAGCCCCCACACATGGCCAGAGCCACGCACACGCCGATGGATACGATGGCCAAACCTCCCCGTAGGCCGGAAAGCCAGTGGTTCAAGGCGGTAAAGAGCCTGTCCGAGATCCCCGAGTGGATGAGAAAGTTCCCCATGAGAAGGAACATGGGAATCACGATAAGGCTGGGGTCGGTTATTTGCCGGTAGGTTGTGGTGGCGATTATGAAGAGATCAGTCGGCCCGCCTATCAGGAAGGTTATGATCACGCTGATCCCGCCCAAGGCAAAGACGACCGGCACACCTATGGCCAACAGGAAAAGGAGACCGCTGAAAAGGAGAACCGTAACAATTTCCACACTCATAACTTCATATCCCGATTGTTTCCTATGCTAGTGGTCCTCAGTCGTCATCGGGCCTTGAGAGTACGACGATTCCTTCCAAAAGGAACAGGAACGCCAGGATCGGTATGAGCATTTTAAAGGGATAGATGGGAATCCTAAAGGTGCCGGCCGCCTTTTCTCCGATCATCATGGAGTTCCAGCCCATCCAGGCGGACTGCCAGACAAGCACCCCCATGAAGATCAGGAAGCATGCCATAGCGATAAGACGTGCCGCAAATTTGAATTTCGGGGGAAAGTGATCATAGATGATCTCGATGCGGATGTGTTCCCGCTTGCTCATGGTGAAAATGCCGGCGAATAGTATGAACGTGCCGAAGAGTAGGCGATTGAGGGTCCATCCCCACATGAGGGGTTGATTGAAAACGTATCTGGCGATGACGTCCATCGTGGTGATCGTCATGATTACGAACACCAGGTAGCAGAAAAGGTTTCCCAGTCGATTGCCGGCCGCGTCGATGAAGTCAGCTATGCGCTTGAATCCGTAAGACATGGTCCGCATACCTTTCCCTTGCAGTGGGATTAATCATCTTTCGCCTCCCGAATGCATATGGTCAGGCGATATCAGGCAGCCCCTATGGATCTGAGGTCCCGACCATGGCTTGGTCGAGACCACAGCTTCCTCTCGCAGTCGGAACATCCGGTTTAATTAAGTGTCTTGCGCCACTCCTTAATCATA
>CAYPSZ010000304.1:0-2328 GCA_964413125.1 uncultured Desulfobacterales bacterium
TCCGCAGGTTGGTGTAGATTGATCAGTAGGCGCTGTAAAAGTGGGATTTTAGGGGCTGATTAAGCCATCGGTTTCGCTATGATGGGTGCTGCATACTTATTAGGAAAAATATCGACCTGCGCCGCTTAAATGGCCGGCAGGAAAATGAAGTGGTTGAGCCGGGGGAACTCTTTCACAGACATGTGTCGTGTGAAGCCATTGTAGTTGGTCCAGTGGGGACAGTTCCGGGAGCAGGTAGGTAGTGAGGCCAGGGAAGGGCGAAATTGGCCCTCGAGGTGGGTTGATCGACTTTCAGGGGGCGGGCGAGAAGACCGTTTACTTGCCGCGTCTCAACCAGCCTGCGATCAGCAAGGCTACGAAAAGGGGTGCGCGGCCGGTGGGAGAGGGAAAACATTGCATCGAGGCTGAAAAGTAATAATATGATGTACGTCCCCATGCCTATTTCCCCTTGACAATGAGAGGCGCCAAGTCAAGAATATTTTCTTGGAGGTTGAAGGAGGTTTAGGAAAAAGCAACGTGAAGTATGGAGGGTAACAGCGTTGTTGAAATATACAAGGAGGGACCTATGGAGATAGCCTCAAGAATCAGTGTTGACGAAAAGGTGCGCTTCGGCCGCCCGGTGATTACTGGGACGAGGGTGCCGGTGGATCTCATCCTGGGGAAACTTGCAGGCGGCATGACCTACGATGAAATCGAAGTGGAGTATGAAATTGCGGTGGAAGACATCCTGGCGTGCTTGGATTATGCGGCAAAAACAATCTCCGGTGAGGAAATAAGGGCAGTGGGATGAAATGCCAAGGTTTGTGATTGATGAAGATATGCCGCGCTCAACGGGCGTAGCCCTTGTTGAGGAAGGCTATGAGGTGAAGGATGTGCGTGATCACGGCCGACGTGGTTCGAGCGACGATGAGGTCTACAGGTTTGCTCAAGAGGAAAAAGCAATCCTCCTGACAGGGGACCTGGGATTCGGCAATATTCTAAAGTTCCTTCCTGGGCACCATTTCGGGATTGTGGTGGCAAGATTCCCAAACGAAATGCCGCCTCGGGAGATAAACAAGGAGATACTAGCCGCCTTTAGGGATCTACGAGATAACGACTTCAAAGGTAACCTTATCATTTTGGAGCCGGCACGAATCAGGATAAGACGTGCCTTCCTGTGATCTCTGTAGCTCTGATTTGTTGCGTATCAGAGTTTTTTGACAGAAGATGCTTGACACCCCCACCTCCAACATATAAAACTTCCGTTCAACAGTGAACGGAACAAACACAATGAAAGACAACGACTTCCAGGTCCTCCGCCTCCTCCAGGTCAACCCCGGCATTAACCAGCGGGACATGGCCTCGACCTCCCCTGAAACCGGATACGAACAAAGCAGCACCTTCGAGAATATCCCAAGCAATTTAAATATGTTGCAAGCGTTAGAGCCTTGTAACCCAAAGGGCGGAGCTGTATCCGCTCCAAACGCTCCAAACGATCCTGACGATCCAAACGATCCTAACAAGTTCCCATCCAGAAACCCGGATTTCCGGATCGGGCCGGCATTCCGGCGGAAATCCGGGTTTCTGGATGGAATCTAATTATGTGTTTGCAAATTGCACCGGGAGAGCAACATGCCTGTAAAGCCCTTTTTTGTAAGAGCCGAGTGGGATGAAGAGGCGGCCGTCTGGGTCGCCACAAGCGATGATGTGCCCGGCCTCGTTACCGAGGAGGCAACCATCGAGGGGTTGATCCAGAAGCTCAGAATCATTATCCCGGAACTTCTTGAGGCCAATTGTTTAACACCAGGTAAAGAAGTGTCTTTTGAGCTGATCTCACGTCGTTTTGAGATTGCAGAAGCAGCCCAAATCCGATGACCGATTATACAAAGCCATTGAAAAAACGGCTACTTGAAGCTGGCTGTGAGTTCGAAAGGCAGGGTAAAGGAGATCACGAGATCTGGTACAGCCCGATCAGTGATGTGCATTTTGTGGTGGATCAAAGCATCAAGTCCCGGCACACGGCAAATGGCGTCCTGAAACAGGCCGGCCTCCCGAAAAAGTTCTGATTTCGTGATACATGACAAGCCTGTGAAGAAAGAATTCATCACAAGGACATCCACCGACAAAGCCGATCTTGAGTTTTATGCGCCCCTGGCGCATTCACCCGCTTCGGCGGGCTTGAACGCGCCTCCGGCGCCTTGTCAACAACGTTGTCATATAGGAGACATATGGGAAGTATCGAGAATAGTGGAATAGTGGCAACGTCCCCCATCACCCAGCTCGAGCAGGCCAACCCCGGCATTAACCAGCGGGACATGGCCTCGACCTCCCCTGAAACCGGATACGAAC
>CAYPSZ010000305.1:0-5748 GCA_964413125.1 uncultured Desulfobacterales bacterium
GTCCTGTGGGATCTTTACGAGAAGTACCAGCCCGAGGCCTTCTCCAAGGTCAAGGTTCTGGCGATGTTCACAACGGCCCCTTCCAACGTCATGTCCAGGAAGCCCATCCGGAACCTGGATGATATTCGTGGCGCTGATCTAAGGGCCTCCGGCGGGGCGGCCCAGATTCTCAAGGCATGGGGCGCCAACCAGGTGGGCATGCCCATGTCGGATACCCCGGAAGCCCTTCAAAAGGGCGTAGTGGACGGGTTGTTCTCATCCCTCGAGGTTATGAAGGACTTCAAATACGCGGAGCTCTGCCGCTATGTCACCATGACCACCAGCGTGATCTATCCGTTTGCCGTGGTCATGAACATGGATTCCTGGAACAAGCTGCCCGACGACGTGAAAAAGGTAATGGACGACCTCCGGGTGGAGCAGTCCGTGTGGACCGGGGAATACATGGACAACCACGTGAATGAATCCATGAAGTGGTCCAAGGAGACCTACGATGTGGAGGTCATCGAACTAGATCCCGCTGAGAAGGCCAAGTGGGATGAAAAGATGGAGCCCATTGTCGAGGCCTGGATCAAGGACGCCGAGAGCAAAGGGCTTCCAGGAAAACAGATTGTAGAGGATATCAAAGCTCTTACCAAAAAGTACGCTAATTAGACAAGCGGAAGATCCCTGGCCCGGCCGCGGCCCCGTGAACGGGTCGCGGCCGGGCCTCCCCTGCCGCTCGCGGACAAGTGGTGTGGCGAGGGTGCTCCGCCCGGTCCGGGTAAGGGGCCTGCCGGGCACAGGAGAGCTACATGAATGCTCTTGAGAAGATCGTCCTGATTCTGAACAGAGTTCTGATCTGGATCGGAGGCGGCTTTATTTTGGCCATGATTGTTCTGACCTGCGCAAACATCCTCTTACGTTTAGTCTGGGTGCCGGTCAAGGGCACATACGAACTCATGGGTTTTTTCGGGGCCGTGGCAACGGCCTTTGCCTTAGGTTACACCCAGATAAAAAAAGGGCATATTTCTGTAGACGTCCTTGTGCTCAGCTTTTCCGAGAAGACCCGCCGCATACTGAATGTCATCAACAGTTTGGTCTGTATGGCCTTTTTCGCATTTGTCGGCTGGCAGATCGCCAAGTACGCCGGTGTCCTCAGGTCCAGCGGCGAAGTCACGCAGACCCTCAGAATTATCTATTACCCTTTCACCTATGCGGTGTCAGTGGGGTGCGGGGTACTGGCCCTGACGTTTTTTACGGAGTTTCTGAAATCGCTTTTTCCCGGAAAGGAGGGTGAGTCTTGAGCCTGGCGCTTGTCGGAGTCATCGGAATTCTCGTCCTCCTTTTCGTTCTATTTTTTCTCGGTATGCCAGTGGGTTTTGCCATGGCCATTGTCGGGTTTGTCGGGTACTGCTACGTGCTCAATATCAAGGCAGGCCTGGGTATGCTCAGCACGGAACTGTGGATGACCTTTTCCAAGTACGGGCTTACGGTGATCCCTTTGTTCATTTTAATGGGGCAGATCGCCTTTTACTCGGGGGTGAACAGGAAGCTTTACGATGCCGCGTACAAGTGGGTCGGACAGATCAGGGGCGGTATCGCCATGGCAACGGTCATGGCATGCGCAGCGTTTTCAGCCATCTGCGGATCCAATGCGGCCACCGCCGCCACCATGACCACAGTGGCATTGCCAGAGATGAAGAAATTCAAGTACGATCCCAAGCTCAGCACCGGTGCCATCGCGTGCGGCTCAACCCTTGGCGTGGTCATCCCTCCGAGTGTCGTTCTCATAGTGATCGGTCTATACACGGGACAATCCATCGGCAAGCTGTTCTACGGCGGCGTTGCAGCGGGCATCCTGCTCGCAATTCTGCTGACCGTGACGGTGTATGTCGTCTGCTCCTTCAGGCCTGGATGGGGCCCTGTGGGAGAGAAAACCACCTTCGGTGAAAAACTTCGAGCCCTTCCCGGGGCCGTGGAGATGCTCATTCTCTTTTTCCTTGTCATGCTGGGACTCTACTTCGGGTTCTTCACACCGGCCGAGGCCGGGGCCGCAGGGTCTTTATTCGCCTTGCTGATCAGCGTTGTACAGAGAGGGCTGAGTTGGCAGGGATTTATCAATTCCATCGTGGACACCTTGAGGGTCTCCTGCATGGTTATCATGATTGTGGCGGGCGCAACGATTTTCGGCAAGTTCCTGACCGTCACCCGAATCCCATTCAACATAGCCGAGTGGGTGACCGGCCTGCCGGTGCCGGACTTCTTGATCATGGGCATCATTTTACTCATCTTCGTGATCGGGGGCGCGGTCATGGACGCACTGGCCCTTCTCCTCATCACCATACCTATTTTCTTTCCCGTGGCCGAGAGCATGGGCCACGATCCCATATGGTTCTCGGTGACCATCACGGTGGTCACTACCTTGGGGGCCGTGACTCCGCCCGTGGGAGCAACCACATACGTGGTAGGCGGCATGGCCAGGGATGTGCCCCTGGAAAGCGTGTTCAAGGGCGTGGCCTTTTTTCTTCCCGCCTACATCCTTTGCATAATATTGCTCATGGTGTTCCCCGGGATAGTTACGTTTTTGCCGAACCTGATACGATAAAGCTTTACACAAACAGTGCCTCTCGGTGGCCGGCCGGCTTGATCAGAGAAGGGGTTTGAAATTTCATCTCACCACGAAGGACACGAAGAGCACGAAGAAAGAATGAGAAGAAAAACCAACCAAGAATCACGCTGATCATACGAATAATGAACTTGTCCGTATGAGAACTAAAGAGGGAAAAGAATCATGACAAAAACCTTCATGCCGACGGCCGCAAGCGAGGAGGAACTCGCCCGGGAGCAACTCGAGGGGCTGAAGTGGACGGTTCGCCATGCCTTCGAGGGCTCTCCCGTTTATAGACAGAAGCTGAACGAGGCCGGGGGGCGGCCGGAAGACATACGTTCAATGGAGGACTTGAGAAGCCTGCCCTTTACCACCTCCAAGGACCTGCAGGAGGGCTACCCCTTTCCTCTGTTGTCCGTGCCTCACGAAAAGGTGGTCAGGATTCACGCATCCTCCGGGACCACGGGCAAGCGCAAGGTACTGTGCTACAGTCGTAAGGACGTGGAGGACTGGGCCCATTTCTTTGCCCGCTGCTATGAAATGGCCGAACTGACCACCAAGGACCGTGTGCAGATCGCTGTGGGCTACGGGGTCTGGACGGCCGGAGTCGGCTTTCAGCTCGGGTGTGAGACCTTCGGGGCAATGGCCGTACCCGCAGGCCCGGGTAACCTGGATATGCAGTGCGAATTCCTGGAAGACTTTCAGAGCACCGCCATGTGCTGCACGGCATCCATGGGGCTTCTTATGGCGGAAGAGGTCAACCGGCGCGGGCTGAGAGACAAGATCAGCCTCAGGACCATGATCTTCGGGTCTGAGCGCTCAAGCGACGCCATGAGAAAACGGATCCAGGAGCTTTTGGGCATTGAACACATGTACGATATACCGGGCATGACGGAACTCTACGGGCCGGGTACGGGCCTGGATTGCCGATTTCACTCGGGGATCCACTACTGGGCCGACTACTACATTCTGGAGATCCTCGATCCCGATACCCTTGAACCGGTGCCCGACGGCGAGGTGGGTGAGATGGTCGTCACCACGCTCAAAAAGGAGGCCGTGCCCCTGATCCGTTACAGGACGCGCGACCTGACAAAGCTCGTCCCCGGGCGCTGTGAATGCGGCTCTGTGCTGCCTAGGCACGACCGGATCCTGGGCCGATCCGACGACATGATCATCTTCAGGGCCGTGAACATCTATCCGGGCCAGGTGGATCACGTCCTGTCCGGCATTCCGGGCCTGGGGAGCGAGTACCAGCTCATCCTGGACCGGAAGGATGACGGCAGGGATTACATGACACTCCGCGTGGAGCGGGGTGAGGGGGGTTACGGCAGCGGAGACGAGGAACTCCGTAATCAAATTGCAAGAGAGATCAAGAAACATATTATGGTCAGCGCACAGGTCCACCTTATGGACCATGGCTCCCTGCCCAGGTCGGAACGAAAGAGTAAGCGTGTCTTCGACAACAGGGAATAAAAAGCCATATGTTCACGGAGGAGTTTCATGAAGAAGTTCGACTACCACATGCCTCAAAACCTTGAGGAGGCCTACGGCCTGATGGAAGAGCAAAAGGGCCGGGCGCGTTATATAGCGGGCGGGACGGATGTGATCGTGCGGGTCAAGCAAAGGGCCATAGAACCGGAAGCCCTCATCTCACTTCGACACATCAGTGAGCTGAAGGGGATTGACTGGAACGGAGGCCTGCGACTCGGCAGCATGACCCTCCTGAGGGAAATCGAGAAGGATGAGAGGATAGCACGGATCTTCCCTGCGTTGCACCAGGCAGTGAAGGTCCTGGCCAACCCACAGGTTCGGAACGTAGCCACCGTAGGCGGCAATCTGGCCAATGCCGCTCCTTCGGCGGACTGTGCGCCTCCCCTTCTGGTGCTGGGCGCAACCGTGGAGATCGATGGTCCCGGCGGCGGCCGCCAAGTGCCACTGGAGGCCTTTTTCACGGGGCCCGGCGAGACCTGCCTGGATGTGACGGAGGTTGTGAAGGCAATAAGGATTCCGGGGCTGGAAAAAGGGGCCGGCACGGCGTTTCTCAAGGCCGGCAGGGTGACCCAGGATATAGCGCTCATAAACGCTGCGGCCCTGGTGGTCCTGGAGGGCGGTGTCTGCAAGGTGTGCCGGCTGGCCGCAGGCGCCGTTGCACCTGTCCCCCTTCGCCTCAAGAAGACGGAAAAGGCGATTGAAGGGCGTGAGATTACGCCGGATGTACTTGATGAGATAAAGATGCTGGCAGAGAAGGAAGTGAATCCCATCACGGATGTTCGCACCACTGCCGAGTATCGCCGGATAATGTCCGGAGTCCTGGTTAAAAGGGCGGTCGAGCAGGCGGTCCGGGAGGCCGCTTAGGCGGGCACTGTGTAGTTTCCAATCCAGTTACGATCGAGGGAATAATTAATGAAGAAACTGATTACATTCAGCCTGAACGGACACGAGGTCTCAGCGGAAGTGGAGTCTCACCGTATGCTCCTGGAGGTTCTGAGGGACACCTTTGATCTCAAAGGGACCAAACCAGGCTGCGGTCAGGGGGAATGCGGGGCCTGCACCGTGATTGTGGACGGTGTGAGCGTGGATTCATGCCTCTACCCGGCCTTTGAGATTCAGGGTAAATCCGTGACCACTGTTGAGGGACTCATAGGCGAGGGCAACAAGCTGCATCCGGTCCAGGAGTCATTCGTGGCCCACGGCGGGATCCAGTGCGGTTTTTGCTCGCCTGGAATGATAATGTCGACTACGGCGCTTCTCAACGAAAACCCTTCGCCGGGGGAAGATGAGATAAAGGTTGGAATTTCAGGCAACCTGTGCCGCTGTACCGGGTACGTCCAGATCGTTGAGTCCATAAGGGATGCCGCAAAACGACTCCAGGAGAATGCCGGCTGATACGACCGGTTCCGAGTTCATTTTGAAACCGCAATAGAATTCGAACACAGAGGACGCAAATGACCACGAAATATAGCTTCATCGGCACCGATGCACCCAGGCCCGATGCCCCTGATAAGGCGGCGGGCAAGGCGGTTTACATTCACGACCTGGTGAGGCCGGGTATGCTTTTCGGAAAGATAAAGTACAGCGAATCTGCGCATGCTCGGATAAAGAGCATAGACACCTCCCGTGCTGAGAGACTGCCGGGAGTGCGAGCGGTGCTGACGGGAAAC
>CAYPSZ010000306.1:0-3687 GCA_964413125.1 uncultured Desulfobacterales bacterium
CAAACAAGGAGGGAGACCATGATGATCTTTCCGATTAACGATCTGATTGATGCGCTTACCCCCAGTTTTCGGACCACTTGCTTAAGTGGAATCTGCGTCCCTAAAATGGTCTGAAAGGACGCAGGCAAATGGGACGAAAACGACGGACCTTCACCGCCAAATTCAAAGCCGAGGTGGCCATCGAAGCCGTCAAGGGAATCAAGACCTTGACCGAACTGGCGACCGAATTCAAGGTCCATCCGAACCAAATCTCGGACTGGAAGAAGCAGTTGCTCTCCAGCGCACCCGGTATTTTTTCCGCCACGAAGCAGAAAATCAAGACCGAGGAAGAACTCACGGCTCCACTGTACGAGGAGATAGGGCGACTCAAAATGGACATCAAATGGCTCGAAAAAAAACTTTGAGCCTGCCGCTGCCAATGCGCCGGAATTGGGTGGAAAGCAATCCGGCCTACTCCATTCGGCGACAGTGTCGGCTGGCAGGAGTTCCTCGTTCGAGTTTTTACTACGAGCCGGCGCCGGAAACCCCGGAAAACCTGGCGTTGATGCGACTCATTGACGAGCAATACCTGCGGCATCCCGAGTTCGGATACCCCCGGATGACAGACTGGTTGCGTGATCGGGGACACGTGGTCAACGACAAACGAGTGGCCCGTTTGATGCAGCTGATGGGACTGCAATCCATCACGCCGGGGCCGCATACGAGCCGCCCCGCTCCAGAGCACCATATCTACCCGTACCTTCTGCGAAACGTAACAATTGAAAGAGTAAAGCAGGTTTGGAGCACGGACATAACGTACATCCCGATGCGCCACGGCTTCATGTACCTGGTCGCCGTGATGGACTGGTACAGCCGGTACGTCTTGTCCTGGGGACTCTCGAACAGCCTGGAAACCCTGTTTTGCATCACCGCTTTGGAACGAGCGTTGGCGTTGGGGTCTCCTGAGATTTTCAACACCGACCAGGGTTCGCAGTTCACGAGTGCGGCCTTCACCAAAGTGCTGCTGGACAAGGCCATTGCCATCAGCATGGATGGCCGAGGCCGTGCCCTGGACAACGCTTTCATCGAGCGGCTCTGGTGGACGGTGAAGTACGAGGATGTCTATCCGCGGGACTATGTCGACGGGCACGCGTTGTACCATGGGCTTGAAAAATACTTCCGTTACTACAACGAGGAGCGGAAGCATTCGGCCCTAGGCAAGAGAACTCCGTCCGAGGTGTTTTGGGGATGAACAATTCTTTCGAGAAAGGTAACCAACGACTGATAGGTGGCTTCTTGGGGGACCAGTCCCGGTGAGGTAGGGGCGGCCATTACTGACCGCCCCCCTCGCAGAACCGGACGTGCCCAATTAAGGCATCCGGCTCCCAGGTATCGCCTCCGCCTCGTCAGCGCAAGGTCGGCTCCGGCAGGCTCCGAAACCAGGGATAGCGATGCATGTTCTTCCACCAGAGATTATGTCGCTGGCTGCGCTTCCGCAACTCCATCACCCAGATTCGCTCCACGTGCCATTTCACGTGTTGCAGAGCCTTCTTGCAGTGTCGAAGGCCGAAGTACTGATAGTACCCCTGCAATTTCCGCCGCAAGACCTTTGCCTGCCACCAAACCGAGTAATCACGGCACTTCCGCGCCCATTCCTTCACATTACGAAGGAACTTGTCGCGGCTTTTCCGACAGGGCTTGCGAGCTACCCGGTATCCTCGTTTCCCTTTCATGCGCATATAATGCGTAAATCCCAGGAAATCGAAGGTCCGCGGTTGCCCGGTCGGCCCGGTCTTGCCGTTTTCACCCGATTCTTTGCCGAATTCGACCAGTTTGGTTTTCTCCTCCGAGACTTCGAGGTGAAACTTCGCAAGCCGTTCCTTCAGTGCCTGAAGAAACCGCTCGGCTTCGACTTTGGATTCGAAGCACACCACAAAGTCGTCGGCGTACCGCACCAGCGAAACGGCGCCGGTGCAGGTCGGTTTGAACTTGTGCTCAAACCACAGGTCCAGGACATAGTGCAGATAAATATTGGCCAATAAAGGAGAAAGTGGGCCGCCTTGCGGCGTGCCCTCCTCGCTCCTGACCACCACGCCGTTCTCCAGAATCCCCGCTTTCAGCCACTTTGCGACTAGACGAAGGATCGTCTTGTCAGCGATGCGGTGTTGCAGAAACTCCAACATCCAACGGTGGTTAACATGGTCAAAGTAGCCCTTGATGTCCACGTCCACCAGCCACTGAATGGGCTTCCGGTCAATGGTCACTCGCAGGTCCTCCAGTGCACCGTGACACGAGCGTTGCGGACGAAAACCGTAGGAGAAGTCGAGAAAATACGGCTCGTAGATGAGGTTCAGGATGTCCGCCACGGCTCGCTGCACCGTCCGATCACGGACCGTCGGAATGCCCAGAGGCCGCATTTTGCCGTTCGCCTTGGGGATATACACCCGGCGAACCGGTGTGGCCCGGTAATTTCCGAAACGAAGGTCCCGCCACAGCGCCTCGATTTCCGCGTCAAGGTTGGCCTTGAACGCCTCCACCGTGATGCCGTCGGCACCCGGAGCCCCGTGTTTGTTCAGCTTGTGAAAGCTGTCCTTCAGGAACCCCGGCGTGAGCAGGTGGGCCAGCGAGGTGAATTTTACCTGCTTGTCCTGTTGCGCTAACGCTGCTATCCGTTGAAATTGTGTGGACACAGACTCTCCATTTCTGTGCATGGTTTGTGTTTCCTTTCACCGGAAAATCAATACCCGACGGCCCTTCCCTCCAGGGGCATTACCCCCCTTCTTCGGTACTATGACCGTCTCCGACTTCTCACCGCCCATCATCTCGGCTCTGGTTTCCCTCGCCTTCGATTACCCGGCCTCACGTGGCCGGGAGACGATGAGATCTCCCAGGTTGCGTCGCCTGTCCGTTTGCTCACATGCCGGCCGCTCGGACTCCGGCGGGTCCTCGGTCGCTCTGGCGATAACGAGCGACCGGGCCAGGGCCTTCCCTTCGTAGGACTCGGTCGGCACCCGCGTGTGTTTTCGAAGCTCAATCGGTTCACTTTCGTTCCGGCCTGTGAACTGCTGTCCTACGCTTCACCCCGCCCGTCGCCGGACGAGATGCAAGGACTCGCTTCGGGACCGCTGCGCTCCAGCCGCCCCGGTAGGAGTTGCACCCACTGGACAAACGCGCCTTATCCTGGCGCACCCAAACCCCCTGGAGTTTTAAGAAGGCATGAGTGGGTCTATTCTCTGGAATAAGGGGTGGTGCAAGAGTAAGAAGAAGAAGAAGAGGGAACGCGAGTTATACCCATTCCCTCCCGGCCATTCCATGGAATGAGCCCACTCCGGGTATTCCTTGGAGGGTTGCGCTCCCGCAGAGCCCTCCTCCGCTTCCCCGGATGAAGAGAGCGTACCGGATTGTCGTCGAGAAGTCAAGGGGATTGACAGAACGAAATCGATAAGATAGTCTCCGGAAGAGATATCTGAGCAACGGTGTTCTCAAGGGTTTCCTAAGCATCAAAAACAGGCGGGTTTTAAGCCGCCGGAACGCTCATGAGGGACCAGCAGATTCCACCTTAAATTTAGCGATCCGTGGTCGAAGATTGGGGGTAGGCCCACTACTACGCCTATACTACAAAGATACAAGAAGTTTCAATCCACGCCCTCGTGTGAGGGCGAACTGTACTACTCCCCATTTTCTGGACAGTGGGCTAAGGTTAGATCC
>CAYPSZ010000307.1:0-5153 GCA_964413125.1 uncultured Desulfobacterales bacterium
AATTGAGGATCTAAAGGGTTCTGAAACAATTCTTATTGTGGAGGACAGCGACCAGGTTCGCCGCCTGGCCGAATCAGTGCTGAAGCGAAACGGTTACCAAATCCTGACTGCGAAAAACGGCGCCGAAGCCCTGGAGGCAATGGCATCTCATCACCGCCCTGTAAACTTGCTTCTGACCGATGTGGTCCTTCCGGGCATGAACGGCAGGGAGCTTTACGAAAAGGCCGCTCAAGCTTCCCCCTCAATGAAGGTGCTCTATATGTCCGGTTACACCGACAACGTGATTGCGCATCGCGGCGTGCTGGACGAAGGGGTTCAGTTCATCCAGAAACCCTTCACTGTTTACGGGTTGGCTGTGAAGGTCCGAGAGGTGTTGGATGAGAAGCTTCGGACGACAAGTTGGTAGGCTGTGCTCAAGGCTCAGCACTTTAAAGATGACCTCACTTTCGGCGTCTTTTTTTAACCTGAATGGAGCGACCTGAATTGCAGTCTTTTTCGAAGAAAGAGGTAGAAAGTTTAGGGGCGACCTTATGAGTAAACACTCAACAGATCTGATGGGCAAGTACGAGGAGGCGTTTCAAAAATATTTAGACGCCTACATGGTAAGGCGGGATTTATCGTTATTAGAAGAAATGGTTACAGATGATTTCTGCGGATACGGAACCGGATTTGATGAAAGCTTCTATAACGTGAGCCGTGGATTAGCGATATTTAAGAGGGATATTGCTTCAGCGCCGAATCCATTGCACTACACCTTACACCGCCATGAAATAAAGCTTATTGACCAATACAATGCTATCTCCGTTAGTGAATTGGATATAAAGACAGATATAAATGATCAAGAAGTCAAACTTAACAAACTTCGGATGATGATGCTGCTGCATGAAGAGGAAGGCATAGTCAAACTATGCGGCTTACATATTTCTTTTCCTTCAGAAGTTCACGATAGGGACGAGTCTTATCCGCTGAAAGAGTTGGAAGAGCGAGCTCATTTGTTAAAGCGAAAGGTAGAAGAGAAGACAAAAATTCTTCAACAGACTATTGCAGAACAAAAACGGACGGAGAAAGCGTTAAGAGAAAGCGAGGCGCGCTATAGTACCTTTATCAACAGCATTTCAGGCCTCGTATTCCTCAAAGACGAACAATTCCGTTACATTGTTGCAAACAAAGCCCTGACCGATTTCCTGGGGAAGCCTCTCGAGGCCGTCATCGGACTATCCGATTTTGAATTGATGCCTACAACAGAAGCGGCGGTAAATTGTCGTGCCTCCGATGAAAACGCCATCAAGGCAGGTTCGGTGATTATCATGGAGGAGGTAATTGGCGAACAGGTGTTCGAGACCACCAAATTCCCTGTATCCTTGCAAAACAATAAAACCGGGGTGGGTGGATTTATTCGCGACATCACTGAGCGGGCAAGCATGGAGCAAAAGCGGCAGCAGATTATAAAGGCGGAAAGCCTCAATCGCATGGCCGGTTCCATTGCTCACCATTTCAACAACATGCTCTCCATTGTGATCGGGAACCTGGAATTGGCTTTGACGGATTCGCCACTGGGTGCAGTGGGCGCTGAAAAGCCGCCCGACTATTTGAACGAAGCCATGGAAGGGGCCAGGCGTGCTGCGGAAATGAGCGCTTTCATTCTGGCGTACACAGGCCGGTTACAGCAAAAAATGGAAGTGCATGATCTATCAGAAGTCTGCCAAGGTATTGTTGCCGGGCTCAAAGAAACCATGCCTTCCGGCATCCGCCTCGTGACTGATTCCCCGGTTTCCTTTGAGCTGCCGGCCAGAGTCGCCCCGGATCTGGTCAGGCAGGCCTTGGCCCATCTTGTCGCCAATGCGCGGGAAGCCATGGTGGATGAAGAAGGCGAGATCCGGGTTTCTGTCATTACCGTAAAAGGGATGGATATTTCGACAACCGCCGTCTGGCCCCCGGACTGGAAGCCGGGCGCAGAGGAGTATGCCGCCATTCAAGTTACTGATACGGGCTGCGGCATCAGGGCAGAAGACCTCGGCAAGGTGATGGATCCGTTTTTTTCCACTAAATTTACAGGTCGAGGGATAGGATTGTCTGTTGTATTGGGCATTGCCCAGGCTCATCAGGGAGCGGTTACGGTTGAAAGTGAGCCTGGTGTCGGCAGCACCTTCCAGGTATTGTTCCCCCTCGCTGATCAAGAAACCAAATCAGGCCGGGATAAAGTCATCGAGCCGGCTGCGTCGCTTGAGACGGGCGGTCGGATACTGCTGGTTGAGGATGAAGAAATGGTTCGCAACATGATCGCCGCCATCTTGCGTCGACTTGGCTTTGATGTGCTCATTGCCAGGGACGGCATGGAGGCCCTGGATACTTTCCGTAGCCGATTGGATGAGATTCGCCTGGTAATAACTGATTTGACCATGCCCCGAATGAACGGTTGGGAGACCCTTGCGGCGCTGCGTGCGATCCGCCCTGATATCCCGGTGATTCTTGCCAGCGGGTACGATGAGGCCCATGTTATGGCCTCTGATCATGCGGAAAAGCCCCAGGCCTTTCTGTATAAGCCTTTTGAAATAGAGACCCTCCGGAAAACGCTTGAGCGTGTTCTGGGGGCTCGACAGGATGCGCAAGCCCAAATCGACGGCATAGTGTAGAGTTACGCACTTTCAATGATTGCTTTGGAATACCCGCGTTTTTAGGCATCCCTAACTGTGCATGATACGATAAGTACGTAAGAAACGGAATCAAGCTTTACAGCAAACCTTTTGATTCATCGGATAAAAACCGCTCCTGAATGCCGAACGGGTCATAAAACTCCTGATCCGGAACGAAGTTGAGCCCTGCCTCACCTCTATTATTCAGGTATCGGCCAAGTTCCAGGGGTACTTCCACACCGGAATCAATACCCTCGGCGGCCAGCAGCTGACGAAGCAATGACTCTGTCCTGCCTGCAAATGCTATGGCGTCTCCGAGCACACGGCCTGCCTCAGCCGGATTGTGAAAACCCGTAGAATTCTCTGCATTGATGAAGACTAATCGCAAAAAAGCCTGCATATAGGTATCTTTGGCCTCATTGTAAGTCGCCTCTTCCAGGACGGCGCCCTGGTTCCGCGCCTCATGCAAGGTTTTAAACAGCTTTGCGCAGGCGGCCGTGGCATAGCCTGCCCTCAGAATCAGGGAAACCGTCCTTTCCTGGGTGTGGTTGATCTGCCGTGTGAGCCACTCTCTGGATTGGGTATGACACTGGGCGCAGGCCTTGAGGTCGGCCTTGAGGGGACTGGTCACATCGTGGTCGGAGATCTTGTATCCTCCCGCCCTGGTAAAGGGCATGTGGCAATCAGCGCACGCCACGCCTGATTTGAAGTGTATACTGCCCTTGCTGAAAAGCTCGAACTCGGGGTGGCGGATGAACGGCATCTTAAAGCCGGTTACCTTCTGGATCCACTCCAGCCTCGAGTCATCGGACAACAAATCCTCGATAATTCCCTCTATGGAGATATCGCCCCATCGCCCGTTTTTCCACGGAAGGGTTATGTCAGCGGACACCTTCATATGCTCGTCTCGCGGAACAAAATAGGTAACGTGGCACTGGGCGCAGGCAAGGATTCTGAGCTCCTGGCGGCTGGGCTCGCTCTTGTCGATTATCAGCAGGCCCTCGTCCAGATGGGCTTTTTTGGGCTTGAGGCTCATGGGATCCGGCTGATGGCAATCAATGCAAGCCGGGCCCAATTCTCTGAGATTATCAGGCAGCATGGCAACGGCGTCCCTGAAGGGCTTCTTAAGATACTTCATGCCATGCGTCTCGGTCATCTCCCTGTGAAACGGCGTTTTGCATCCCAGGCAGACGCCGCCGGGAGACACCCTGGATGGATCGATTTCCAACTGGTCCCTGACAGCGTAATAATGCCCTCTGGGCTCGTTGTACTCTATACCGAACCCCCAGCCGTGGTAGAGAAGGGCAAGGAAAGGAAACTCGCTCAGCTTGTCATATACAGTCTTGTCATCGTCCCATCCCTTCTTATAGGTGCTCTTGTCCGCAGGTTTGGGATCCCTGGTCTTGAGCCATGACTCATAATGCAGGGGATATACCTTGCCCCACACCTCCGGGTCATATTCATCAGGGGCTATCTCGCCCACCAGAAACTGCTCCGGCTTGTCAGGACCGCAGGCATGAAAAACAAGAGACACGAGAGTCAGGTATAATAGCAGAAACAGTGCATTTCTCATCATAACAAAGCTCCTTTTGGGCGACGGTGTCGGTCCTGGCAACCTAAATTCTCAATTGAATACGGCGGCCTTGTGTGTTGCTCTTCTGTGACAGGACCAGCAGTCCCGGCCCTCGACAGCTATTCGGGATACCATGCCTTCATGACATCGGATGCAGTTTGCCTGAATGAAGCCTTTTCCGCGGTCTGATATTTGAATCGGTTCAGCGTAGATACCGGAGTAGAAGAAAGCCATGTCTTTGGTCCCGTCAATGCCTTTCCAGACCAAGTGGTTGATAAGATTGTCGTGTGGCAGGTGGCAATCAATGCACTTGATATTCCGATGCATACCTGTCATGAACCAGACTTCATACTGATCATTCATTACATGGCAGCTGTTGCAGAACAGGGGAGTGGAAGTCATATCGATGAGCCTGGAAGAGGCGGCCACGGCAAGGACTCCGAATGCAGCCAGAAATAATGCAGACGCGATCAGCAGCTTCTTGTTCATGATGCCAAAACCCTCTGCCTGGGGCCGGAGTGCCGGGTGAGGATTGACTCAAGACATATGCTACTTAATTAGAGGGAATTGCCCTCTGGCTTGTCAAGGAGTTTTTTGCTGTGGGAGTATTTTCCAATGATTATCGCTTCTCCTTCTCCAAGCGTTCGACTTCAGCGCGCCGCAGCTCACGGCGATGCATGGTCTTCCCCGCCGTCTGCTCCGAAGTTAGCCCTGTGAGAGAATGACACCAGACAGATGTAAACAATTAGTGTTTGAATCCCGCCGATCCCACACATTGCGGAACGTGCAGCATTCGATAAGGATGGTCTTAGCAAACGGTTTCTGGTTTTCGAGGGGAATCATAGCTCGTTTCCATCCAGAAATGGCTATTTTCCGCAATCTCGGCGTCAATCTGCGGGATTCCTTGTGCGGCGTACTCCAGTACGCCTCCGCGTAATCCCTTGATT
>CAYPSZ010000308.1:0-7486 GCA_964413125.1 uncultured Desulfobacterales bacterium
CAGATTCCGGTGATCTTGATGACCGACCAATTCCTGGCTGATTCCCATTATGCCTACCGCGATTTTGATGTGGCCTCGCCGGGTCCTTCTTTTCACCTGTCAAATCCCTCAGAAATCGACGTCTATAAGCGCTACCAGCTGACTTCCAACGGGATTTCACCCAGGCTTTATCCCGGACAAAGCAGACACCTGGTCTGCGTGGATAGTGACGAACACGATGAGGAGGGCCATATTTCAGAAGATCTCGCTGAAACCGTACCGGCGATGGTGGAAAAACGACTGGCCAAATCGGACGAGCTCAAAAAGGAAATAAACCCTCCGGAAGAACTGCGGGTGGAGGACGCAGACACCATCCTGGTGGGATGGGGCTCTTCCCGCGGGGCCCTTGAAGAAGCCGTCGATCTCTTGAGGGAGAAAGGTTTGAAAGTGGGAATGGTCCATTTCACGGAACTGTGGCCCTTACCGGATTACCAGTTTTCCGGGAAAGCTGACTTGTGGACGGTTGAGAGCAGTGCCGCCGGCCAACTCGACCGATTGCTCCGTTGTGAATACGGTATTTCATTTAGGGGAAGGATTCTTCGTTACGACGGCCTTCCTCTCAGCGCTGAATACATAAGGAGAGAGTTTCATGCCCAGCATGGATGATTATGCAAGCGATGCGGAAAATCAATGGTGTCCCGGATGCCCCAACTTCGGAATCCTCGAGGCCCTAAAAAAGGCCCTGGTGGAATTGGACAAGATGCCAAACCAGGTCTGTCTGGTGTCGGGCATCGGACAGGCCGCCAAACTCCCGCATTATCTGAGGTGCAATTTCTTCAATGGACTTCACGGTCGTCCCATACCCGTGGCAGAGGGAGTTCAGTGTGCCAATCCGGACCTGACCACACTGGTGGTCACGGGAGACGGGGACTGCTATGGAGAAGGGGGAAACCACTTTATCCATGCACTTCGCAGAAACCCCGACATTACGCTGATGGTTCATAACAACGAGATTTATGCGCTCACCAAGGGACAGGCCTCTCCCACAACGCCTAAAGGGGAAAAGCGCACCCTCCAGGCCAAAGGAGTGGACATTGAACCGCTCAACATGCCGGCCGTCGCGATCATGCATGACTGTACGTTCGTGGCGCGTGGTTTCGCAAGGAACATCGATCACCTGAAGGCCCTTCTGGTTGCGGCGGTCAAGCATCCCGGGCTTTCCGTTGTGGACGTAATTCAGCCCTGCATTACCTGGGGGACCAGATCGGTGGCCTGGTATGAGGATAGGATAGAGGAATTGGGCGAGGATCACGACCATTCGAATAAAGAGGCCGCCATGGCAAAGGCCCTGATAAACGGAGATAAATTCCCCATCGGTATTCTGTATCAAACCACGCCTGGAACCGTATTCGGTCACACTTTCCGCTCCCTGGTTACAGAAGGGCCCCTGGCTGAGCTGCCTTTCATGGATGAAAAACAGCTGAAAAAGATTCTTTCAAGATTCAGGTAGGTGGGTAGACACTATCATGAGTGAGGATCAAGTCAAAAAAATCAGATTAGACGGCGGTTAGACATTCTGCAGAATTTACAGGAGATACTATGACAGGCGGCGCAATTCGAATCATAATATATGTCCTGATCATAACCCTCCCTGTCTGTCTGGCGGCCTGGCTGCAGCGCCTGACATCGGATGAATGGGAGAGATCATATCCTATCTTAAGCCCCTGTAGAGGCGGTAGAAGCCGGAAGTAGGGTTAAAGGCGCGATATGCAGACGCAGGCCTTTCCGGGTTCGAGCGGTGTCCCGGCCATTTTGAAGAGGTTAGAGAATAACATCCAGTGATTAACCCAAAAATCAAAGGAGGAAATGAAAATGGCAAATTGTGCTGAGATGCAAAAAGGCGATACCTTTGTCTGCAAGAATTGCGGCCTGGAATTGCAGGTAAGGAAGCCATGCACCTGTGGGTCCGGTGCGGGAGAGAATTGTACGGTACCTCTTAATTGCTGTAACCAGGAAATGACCAAAACATAGGCGTTCCTGAGATCAAACAGGCTAGTCCCCTGGCCATTCCGTTAACGCGGCCCTGGAAAGCTTTACCCTAACCAGGGCCGCGTCGCATATGCCACACGTGCGCCGTCCCTACATTACAGTAGCCGGTATGGGGCCGATCTCTTGGCCCATTCGCTTTGCGGGTAATCGGCCTGAAGCCTCTCGTAGGCCTGTTTGAGCGGATCGCCCTTATGGCTACTCTTGTAGTTGGATACCGCACTAAAATAGACAGCTTGAGGTGCAGCATAGCTCTGGGGATGTTTTTGAACCGTTTCATCCAGCAAGGTACGGGCACGGTCGAGATCATCGATCTCCAAAAAGCATTTTCCAACCCCCAGCTGAACAGCCGGAATCAGCTCCTCGGGCGGCAGAAAACCGATGATTCGATGGTGCGTCTTTCTGTCCCAATCCAAAAAAAGCAAATTGGGTGTCCATTTGACCACAAACTCTTCCGCCAGAGGGCTGTCAAATGGAATACGGACCGGAATGACCTGATTGTGTATCTGCTCAACCACATTTTCGTCGGGATACGTAACTGCATCCATCTGCTTGCAGCCGATTCATCCCGGGTTGAAAAAATCCACAAATACCGGGATATTCTTGGTCTGCGCCAAACCCAATGCCTGATCCAAATCCTCTTTCCAAGCAACAGTAGCCATGAAATCATCTCCTTTACTATTGACGTTAGTATTATGGGCAAGTCTGATAAAAGATTTGCCGGTCCTCAGCCTTTACTACCTGAAAAACTGCGTTTTTAGGACAACACCCGGAATACCTGATCCATCTGGGTCAAGGCCTGGTGAACGGCTTTTTGATCCTGTTTATGCAGTCCCTGGTGTCGGTGAATATCCTTCAACCGGTTCAGTCTCGTTTGGAGATAGTCCAAGACGCCTCTCACATCCAAGTCATTGTCCATGTGATTCTCAAAATCCCGTATCAAATCACCGGCCGGATCCCCGAGGATAACGGGCCGTTAGATCCGCAGGCAAACAACATTTTATTGGCCATCGTACTCAGGGCACTTAGCGTTCAATCGGATCCGTGTGTTTGTCTTTCATGATCCTGGAAAGCCAGAGTGCCATCCACGTCATGCCGGCGGAATGGGGTGGAAACGGTATTTTCCCCACTCGATACATCAGGCCTCCGCCGTTCAAATCAGGCCCCGGGCTGTACGACGCAGGAGGCCGCACCCGCAGACTGGATATGGTTTCAAAACCTGCTTCTGCTGGTGTAAAAAGTAGACCCAAGAGATACCATGATCGGGTCTACACAAATACAGGATCAACCCCATTCTTTTCAGCGGCTTCGCATGCCAAGTTAACAGGGAATATGAACCAGCACTCACCGCAGGGGGGGATCCAGTTAGGCACATGCTTTGCCCCCCCTCTGAAAGCACAGGAAGGAGGTCACTTTAATGAAGAAGCTGGGACTGATTCCGGCGATCGTCCTGCTGGGGATCTGCGCGTCCACAGCCGGTGGGTTCGACGAGGTTAAGACCATCCCCAATCACGCGTTCGCCCTTATTCAGAGCCGCAGCGGGGATATGTATGTTCACATTCAACACGACGACTGCACCGCCGGCTATCGAGCCGTGGTGAACCAAATCGTCCTGGGTGAGGGAACTATCGAGGTAGGTGTAAAAGAGGTTGCCATCCCATTCGGGCATGTGCACCTACACCTCCGTTGCTCCGGAGATGAGATAATTGTCAGGGAGCGATAGCCTCGCCTGGATGGGCTGCCTAAAAAGAGAAAACAGGAGGATCCCATGACGAATAAGAAAAACCATCCCCACAAGGAGAGCCACCTCTTCAGCAGGTTCCTGATCCTTGGCCTGGCCCTGCTGATCCTGGCCTTGATTCTCAGGCTGATCTTCTGAAAGTGGAGCGCCTCTTCCCATTAGAGGGGACGCTCCGCCAATGCCAGGCCGTCCTTCATTTACCAAACAGTACGTAACGTTCTGCTATGAGCCCGGCAGGGTCTCAAAAACAACAAGTACACAATCGGATGAAGGAGAAAATGAGATGGTTAAGGAGGAGTTGGTATGCTTTTTAAAGTAAATTCAATTGCAATCTTATCGTTGGTATGCCTTGCAGTGTTTTCATCTGCAGGAGCTGAACAGGGGATGGCAAAACAGGAGCAGAAACAAGCGCGCCTTAGATTGATAGTGGCTACCCCTGAAGAGGGCTTTCAAATAGCTATCGTGCTGGCTCGTAAAGGAGTAACTGAGACACAGCCTGACAAGGCAGTCTTGCAGAAGCTGAGACCTGCATATGCAAATGACCCGGACAGCCTGATTGCTGCATCACAGGTAGTTGCGATTCATTTCCAGACCATTGCCGCAGCAAATAATTACTGGCGTGATCCAAACTGAGGCCTTTATCTAACCCGCCCGATGGCCTCCGTAGAATAACGGCGAGGACCTACAATTGGTTGGCGCCCGGAATGCAGGCTCCACCCCATTTGCATGGGGGAGGTGGTTTATTGTACTCGTAGAGAAAGGGAGTGATCAAATAGCCTCCCGCAGAATGCTGCAGTGGATTCTGGCGGGGCGGACAATCCATTGAAAGGAGAATAGAAATGCCCCAAAATGTAAGCACACCGACACACTGTCCTGGATTCGAGAGCTTGAGAGAATTGACTGCTTTTACCTGCAAGTGCCCTGAGTGTGGAAAGGAAAAGGAGATTTTCTCGGATGAGTTCAAACGGCCTCATACCTGCTCAGGCTGTGGAAAACCTATCGATTTCACCAAGTGCCGTATAGAGAGCGCTGGTGAGGACACCTCTTCTCGGTAGCCCGACGTACCAGTGCCGAAGTCCAATGTGAAGCGTTATCGAAAGGTCGGAGACATCATCTCTCTGGTGGGCGTCTTCACGGAGAAGGGGGGGAAGCCTGTCGGAAAATAACGCTACAGCCAGGCAGGAAGGATATAGGGCGACGTTCAGCGTAGAAACGGCTGGCCGGGTGCTGGCCAAACCCCTGAGCATCCAATTTGAAAAGGATTCCATAGCTTTTTATTTGATGTTACGGGATCTGACCGAGGAAGATAAGGGAAGAGAGTTTGTGGATGACATTATTGCGCAGGAAACACAACATCTGAAAAACCTTTCCAGGGAACTCAGAAACGAGGTGGGGTTTGAAAAAATGAACGTCTTCCAGATGCCGGTGTGCATGGGCCAGACGGCGATGGGCGCTGAGCAGGCCAGGGCTGCAAATCCGGATGAGCCTTGTGATGACGACAGGGCCGGAACTTAAATACGGACCGGCCTTAAAGAAAGACAGCATCGGAGGCTTGTGAGCATTTTGTAGACCTTCGAGCTCTTCCAATGGATCCCTGAATAAGGCTCCCACCAGCAATACACGCCGTTCTGCATGTGGTCCTCAATTCCATCCCGCCTCGCCGGGTCCCCGGGACTTCCGCCCTCCTACACAAGCGGACCTGCTCGAATGGGGGTTCCACCCCATTGAGCCAGGGCCGGTTTTGAAAAACACTGTGGGAAAGACCATCTATCGAGGAAGGAAACCATGCAGTTAGGAAGGCCTTTTACAAAAAAGTGCGCTCATGGACCACTGGGTAAACGTGGTGTGAAGGGAGTCGTGCGGGGGCTGCTGCCGGGAGGACATGGAGATCTTATACGAGGAGGAAGAAGGATGGAAGCTGATGATGGCCGGATTCATGGAGCCTTGGTCCCTGGGAAAGAAACCGTATCACGCAGGAAAACCCTTACCTCCAGTGGGAGCCGTTTCCCGGTTACGAGGGGATGTACGAGGGGAAGAGCCCGCATGGCGCCTTTCTCAAGCTCTACGCCAACGACATTGCCGTGAAGGCCGCCGAGCAGGGAGTGCCCCTGCCGCACGGGGCCATCCTGGTGAAGGAAAACTATGCCGAGGACCGGAAGACGCTCGCCGCCGTGACTCCAATGTACAAGTTCGAGGAATACAACCCGGCAGCGGGGGACTGGTTCTGGGCCAAGTACGGGCCTGAGGGGAAGGTACTGGCCGAAGGAAAGGTTGAGGGCTGCATCAAGTGCCACAGCGCTAAAAAGGACCAGGACTACATCTTCAGTCAGCCCCGGTGACCCGCTGAAGCGTTGTGACTCCATGGGCTTTCGGCTTTTGTACGCGGCGGGCATACCATGGAATCTTGAAGGAGGAAACGCCGTGAACTCAGAGACTCTGGTGAAGATCGCCCGCCTGATCCGGCACGATATCCTGGTGGCCACCAGCCGCGCCGGCTCAGGGCATCCCACGTCGAGCCTCTCGGCCGTCGACCTCATGGTGGGGCTCATGTTCGGGGGAACCTTCCGCTACGACATCGATCGGCCCGAGCACCCGAATAACGACCGACTGGTCTTCTCCAAGGGGCACGCCTCTCCGCTGCTCTACGCCCTGTGGGCCGCGGCCGGGGCCCTGCGGCGGGAGGATCTGTTCACCTACCGGTCGTTCGGAAGCCCCCTCGAGGGGCACCCCACGCCCCGTTTCCCGTACGTGGACGCGGCCACTGGCTCCCTGGGGCAGGGGCTCTCCGTGGGCGTGGGACTCGCCCTGAACGCCCGCTTCCTGGATCGGCTTCCTTACCGCACCTTCGTGCTCCTGGGGGACAGTGAGATGGCCGAGGGTTCCCAGTGGGAGGCGCTCCAGATCGCCGCGCACTATGAGCTGGATAATCTGGTGGGCATTTTGGACGTGAACAGGCTGGGCCAGCGGGGAGAGACGCTCTACGGCCACGACCTGGAAGCCTACGAGCGAAGAATCTCCGCCTTTGGGTGGGAAACCCTTCTCGTGGACGGCCATTCCTTCTCTGATATAGCGGGGGCGTACCGAAAGGCGCTCGAGACACTCACGCGCCCCACCATGATCATCGCGAGGACCCTCAAGGGTAAAGGTATCCCGTTCATTGAGGACCGGAACGGGTGACACGGTAAGGCACTCGGGGAAGAGGATCTGGATCGGGCGCTCAAGGAGCTGGGCCCTGTCGATGGTTCGCTGCGGGGGGCGCTCCCCCTTCCCGAGGACCTGGCCCCGGCGGCCCTGAAGGGCGGGAATCCGGAGGAGCCGAGCTACCCCAAGGACACACCGGTGGCCACGCGGACCGCCTACGGAAAAGCGCTCGTGCGGTTGTACCCGCGGTACCCGGACATGGTGGTCCTCGACGGCGAAGTGAGCAACTCCACCAAGTCGACGGTCTTCAAAGAGCGCTATCCGGAGCGGTTCTTCGAGATGTACGTGGCGGAGCAGAACATGGTGGGCGCAGCGCTCGGCCTCTCCTCCAGGCACAAGATACCCTTCGTCTCCACCTTCGCCGCCTTCCTTACCCGCGCCTTCGACCAGATCCGCATGAGCCGCTACTCGAACGCGCGCATCGTCTTTGTGGGCTCCCACGCGGGGGTGTCGATCGGGCCGGACGGCCCTTCACAGATGGGGCTGGAGGATTTGGCCCTGTTCCGAACCCTCCCGGGC
>CAYPSZ010000309.1:0-28884 GCA_964413125.1 uncultured Desulfobacterales bacterium
TGGTGCCGAAGGGGGGACTTGAACCCCCACGGGCTTTCGCCCACTACCCCCTCAAGATAGCGTGTCTACCAGGTTCCACCACTTCGGCACGATGTAGCCCCTAGTTTCCACTGTCCGGAGAAGCCTGTGAGGGCGGCTCTGCGGGCTGGGTCTGGCTGACAGGGGCTTGGGCCGGGGCCATACCGTCCATGATGGACGAAGGTGTACCCTGGCCGAAAAGAAAGGCGAGGCCCAGAGAAGTTAACATGAACACGACGGCCGCGGCAGCCGTGATTTTGGATAGAAACGACGTGGCTCCCGAACTTCCGAACATGGTCTGGCTGGAACCACCGAATGCGGCGCCCATGCTGGCTCCCTTTCCTCTCTGGAGAAGAACTATCAGGATAAGGGAAAGGCACACGGCCACGTGAATTATTGTCAATATAAGTCTCATGGAGTTCCTGCTTTTTCTCGATTAAATTGGTTTTTAAAAATGGGTATTGTAGCACGTCAAAGTCGATTTGCAACTGCTTTTTCTATGCGCGATCCCTGAAGCGTACAATGGGAACAAACTCCTCGGCCGTCAGGCTCGCACCGCCCACAAGGGCCCCGTCTATGTCGTCCCTCGACATGAGATCGCCCACGTTGCCCGGTTTTACGCTCCCTCCATACAATATTCTGATTGCTTGAGCCGTCACGGATTCGAAGTTATCCCCCATCCACTCCCTGATGAACCGATGTACTTCCTGTGCCTGATCAGGGGTGGCGGTACGGCCCGTTCCAATTGCCCACACCGGCTCATAGGCTATGACAATGCCTTCAGGCAGGCGCCCTTCAGACACAAAGCCGGCAAGAGATCCTTTAAGCTGGGTCCTGATCACTTCAAAGGTCCGATCCTCATCACGCTCCTCGAGGGTCTCGCCGATACAAACGATGGGAACCAAACCCAAGTGATGGGCCGCCGTCACTTTTCTGTTGACCGCTTCATTGCTCTCATTAAACAGGGTCCTACGTTCCGAGTGCCCCAGTATGACATGTGTGCATCCGGATTCAAGGAGCATGCCCCCGGAGACCTCGCCTGTGAAGGCGCCTTTGGGCTCCCAGTGCATGTTCTGGCCTGCCACCAGGATGCCGAATTCCCTTGCGGCGTTCCCGACGGCGTAAAGCATAGTGAAAGGCGGGGCCACCATCACCTCCACGTCACGGATACCCGCAGTGTTCTCACCAAGCGCCTTAACAAGGCTCACGGCGCCGTCAAGCGTAAGATTCATCTTCCAGTTGCCGGCCATAATAGGCTTACGTTCACTCATTAAATCCTCTCCCCTAAATCACCTGCCCCCCACGTAGCGGGCCAAATCCACCATGCGGCTGGAATATCCGAACTCATTGTCATACCAGAGGATCACCTTGACCATATCGTCGATGACCATGGTGGTCAATGAGTCCACGATAGAGGATACGGTGGTGCCGTTGAAATCAACGGATACCAGAGGTTCATCCGAATAGGCCAGGATACCTTTCATGGCTCCCTCAGCGGCCTCCTTCAGGGCTGCGTTCACTTCCTCGACCGTTGCGGGCCTGCCGAGCCGGGCCACAAGGTCCACCACCGATACGTTGGGCGTAGGCACGCGGATAGCCATGCCGTTCAGCTTGCCCTTGAGCTGAGGGAGTACGAGCGCCACTGCCTTTGCCGCGCCGGTTGTTGTGGGTATCATTGAAAGGGCTGCAGCCCGCGCGCGGCGAAGATCCTTGTGCGGGAAGTCCAGAAGCCGCTGATCTCCGGTGTATGAGTGGATCGTGGTCATAAGACCCAGTTCAATGCCGAATCGATCCAGAAGAACCTTGCAGGCCGGGGCCAGGCAATTGGTGGTGCACGATGCGTTCGAGAGCACATAATGCTTTTCCGGGTTGTAGTCATCCTCATTCACTCCCATTACTATGGTAACGTCCGGATCGGGAGAAGGAGCGGAAATAATGACTTTTTTAGCGCCGCCATTGAGGTGTGCAGACGCCTTGTCCCGACTCCTGAAAAGGCCCGTGCACTCCAGGACGATATCCGCCCCCACTTCGCCCCAGGGTATCCGGGAAGGATCCCTCTCCACAAAGAGTCGGATCTCCTTGCCGTTGACTATGATTGCGTTCTCACTGCTCGATACGTCCGCATCCAGAGGGCCCTGAACCGAGTCGTACTTTAGAAGGTGCGCCAGGGTTCCAGCGTCCGTGAGGTCATTGACGGCGACGAATTCGATGCCGTCTTGTGCAAATCCCGCCCGAAAAACCATTCTGCCGATGCGTCCAAACCCGTTAATAGCGATCCTTATGGACATGGTCAAACCTCCGGTTAACTGTGTGTTGAAGTTGAAAGATACTTGGTTTATGTTGCCGAAAATCCCTTTCATTCACTCTTCTTGGGTCCTGGATCGCCAGTCGCATCAAGACGGCATCCTCTCCGGTGTCCCGGTAATACCCATGCATTCGACCCGTCTCTTTAAACCCCAGTTTTGCGTAAAGGTTTTTTGCAGGCCTGTTGGAAGTCCTGACTTCCAGTCGAACGCTCTCCAGCCCGCCCGCCCAAGCGGTCCTCAACGCATGCTCCAGCAGGAACATGCCCAAGCCGCAATTCCTGCGTCGCGGGTGTACTGCCAGGTTCTGAATGCGAAGATCTTTGCCTGCGAACCTGCAGCAAATAAACCCCCAGAGACGGCCTTCATGGGTGCATCCCCAAATGCCGGATGCCGGATTCCGCAATTCATCACAAAAAGCCAGAGGGCTCCAGGGCGTTGGAAACGACAGGGACTCAATCTCGAGAATTCGAGACAGATAGTCCGCAGCGTTCGCCGGAGTTATCCTGCAAAGCTGATCCATCAACCCACCTCGAGCAGTTTCCCGGCAAGGGATATCCCCGCTTTTCCCGCCTCCTGGGCCCTTTCCGCCAGCTCGGCCAGGCTCATCCTTGAGCGGTTCTGATGGATAAAGATCACCATGGGAAGGTTTACCCCGCTCAATACTTCCACACGGTCCTTTTCCAGGAAGGAAAGACTCAGGTTGGATGGTGTCCCCCCGAACATGTCGGTCAGGATGAGCACGCCGTCTCCCGTGTCAATTTCGGAGATTTTGTGTTCGATCGCCTTTCGGGTCTCCTCGCTGTTGGAAGTGTCCACGACGGCTACGGTCCCGGACGACTCTATACGGCCGACAATGAATTCGGCGGCCCTAAGAAACTCCCTACCGAGATCTATATGTGTTACTATTAGTATGCCTATCATGTCCCGCTGCGCCTTTCTCCCTCTCCCCTTCAAAAGGTTTCCTGCGGCAAGGGTAAACGGGAACTTCCGGGTTTGAAGTCATAATTTGTCATCGTACTGCACTATATTCCTGTAAATCTCCTCACTGGAGGAGGCTTCCATAAGTTTTTTTCGAAAGGCGCTGTTTTTAAGGATTCGAGCGATGGTGGCCAGGACCTTGAGGTGAATGTTCGCCGAGCCTTCGGGCGCCACCAGTAGAAAAAACAAGTGGGCGGGCTCACCATCCATGGAGTCGAAATCCAGCCCTCCCCGGCTCCTTCCGAACGAGACCAGGGGGCGCGAAATACCGTGATATTTTCCATGCGGAATGGCCACCCCGTCCCCGATACCCGTACTCCCCAAGCTTTCCCTGTCCAGAAGGACTTTAACGAGAGTGCCCTTGTCAATGGAAGGCTCGTGCCGTATGACCACTGCCACGAGTTCTTCCAGTACGCCCTTCTTTTCCTTTGCTCCGAGTTCGGGGATTATATCATCCTCATCCAGCAATTCCGAGAGTTTCATTCTAAATCTCAATTAGAAGGCTCGATGAGCCCCAGGTTTCCGTCAGAGCGCTTGTACAGAACGCTGATTTCATTGGATCGGGGATTTCTGAAGACGAAAAAATCCCTTCGGGACATAGATAGCTGCATAGCGGCCTCTTCGGGGTCCATGGGGAGGGCCACCATCTTCTCAACCTCTATGACAGGCCCCTCTTCAGGATTCATGGTCTCTTCATCGTCTTCCGTATCCTCAACCTCCGCGGCATCCAGGACCCCGCCGTCCTTGATGCTTTCCGGGCTTCGCCTTTTTCGAATCTTGGACAAATGTTTCTTTAACTGCTTCTCTATCTTATCCATAACCTGATCGATGGCCGAGTACATGTCTTCGGTCTCTTCCACGCCCTTTATGCGGGTGCCGTCTATGCTCAGTGTCACGTCGGCAGTGTGGCGGAATTTCTCAACCGTGAGAACAACATGGGCCTCGCCGGCCGTGTCCAGGTATTTGTCCATCTTGGATACTTTTTCCTCTGCATAATCCCGTAAGCTCTCGATGGGCTCCATACGCCTGAATGTTACCGTAATGTCCATGCCTTATCCCTCCTGAAGAAAAAGGGGTCACTAACAGAAAACCGGCGAAAAGTCAAACATCCCCGAAAACTTCTGAACGCGTGCGGAATTGCAACCGGCAAACAACCATCATTTCCGCCCCGGTCTAATCAATAGTGGCGCTTTCGTCTTCTGGAGGGCAGGATGTTCATGGCCTCACGGTATTTGGCAACCGTTCTTCTCGCAACGTTGATGCCCTCGGACTTCAGAATCTCCGCCACTTCCTGGTCGCTGTATGGGTGTTTACCATCTTCGCCTTTGATGATGTCCCTAAGGCGCTGCTTCACGCTCTCCGAGGCGACCGATTCTCCACCAGGGCCGCTGATGGCGCTGTTGAAAAAGTACTTGAGTTCAAAAACCCCTTGAGGCGTGTGAACATATTTGTTCGTGGTCACACGGCTGATGGTGGACTCGTGCATCTGGATGTCCTCTGCAACATCACGAAGCACAAGCGGCTTGAGATGAACGATTCCATCCTCGAGGAATTCCCTTTGAAAGCGTACTATGCTCTCAGTCACACGATAGATGGTCCGCTGCCGCTGGTGGATGCTCTTAATAAGCCAGGCCGCGGATTTCAGTTTATCCTGTATATAATCCCTGGTGGATTCGGCATGAGCTCCCCTGGAGGACAGCACCTCCCTGTAGAAGGAATTTATGCGAAGCTTGGGCAGGCCGTCCTCGTTGAGCACTATCTCGTAGTCCTCACCGACTTTGAAGACATATATGTCCGGGCTGATGTAGATGGTCTCATCGTCGCTGAAGATGCTGCCGGGCTTTGGATCAAGGCTGGTTATCATGGAGACCGCCCGGATCACCTCGTCCACGGCCACCCCCAAAGTGCGTGATACCTGATCGTAATTCCTGTTCTCCAGCTTGTCCATATGGTCCCGGACAATGGTCTCGGCAAGGGACTTTCTCCAACCGTTGTTACGGATCTGGATCAGGAGGCATTCCCGGGTGTCCCGTGCCGCGACTCCGGAAGGATCCAGGCGCTGGATGACGTCTAAGACACCTTCCACCTCATCAATAGTTCTGCCTGTTGACTCTGAAATCTCCTCATCGGTAACCTTCAGGTATCCATCCTCGTTCAAGTTTCCGATTATGTATTCGGCTATCTCCCGCTCCTCTTCCGTAAGATCATACATCTGAAGCTGCCACTCCAGATGAGATGTCAGGTTGGGGCGCTGGGCTGTAAAATTCTCGAAAGAGGGATATTCTCTTGCGTCGTAGGGGGTTTCCGCCCAGTTGGTGTTATATTCACCAAGGTATGCCTCCCAGTCCACATCTTCACGCCTGACGTCCTCTTCAACAGTAACCTCGGGCAGACTGGTTTCCGTTACGGCCGAATCATCCGGAGAATCACCCTCGTCCGAGTCTTCCAGGGCCTGTTCCTCGAGGACCGGGTTGGTCTCCATCTCCTGGCTGATGGTTTCAAGGAGTTCGAGGCGGGACAGCTGCAGCAGTTTGATCGCCTGCTGAAGCTGCGGCGTCATTATCAGTTGCTGGCTAAGATTTAGGGATTGCTTCAGTTGAAGTGCCATAACTCTATTACCGCTCCGCCTTTTGATCAGGCCTATAGGCTGAAATCCCGCCCCAGATAAACGCTCCTTGCGATCTCGCTGGACACGATGGTCGCAGGTGGTCCGAACTCGATGATTTTGCCCCCGTTAATGATATATGCGGCGTCGCACACCTTGAGGGTCTCCCTGACGTTGTGATCGGATATTATTATGCCTATTCCCCTGGACTTGAGTTGCCGGATGATCATGGTTATGTCGTTGATTGCCAATGGATCGATGCCCGCAAAAGGCTCATCCAAAAGCATGAACCTTGGTTCGGTTATCAGCGCCCGGGTGATCTCCAGTCTCCTGCGTTCCCCCCCGGATAAATCCGAGGCCTTCTGGTCGGCCAGGTGGCCGATACTGAGTTCCCCCAGCAGGTGTTCGGCACGATCGCGAATCTCCCGGCGAGGGATATCGAGCCCCTCCATTATGGCCGAAAGATTATCCCGAACAGTAAGCTTCTGAAAAACCGAAGGCTCCTGGGCCAGATAATTGATGCCCTTTCTGGCCCTCATGTACATGGGTTCCTTTGTAATCTCCTTCCCGTCCAGCAGAACCCTGCCCGAATCGGGTCGTGTAAGCCCGATCATCATATAAAAGGCAGTGGTCTTTCCGGCGCCGTTGGGGCCCAACAGGCCCACGATTTCATTGCGGTGAACCGTCAAATCGATGCCGTCCACTGCACGCTTCCGGCCATAGATTTTGACAAGCTCCCTTGCCTCCAGGGTTTCCATATTACCTTGAGTCAAAGGAGCCCCTATCTCTTACGACCACCAGGGGAAATCACCGCCCGAACACGTTCTTTGCCCAAACTCTCAACTATGCTTCTCTTCTCGCCCATGAAAAACGTGATCCTCGAGCCCTCGACGAAGTCCTCTCCCTGTTTTAAAACGGGATTCCCCGTAAGAATCACCTTATCTTCTTTCTGATGGTATACAGCCTCGTCCGCGGTGGCCTCTGCTCCATCCGAGCTCGTAATCCTAACATCACCCGTAGCTACTATCCTATCCACTCCAATGCTTTCCGGCCCTTCGGCCTTGCCTGATGATTCGTCCTCCAAATAGTAAAGGTGCATCTTATTACACTTAATCGTGAAATCGCCTCTTTTGGCATCCACGTTTCCAGTAAAAACAACCCTTTGGTTCTTGTTGTCGATCTCCAGTGTGTCCGATTGAACCACCAGATGATCTTCTTCACCCTCCATGACTTTCAAAGGTTCGGTCCCGGAGGAAAAAGCCGCCGGCCAGAAAACCACTGCCGAAATCAAAATAGAGATAAGTATCCGCATTAATTGCCTTCCTTTCTAAAACTGGAATCGCAGCCAACCTGTCCCCATTCACCCGGGCCCTGGAATATGCACCAGGTATATGTTCATTTCAAGTCAGGATCTTACGGTCCAGGGAAGTCTTGGCCCCGGAATTGATTCTCAGGTATTCCTGTTCCAGATTGATATAGAGCCCTGTCCCCTTGACGGTGAAAAAGGGCCCCCTGATCTCCACAGGTTCTTCGGTGGTCAAGAGACCCAGCTCATGATCGTAACGCAAATGATCGGCAAATATCCTGTAACCGTTTATTGAATGCCCTTTGAGATCGCCCCTTAGATTAATTTCGCCGGTTGCCTTGTTAAAATCCCCCTGCGCGCCCTCCAGTTCAAGAGAAGGGCGATCTTCAGGAAAAAGCCTCAGATGGAAAGATCGGAATGAGAAATAGGACCTGTCCGGAGAATACTGGACTTCTTTGGCATTCAATATCCACTGTATACCCTGATCGGGGTCATCTTGAGTATAGTGTATGTCGGTCAGGGTGATGCCGTCTGAAAGACCGGCTTCCGTTAGAACCGGCCGGCGTACGAGTTCCTTTTCCGCCTCGGACCTAATGAGGTAAAAGACCGCCACTGCAGCCAGAAAGGCAATGCCACCTAAGGGCCAGTATCTGTAAAGGAATCTCTTCATGATTTATTTGCAATAAGTATACCAGACCCCTCCGGGCCATGTAAAGAGGATTTTCCCACCTCGGGGACTGCATCCGCCACAGCTACGGCCAGACCGGCCCGGTTTTGATCTCTTCACCACGGCCTTTCAGGTAGATTCGACCGTCGGTCATAACGCCGTCCACATCAAGGACGAGGAGTCTTATTTTTGCCGCTGCATGCTTGATCATGATGCGCCAGCCTCTAAGTCGGACCATTGCCCGCAACATTGTCGGAGTCGGCTCCGGAGACCGGGAATTTTTATGCCAACAACCTTGTTACGGAATCAAAGTCATCACCTCTTTGACTTTCCGGCGTCCAACCCTCTTGATAATCTTCAGCCTTCAAGCTCGCCTGCGGGATTTCACCATAGCGTGAATCTCCGCCAGGAGGATCAGCATGGAGCGGACCTGCGTCAAAGGCAGTGCATTGGGGCCGTCGCACAAAGCCTCTTCCGGGCTCGGATGGACCTCCATGAACACACCGTCGGCACCGGCTGCAACAGCGGCACGAGCCAAGACCTCGGCGTACTCCCTCTGCCCGCCGGAACTTCCTCCGGCCGCACCGGGTAATTGGACGCTGTGCGTGGCATCGAACACCACAGGATACCCGAATGCCTGCATCACCGGAATTGATCGAATGTCCACAACCAGGTTGTTGTAACCGAACGAAGTGCCCCGTTCAGTTATGAGGATATTCCTGTTTTCTCCGGAGACAATCTTTAAGACAGCCTGCTCCATGTCCCAGGGAGCCATAAACTGGCCTTTCTTCAAGTTGACGGCGAGCCCGCTCCTGGATGCAGCCGTAAGCAGATCGGTCTGGCGGCACAGAAAAGCCGGAACTTGGAGCGCATCAAGCACCTTGGACGCCTTATCCACTTCAAGGACGGAGTGGACGTCCGATAGCAAGGGCAGCCCGGTCCTCTCCCGCACCTTGTCCAAGATCTCCAGTCCCGTGTCTATTCCCGGACCTCTGTAAGAATCCAGAGAGGTCCGGTTGGCCTTATCATAAGAGGCCTTGAAAACCACGGGAACACCAACAGTGTCCACTGTCTCGCGAAGATAGTCCGCCACTCGAAAGGTGGTTTCCTCGCTCTCTATCACACACGGACCCGCAATAACGAAAAAAGGCGCGTTTTCGCCAAGGCTCAGATCGCCGATGTCCACCTTCCTATGTCCCATGTTTTTCCCCTGTACTCCCCGCAAAGAGCCGAAATCCCGGGTATGGTTATGCGAACACCCCTTCAAAGTCAAGGGCTGTAACTGGGGAATACAGGACTGAATCGCCTTGGTGCCTCACTCAAGAGATCTTGTCATAATAAACAAGAGCTTTGGATGCCAGGCGCTCGAGACAATGATGGTTTTGATGCCGTACCGAGGCAGCCGGCCGCATTTTTCCTTGTATTGCCAAAGGATACGCTCTAACATGATTTGTTATCGTCATTTCTGGAGGACTCCTGAATGCCCAAGAAAAAGCCCAAGACAATCCGGGAAATCAACCGGAGAATTGCAGAAGGCAAGGTGGTGGTTGTTACAGCGGATGAAATGGTAGACATTGTTCGCAGCAAAGGGGCCCAAAAAGCGGCCCGTGAAGTGGATGTAGTCACCACCGGGACCTTTGCGCCCATGTGCTCTTCCGGGGTTTTCCTCAACTTCGGGCCTGTAAAGCCCGCCATAAAGGCGGCCCGGGTCCTGTTGAACGGCGTGCCCGCCTACGCGGGGCTTGCAGCGGGTGACCTCTATCTGGGCGCCACTGAACCCGCCGAGGACGACCCTCTCAACCGTATTCACCCGGGTCAGTTCAAGTACGGTGGCGGGCACGTGATCGAAGATCTGGTGGTCGGCCGTAAAGTGAAACTTGAAGCCACCGCCTACGGCACCGACTGTTATCCCAATCGGGAGATGGAAAGAAGGATCACCCTTGAGGAACTGCCTTATGCAGTGATGGTGAACCCGCGCAACGGGTACCAGAACTACAACTGCGCCGTGAACCTTTCCAAAAAAACCATCTACACCTATATGGGGGTGCTCAAGCCCCTCACCGGCAACGCCAATTACTCCACGTCCGGTTGCCTGAGCCCGCTCTTCAACGATCCCTTATATCGTAGCATAGGGGTCGGAACTCGGATATTTCTTGGTGGAGCGAAAGGTTACGTAATGGGTCCGGGAACCCAGCACAAGCCCGGGGCCCCGAGAGGAGAAAACGGCGTACCACTGAGTCCCGCAGGAACCCTGATGGTCACGGCAGATCTCAAGAAAATGGATCCCAGATGGGTGGTGGGGGTCGGCATGGTTGGATATGGTTGTTCCATCGCCCTGGGGTTGGGCATCCCGATCCCGGTCCTGGACGAAGACATGGCGCGATTTACGGGTGTGGGAGACGACGAGCTGTTCACGCAGATCATCGATTACGGCAATGATTATCCCAGGGGTGAACCTTCAAGCCTGGGGCAGGTCAGCTATGCAGAGCTCATGGGCGGTTCCATCCGATTCAACGGTCAGGATGTGGCCACGGTTCCGCTCTCATCACGTACCAGGGCCCTGGAGATTGCAAATGTGCTCAAAGCGTTGATCGAAAAAGGCGAGTTCACCCTGGGTGAACCCCAGGAGCTGCTGCCCGCCGATTGAATGTGCTATGAAAAGAATCATCAAGATGCGTGAGATGGCCGACAACCAGGCCGGCATCATCCGGAAGGTCGGGGCCTCCGGTGAAATGGGACGTCGGATCCGTGATATGGGTCTGGTCCCCGGAACAGCCATCCGGATTCAGGGCAGGGCCCCCCTCAGGGACCCGGTGGCTGTCAAGCTTATGGACAGCACGATTACCCTCCGAAACAACGAGGCGGATAACGTGATGGTGGAAGTGGATGTCTCCGAATCCTTAACACACAATTAATTCCCAGACCTTGAATAAGCCGGCATGATGGAAAGAAAGATCAGAATCGCACTCTCGGGCAATCCCAACGCAGGCAAGACCACTGCATTCAACGCCATCACGGGCGCACGTCAACATATTGCCAACTACCCCGGCGTCACCGTGGAGAAAAAGGTGGGGCGCGTTCGCCACCGCGGCCGGGACATCGAGGTTGTGGATTTGCCCGGAACTTATTCGCTCACCGCATATTCCCTGGAAGAAATCGTCGCACGGGACTATCTGGTCAACGAAAAACCGGACGTGGTCGTCGATATAGTGGACGCCTCCAATCTGGACCGAAACCTGTATCTGGCCCTCCAATTCCGTGAGTTGGGAGTCCCGCTCATCATAGCGCTCAACATGGTGGACGTTGCCGAGGCCCGCGGCATATCCATCGACGTCCCGGTCCTGTCCAGCCTGCTCCAGGCCCCGGTTGTTCCCACGGTGGCCCGTTCTAAAAAGGGCATCGATGCGCTTCTGGACCAGGTACTTGAACTGGCTGGGAAATCCGTCGCCTGGGAGCCCCTTCTCATCTCGTACGGCAACGATATCGACAGGAGCCTGGACGAACTGGAAGAGGTCATTCAGCGCGGGGGAATTCACGGCGACACATACTCACCACGCTGGCTTGCCCTCAAGTGCCTCGAAAGAGATGAACAGATCATAAACCTTATAAATAAGGATAATGCTCTAAGCACGGAAGTGCAATCCATATGTGATCGTGTGGCCAAGCACACACTGGACACCCTCGAGGAGGAACCCGAGGGTATCATTGCGGATCATCGTTACGGTCATATCGCCGGCATTACTAGAAAAGCCCTCAAGCGCCGGATCGAATCACGCCTGAACATGTCGGACCGCATAGACCGGGTCCTGACAAACCGCCTCATCGGGCCTTTAACGATGATCGGGATCCTTTATGCCATCTATGAGTTCACCTTCTGGGGGAGCGAGATCCCTGTTGAATGGTTGGAGGCCTTTTTCGACCGGCTCAAGACCGGGGTCTCGGCGGTCCTGCCGGAAGGGCCGCTGCACTCTCTGATTATTTCAGGAATAATCGACGGTGTAGGGGGCGTATTGGGGTTTGTCCCTCTGATATTGTTCCTGTTTTTTGCCGTTTCCATCATGGAGGACTCAGGGTACCTTGCACGCGTTGCGTATATGCTGGACCGTGTGCTTCGCTGGTTCGGGCTGCACGGAAATTCCGTGATCGCGCTTTTGGTCAGCGGGGGTATATCAGGGGGTTGCGCCGTGCCCGGTGTCCTTTCCACCAGAACGCTCAAGGACCCCCGTGAACGTATCGCCACGCTTCTGGTGCTTCCATTCATGAACTGCGGCGCAAAGCTTCCCCTGTTCGGGCTTCTGATTGCAGCCTTTTTTGAACAAGGGCAGGCCCGAATGCTTTTTCTTTTTACTATCCTTTCCTGGTTCTTCGCACTCTTTGCCGCCAAAATAATCCGGGGAACCATATTGCGGGGCCCCAAGACCCCTTTTGTCATGGAACTCCCGCCCTACCGGGCCCCTACCCTTAAGGGGCTCTTGATCCATACGTGGGAGAGGACCTGGCAGTACGTGAAGAAGGCCGGGACCGTCATACTGGGTATCTCCATCCTCATCTGGGCCATGATGACCTATCCCGGACTCCCACAAGATCGTCTTCAGAACTTCCATGAACAGGAAGATCGGATTAAGAGGGCCTTTCTGGCGCAACCCGAGGTTAAAAACCTGGTGCCGGATTTTGAAACACTCGAACAAATAGATCAACTTGCCATACAAATGAGAGGTTACGAGGCTCCGGAAAGAGAACAGATCCTTTCCGACATAAAGGACCGGGATCCGGCCCAAGCCGCCCGGGTGATGTTCTTACCCTCATTGCAGCCGGGGGAATCCGGTCCGGGTTCAATCCGCATTGCATACACCGGATACCGCAACAAAATGGACGAACTGGAACATACACTAAACCGGGAGAAGTTCATGGCCACGGCGGCAGGGTACATCGGCCACGCCATCGAGCCTGTCACTGCGCCCCTGGGTTTTGATTACAAGGTTAATATAGCACTTATCGGTGGGTTTGCAGCCAAGGAAGTAATCGTATCCACCCTGGGCACAGCCTATTCTCTGGGGGACGTTCAGGCTGCGGAACAGAGGTCCCTTTCCGCCCGGTTGCGAAGCGACCCGGAATGGAACCCCCTTCGTGCCTTTGCGCTGGTCCTCTTCACCATGCTTTATGTACCTTGTTTCGTAACCGTAATATGTATACGACGTGAGAGTTCATGGAAATGGGCCGGCTTTTCTTTGGGGTTTAATCTTGTAATTGCATATACAGTCACTTTCATGGTCTACCAGGCGGGCCTGGCACTGGGGATAGGAGTTTGAACCGCCTGAAGGACGGGGCTCGGCTCCGCTTCCACCAGCTTGCGTGGACCCTGCCATACCCGTTTTTGCCTGGTGTGAGTGGATTTCCGGCGGCATAAATGTTGGTCCGCTTCAAGCGCAACAGATTTTTCCACCCCCGGATTGACACGATATCAGGCCCCAACTATAATCAAGATAAGGTTGAGGGCTTTACAAAACCTTTTGTTTCTCGCAAAGACGCAATCAGCGCCAAGGAAAGATCACGTGACATGGGACTTGGGTTTGCTTTTTGTTGTGCCTCTATAGAAAGGGGGTAAGGGGACATGGCGGTAATTACCATATCAAGGTATTTCGGAGCAGGGGGAATCACGCTGGGTGAGCGTCTGGCAGAGGAACTGGGGTATCGATTTGTGAACGACCAGTTGATCAAAGAAGTCGCCAGAAATGCCGGGGTCTCCCTTGAGCAGGTTGAGTGTTTTGAAAGCCGGGGCATAACCAAACTGGAAAAGATGCTCAATTTCATCGTAAGCCAAAGCTTTCTCGAGCGTCACTCCGATAAATACGGCTATGTCCACGAAAAGGTCTACGTGGATGAAGTCAAGGCAGTCATCTTGAAGCTCTACGAGGAAGGCGACTGCGTCATTATCGGACGGGGCGGAAACTACACCCTTCAGGGCTATCCCGGGACAATTCACATCCTGCTGGTGGCCGACGATGATCAACGCCGTCGATTTCTAATGAAAAAATACAGAATGACCGAGACCCAGGCGAGCCAGTCCATAAAGAGGGCTGACATGATTCGGGAGCGCTTTCTGGACTGCCTTTCTCCCGACCGTAATCACGATGACCCGAGGCTTTACACCATGGTGCTCAACATGAATCAGGTAACCATGGACAAGGCCGTGGAACTCGTCAAATCATTGCTCAATCAGAAGATTCCAATCCAGGAATGAGCTAGTTCTCGCAAGGTCAAGGACAATTCCGCCCGTCCGTTCCCCCCTGAACGTACCCAAAAAAACCGTGCAAAAGGGGTCTTTACGGGCTCTGCATCATACTCAAGGAGGTCTGTAATGGAAGAAGAACGTGAAGTGATGGAAGTTGATGTACTCTTTGTCGGAGGAGGAGTGGCCTGCCTGAGCGGGGCGTTTCACCTGGTTAACCTTGTCAAGGCCCACAACCTGAAGGTGGACTCGGGCGGCGAGGGTGAAAGGCTTGACGAGCCCATGATCGCGGTTCTGGAAAAGGGTCCGTACGTCGGGGCCCACAGCCTCTCAGGGGCTGTAATCGATCCTTCACCGCTTCGGGAGCTTGTACCTGATTACGAGGAAAAGGGGGCCCCCCTGGATGCCAAAGTAGAGGAAGAGGACGTCTGTTTTATGACCCGAAAGGGAAAAATCAAGGCTCCCATCACCCCTCCGCCCTTGAATAATCACGGCAACTATGTTGTATCTTTGTCCAAGCTCACCGAGTGGCTGGGCGGGCTGGTTGAAGAACAGGAGACCTATGTTTTTGCCGGCTTTGCCGGAACCGAAGTCCTTTATGACGGGGACAGGGTGGCGGGTGTAAGGACCGGCGACAAGGGAATCGACGCCAACGGCGAGAAGAAGGGAAATTTCGAGCCGGGAATCGACCTGAAAGCCAAGGTGACCGTATTCGGAGAAGGTCCTCGTGGAAGCCTCACCAAGACCCTCATCAAACGCTTTGCTCTGGATAAGGATAAGAATTCCTCAAGCTATGTGGTCGGAGTCAAGGAGGTATGGGAGGTGCCCGATGGGCGCATCCGGCCGGGGAAAGTAATTCACACAATGGGTTATCCTCTCAAGAGCAATACGTATGGAGGCGGCTTCATATACGGCATGGAAAACAACATGGTGAGCCTTGGTCTCCTTGTGGGCCTCGACTATAAGGATCCTATTCTGGATCCGCATATGATGTTTCAGAAGTTCAAGGAACACCCCATGGTATCAGAGATCCTCAAGGACGGAAAGATCGCCCAGTATGGAGCCAAGACCGCGCCCGTAGGCGGATACTTTTCCATCCCCAAGCTTACCGTCGACGGCGGGCTCATGGTGGGGGACTCGGCCAACCTCTTCATAAGCCAGAAGATCAAGGGCGTTCACGTGGCCATGAAATCCGGAATACTGGCCGCCGAGACCATCTTCGAGGCCCTGCTTGAAAATGATACTTCCGATGCCAAGCTTGCGGGTTACGAGCAACGTCTTTATGAGAGCGGGATCGGCCGGGAGCTGCGCAAGGTCCGCAACTTCCACCAGGCCTTCCAAAAGGGTCTTTACCGGGCCCTGATCAAGGCTGGATTCCAATACATCCTTGGCGGTAGAATCCTCAAAGACCGGCTTTACACTGAACCGGACTTCAGCCACCTTCAAACGGTCAAAGACCTCTACGGAACGGATTCGCCCACCGCAGAGCAGACAGGCGCCATTAAGTTCGACGGGGCCTTGACATTTGACAAGGAAACCGATGTCTATTACTCGGGTGCCACCCATGAAGAGCAGCAGCCGACTCATTTGAAGGTGATAGACCTGGACATCTGTTACAACAAGTGTCTTGCTGAATACCAGGCGCCATGCCAACGGTTCTGCCCGGCGAACGTTTATGAGATGGAGGTTGACGAGGAGACGGGGAAACCCGACCTCAAGCTGAACTTTTCCAACTGCCTTCATTGCAAGACCTGCGATGTGAAGGACCCATACGAAAACATCACATGGGTCCCGCCGGAAGGTGGAGGCGGTCCCAAGTATACCACCATGTGAGTTAATGAATTTTTTAACGCCCACACGCCGGGAGAACCTCCGAAATGGATGCCGTAACCCCTTTCCTGGAAGTCACTGACGCGATAAAGGAGTTGGGCGGAGCAGACCTGGAGCGCTGCATGCAGTGCGGCACGTGCACCGGGGTTTGCCCATGGAACCTGGTCCGGTATTTTTCTCCCCGGGCCATGATCCGCCTCGCCCAGTTCGGGCTTGAAGGCTTCGAAAGCGAGGACCTTTGGCGTTGCGTCACCTGTAACAATTGCGTAATCCACTGTCCCAGGGGGCTTCATATCATAGACATCCTCAGATGCATGCGGATGATGATGAATGAAACCGGCTCGATTCCACCTTCCCTCAAGGGGCCTCTTGGAAGCGCCTCCAACCGCGGCAACCCCTGGTCCGGAGACCCTGAAGAACGTACGTCTTGGGCCAAAGATCTGGAAACGGCGCCATTCCACGAAGGCATGGAATACCTTTTCTTTACATGCTGCACCCATGCCTATGACGCACGGAACCAGAAGGCAGCCAAGGCTCTTATTCGGGTTCTTAAGGCGGCCGGCGTGGATTTCGGCGTTCTTCAGGAGAGTGAGCAGTGCTGTGGAGACGCCATCCGCAAAATGGGCGGGGAAGAGGTGTTCAGCAAGCTCATGGATAACAACATGGGCGTGTTCGAGGAAAAGGGTGTAAAACGAATCCTTACAGCTTCCCCCCACTGTTACAATGCCTTTTCAAAAGACTATGTCCAATTCGGGGGCGTATATCAGGTCCGGCACTATACTCAGATCCTGGAAGAGATACTCGCTGAAGGCCTTCTCTCACCTGTCAGGGAACTCGGAAAGACGGTCACCTACCATGACCCATGCTATCTGGGAAGGCATAACGGGATTTATGAGCCGCCGCGACGTGTTCTCCGGGCCGTCCCGGGCGTTGATCTGGTGGAGATGGAGCGGAACCGCGATAACAGCCTGTGCTGCGGCGGAGGAGGAGGGGGTCTGTGGAACGAAGTTCCGACAGATGAACGGTTCGCTATTCTGCGGGTCAAAGAAGCCCTGGAGGCCGGGGCCGAGGTCATGGCTGCGGCCTGCCCTTACTGCATAATCATGTTCGAGGACGCGGTCAAGACCCTGGGTAAGGAAGAAGAGATTCGGGTGGCCGACATCGCGGAGCTGGTCATGGAGTCGCTGGAGTAAGGAGAGGTTTGGATCATGGAAGACCGAATCGGTTTTTACGTATGTCATTGCGGGTCCAATATAGCCGGCAAGGTGCGGGTGGAAGAAGTTCGGGACTACATTGCCGGAGAGCCCGGCGTGGCGGTCTCCAGAGACAACCTTTTCATGTGCTCGGATCCCGGCCAGGATATGATCGAAAAGGATATCCGGGAGCTGGGTCTGAACCGCGTGGTTGTGGCCTCCTGCTCGCCTCGCATGCATGAGCGAACCTTCCGTGCTGTTTGCCAACGGTCCGGTCTCAATCCCTACGAGGCCTTTCACATGGTCTGCATCAGGGAGCACTGCTCATGGGTCACTGAAGACGAAGGCGAGGCCACCAAGAAGGCCATCGACCTGTGCCGGGCAGGGATACACCGGGTACCCCTTCAGCATCCTCTTGACGCCAAGGTGGTCCCCGTGAATCCGAACGTTCTCGTGGTGGGAGGGGGTATCGCTGGCATGCAGGCCGCTCTTGACGTGGCAAGCGCCGGGTTCAAGGTCACTCTGGTTGAAAGGCAGCCCACCATAGGGGGCCATATGCTCCAGTACGACAAGACCTTCCCCACCCTTGACTGCGCTTCGTGCATCGGCACGCCCAAGATGGTCTCTGTTGGACAAAACCCCAACATCCGACTCCTGACCTTCAGCGAAGTAGAGAATGTCGACGGGTATGTGGGTAACTTCCGCGTCCAGGTCCGCAAGAAGGCGCGCTATGTGAACACGGATAAGTGCACGGGTTGTGGCGAGTGCGCCGAGGTCTGCCCGGTGACGCGGCCCAATGAATGGGATCAAGGACTCATGGACAGGAAGGCGATCTATCGATCCTTTCCCCAGGCCGTTCCCATTACCTTCGCAATCGAAAAGAAGGACCGGGCCCCTTGTGTGCTCGCTTGCCCTGCAGGAATCAACGTGCAGGGATACGTTCAACTCATAGGACAAGGCCGTTATCAGGACGCTTTGCGGCTGATCATGGAACGACTTCCCCTCCCGGGAGTTCTGGGACGGGTATGCCCCCACCCATGCGAGACGAAATGCCGCCGTGCCGAGGTCGATCAACCGGTGTCCATCTGCAAGCTCAAGCGGGCGGCCGCAGACAAAATCGACCCGGCGAATCTTCCCAGGCCCGAGATCCGGGAACGGGATCAACATGTCGCGGTAATAGGTTCAGGACCGGCCGGCCTGACCGCAGCCTATGACCTGAGGTTGAAGGGATACAAGGTCACCATATTCGAGGCTTTACCGGCGTTGGGAGGCATGCTCAGGGTAGGGATACCAGATTACAGGCTGCCGCCCGAAGTGCTTGACCGCGAAATCGACCATATTCTGAGCCTGGGCATAGAGGCCCGGACAGAAACTCGACTGGGAGAGGACTTCAGCCTGCCCGACCTGAAGGAAAAGGGTTTTGATGCTGTTTTCCTCGGCACCGGCGCTCATCTCGGCATCAAGCTCCGCATACCCGGGGAAGGCGAGCTGGACGGGGTCGTGGACGCCGTCGGCTTTTTGCGGGAAGCAAACCTGGGCCGGGGGACCTCGCCGGGCAAGCGCGTTGTTGTCATTGGAGGAGGCAACGTGGCCGTAGACGCCGCCCGAACCGCCCTTCGCATGGGATCCGATGACGTCCGGATCGTCTATCGCCGGACCCGCGAGGAGATGCCGGCTTATGATGAGGAGATCCAGGAGGCGCTTGAAGAAGGAATAAGGATCCATTACCTTGCAGCTCCATTGCGGATCAAGGGTGAGGGCGGCAAAGTCACCGGCTTCGAATGCATCCGCACCGAACCCGGCGACCCTGATGCCGGCGGCCGAAGACGACCCGTGCCCATAGAGGGCTCGGAGTTCACCATCCCCTGTGACGCGGTGATTCCGGCCGTGGGCCAGAGGCCGGATAATTCCTGGATCCGGAAAGATGACCCGGTATCCCTGACCGGCATGAACACCTTTGATGTGCATCCCCATACAATGCAGACCACTCTTGGAGGGGTGTTTGCCGCAGGAGACAACGTCACCGGCCCTGCAACGGTCATTGAGGCGGTTGCGGCGGGACATAGAGCCGCTGATGCCATGGATCGTTACCTTCGCGGGGAGGACCTGTCGGAAGGATTTCATGCATCAACTTCTCCGCCCGAACCGGGCGAGGATTGGGCTCGGATACCCGAAGGGTTTCCCCCCGAGGCAAGGGCCGAGCCCGAACTCCTGCCCGTGGAGGTGAGGACCGGATCATTCGATGAAGTTAATCAGGGGCTGCAGTCTGATGAGGCCGCAAGAGAGGCTTTGCGCTGCCTCAACTGTGGTGTCTGTTCCGAATGCATGGCCTGTGTGGACGCCTGCAAGGTGGAGGCCATTGATCACAGCGCCCGGGACGAGATAATCGATCTTGATGTGGGGAGCATCATCCTGGCCACCGGGTTCGACCTTCTGGATCCCACGCCCATGGCTCAGTTCGGATACGGCAAGTACCCCAATGTTTTCACCAGCCTGGATTTCGAGCGGCTCACGAACGCGACCGGTCCAACGGCGGGGCAAATCCTGATACGCGACGGCCACGGCGGCTTTGCCGGGGCCCCTAAGAGCGCGGCCATACTGCACTGCATTGGCAGCCGTGACGTAAACTACCATGAATACTGCAGCCGCGTTTGCTGCATGTACGCCTTGAAATACGCCCACCTCATCAAAGACAGGCTCGGCGAAGAAACTGCTGTGTACAATTTCTACATTGACATGCGGTGCTTTGGAAAAGGCTACGAGGAGTTCATGAACCGTGTTCAGGGAGAGGGAGTCAAACTGATTCGCGGTAAAGCGGCCATGATCACGGACAAGGCCGAGGATCCTGAGGAAGAAGGGCGGCTCATAGTGATTGCAGAGGACACGATCCTCGGAAAGATGATGCGCATCCCCGTAGATATGGCCATCCTCTGCTCAGCCATGGAACCTCGTGAAGACGCCCTTGACGTGGCCCGAACTTTCGGCCTGAGCACAGGGCGGGACGGGTTCTTCCTGGAGGAACACCCTAAGCTGGAGCCTGTTTCCACGGCAAGCGCAGGTGTCTTCGTAGCGGGGACCTGCCAGGGCCCCAAGGATATCCCCGACACCGTGGCACAGGCCAAGGGTGCGGCCAGTGAAGCCATAAGCCTGTCCGCCTTCGGCAAGGTTGAAGTAAGCCCCATGACCTCTTTCATCGACTCGGATCTTTGTTCGGGGTGCCGGACCTGCAGCGAACTGTGCGCCTATTCAGCCATAGAGTTTGATGAACGTAGGGGCGTAAGCGTGGTAAACGAGGCTAAGTGCAAGGGATGCGGTAGCTGTGCGGCTCACTGCCCGAGCGGCGCCGCCAAGGTCAGCCACTTCACTGATCTGCAGGTGTTCGCGGAAATCGAAGGGTTGATGGCTGAAGGGACATGATCCGAGACCCTCGCACCGGTATTTACAAATTCTATAATTAAACTCTTTCTTGTAAAATCTATTTTTTGTTGATCGAAACGGAGCAGTAAATGAGCGACCAGGAACCCATCATCGTAGCCTTTGTATGCAACTGGTGCACCTTCACCGCAGCCGACCTGGCCGGGACTTCGCGGTACAAGTACCCCTCCAATGTCCGGCTGATCCGTATGATGTGCAGCGGCATGGTGGACCCCAAGTTCGTGCTCAAGGCCTTTTTCGAGGGTGCGAACGCAGTCTTGATCGGAGGATGCCATCCGGGAGACTGCCACTATATTAACGGCAACTACAAGGCCCGGCGCCGTGTGGCCCTTCTCAAGGAGGTCCTGGCGCAATACGGACTTGAAGAAGACCGCCTATGGCTCCGATGGATTGGGGCCAGCGAGGGCAATGTATTCTCTAAGACTGTGCGGGAGATGACGGAAAAGGTGAAGGCTTTGGGACCCACGGAACTCAAGAACGAGCTGGTGGCATAAGCCTTTGAGGGAGGTTTGCTTGCAAATGACGAAATGTGTGAAGCTTCCGGTTGACTCGGGAAACATAAATGACGCGTTAAAGGGATTCTTTTCAGGCCTGCTGGAACATGGCGTTGTTCAAGCGGTCTTTCTTCCCATGCGCCAACCCGACGGGGTCATGGTTATGCACACCCTTGTACGGGACCCGAAACGGCTGGAAGGCCTGGATCCACTGGCACCCGTTACTTCCACAAGTACGGGCCGGCTTCTGAGTTCCCTTACCTTCAAGAAACCGGGTTACCGAATCGCCGCTTTTCTTCGCCCGTGTGACTGCCGTGCCTATATGGAACTTGTGAAGCTCAAGCAGGCCGACAGGGAACAGGTCCTTCTGGTAACCACGGACTGCGAGGGTCGCCTGGAACCACGAGACTTTCTTGAACTCGTTTCGGAGGCCGGTGATGCTGCAGCCACGGTCTTTCGGAAGCGTTCAGACAGTGGTGACAACACCCTTTCCCTGGTCCAGGCGTGCCGTGTCTGCGAACACCCGACTCATGAAGGCGCGGACATAGGTCTATGCATATTCGGAGCCGGTCTCGAAGATGCACTTGTTCTCTGCGCCCGGACGGACCCGGGAATTTACGCCCTGAAGGCCCTCGAGCTGGAAGAGGCGAATGAACCGGAAGACCGGAACAAGGCCCTCGAGGAAATCATTGCCGGAAGAACTGCAGAGCGGGACGCTATGATCAAGCAGTATACCGAAGGCACCTCGTCGTTCGCCGCTCTCCGGGACGTTCTCAAGACCTGCATCAACTGCTACAACTGCCGGGCTGCGTGTCCCGTGTGCTACTGCCGGGAGTGCGTTTTTCTAACAGACACCTTCAGACACGATCCTGAGCAGTTTTTCCGCTGGGCCGGAAAACGGGGGAAGGTAAAACTCCCAACCGACACTGCTTTCTTTCACATTACCCGTATGCTCCACATAAGCACCCTATGTGTTGGCTGCGGCCAGTGCTCCACGGCCTGCCCCATGGACCTGCCGGTCATGGAGCTCTTCCGCACGGCTGCGCACCGAACCCAGGCCCGTTTCCAATATGAACCCGGACGCAGCCTCGACGAACCGCTGCCTCTTTCCGTTTTCGAAGACCAGGAATTTCTCGATCTTACTGCGGAATAGCGGAAAGGAGGTCACATGGCTGAACAGAACCTGGATACAGTCCTGGTAGTTGGAGCGGGTGTCGGTGGTATCAAGGCGGCCATCGATCTGGCCGAACGAGGCCGCCTGGTTGTTCTGACAGAGTCCTCGCCCGCCCTGGGAGGGATCCTTTCCCAGCTCGACTACCAGTTTCCCAATAACCATTGCGGTCTTTGTCGGATGCTGCCGGCTTGGGAGCGTGACGAAGCCTCTGAATACTGCATGCGCAAGGGTTTGTTCCACCGGAACATACGCATTATGCCGATGACCGAACTGATAGGGCTCGAAGGCGAGGCCGGGCGCTTCCAAGCCACCCTTCGCACTCTTCCCAGAGGTGTGGACCCGGGACGTTGCATCGGCTGCGGCCGGTGTGAGGATGTATGCCCCGTAGAAATCAAAGACGCCTTCAATGAAGGGATGAACAAGATCAAGGCGGTCCATCGGGATGTGCCTCACAACATCCCTTTCTCCTATGTAATAGATTTCGAGGCATGCACCAAGTGCGGCGAATGCTTAGAGGCGTGCCCCACTGAGGCCATCTCCCTGGAGGAGGAACATACAGAGTCGGTTTGCCGGGCGGCTTCCGTAATACTTGCGCCCGGCTGCGGCCTCTATGATCCCGGGCCGCCTGACGCTTACAACTATCAAAACCTGCCCGACGTAATCACCAGCCTTGAACTGGAGCGCATACTCAGCGGATCCGGCCCGACCTCGGGGCGGGTTGTCAGGCCCTCCACGGGCGATCCGGTGAGGAGTATGGCCTGGATTCAGTGTGTGGGATCCAGAAACGCCATGTGCGGGCAGGATTTCTGCTCCTCCATATGCTGCATGTTTGCGCTCAAGGAGGCCCTTCTTGTCAAGGAGCGTTCACCCGGAACGGAGACTGCCTTGTTTTACATGGACATGCGCGCTTACGGCAAGGAGGGATACCGGTATCAACTCCAGTCCGAGGCGGCAGGCATTGAACTCATTCAATGCCGTGTTCATACCATCGAGTCCGGCCCCGACGGGCGGCTGTATATCAGGTACTTTCCCGAGGCCCGGGGAGAGATCACGGAGCGGGCGTTTGACCTGGCGGTGCTCTCCACCGGGCAGGCGAGCACGCCCGAGATGCGAAGGCTGGCCGAGGCCGCCGGCGTTGAACTTAATAAGTGGGGTTTCGCTCCGGGGCCGGGCCTTGACACTGACGCCTCCGGCCGTAAAGGGGTCTTCTGGTGCGGATCCGCCACAGGGCTTAAAGACATAACCGAAACGGTGCTTCAGGCTGAAACCGCGGCCTGGGAGGCGGCCGCCTTGGCCGCAATCACGCCCGAAACTCCGGAAACCGCTTCTTTCCATTCCCGGGACGTCTCACGGGAGATCCCAAAAGTGGGAGTACTCCTCTGCAGGTGCATGGGCGGTCAGGAACAGGACCTCCCGTGGGAGAGAATCCGGGGGTATTTGGCTGAGCATACGGATATCGCCCATGTGATGGAAGGAGACATGCTTTGCAGGCCCAATGGGTTTGAGGAGGCCGAAAAAACGCTGGAAGGAAAAGGCCTGAACCGCCTGGTGGTAGGCGCCTGCGCCCCTTATATCTATGACCCCCGTCTCAGGAAGCTCGGCAAAGCTCTGGGTCTTGGAGAGGACCTGGTGGAAGTGGTGGATCTTCGCGGGACGGGTCTTGGAACCGGAGATTCAGGTGGAGCAAACGGGCCGGCCGAATGCATCCTGGCCTCGGCGGTGCAGAAGCTGAAGCACCGGGAGTTTCCCGGGACCTCATTGATTCAAGCGGTAAGGGAGGTTGTGGTTATCGGCGGGGGCCTGGCCGGAATGACGGCGGCCCTGAGCCTGGCCGACTGCGGCATTCAAGTCCATCTCCTGGAAAAAGAAGCCCGCCTGGGCGGTGAGACAAAAAAAAGGCGTTTCACCCTTGATGGAGCAGATCCGACCGGTTTTCTGCAAGACCTGGAGGAACGGGTCCAAGGTCACAGATACATAATGGTATACACCGGCACTGAACTCATAGGGCTGAGCGGTGAGCCCGGCCTTTTCGCTGTCCGCATTGGAAATGGGGACAAGGAGGACTCCCTGGCATGTGGTGCAATAATTCTGGCCACCGGGTGCCGGGAGGCGGACACGCATGATTACGCCCTGGGTCAAAGCGGCCGGATTATCCGGCAGGGAGACTTGGAGACTCGCCTCGCAGACGGTGACATCTCTTCAGGGTCTTTGGGCCGGGTGATTATGATCCAGTGCGTGGGTTCCCGTGATCCCGAGGGCCGGGCCTATTGCAGCCGGATATGCTGCGCCTCGGCCCTGAAAAACGCATCAAAGATCCTGGATGTCAATCCGGATGCGGACATATACGTACTCTACCGCGACTTCATGAGTTATGGTTTCATGGAATCCCGCTACCGGGAGCTTAGGGAAAAGGGCGTTCAGTTCATCACCTACCGGCCCGGTGAAAAGCCTGAGGTGGAGGTGCAAGGGGACAAAGTGTTTGTCCGCTTCAAGGAACCCATACTGGGAATCCCCGTGCATGTGCACCCTGACCTGCTGGTACTCAGCACGGGCATAGAGCCTTCAGAAAACGGCCGCCTGGCCGAGCTGATGGGCATCCAACTCAACAAAGACGGCTTTTTTCAAGAAATGGACCCCAAATGGCGCCCTGTTGACCTGGAGAGGCCGGGCGTCTTTGTATGCGGCACCGCCCATTCCCCGAGAAATATGGAAGAAACCGTGATTCAGGCCCGTGCGGCTGCCATGAGGGCCCTGGTCCTTCTCGGGCGTACGACCCTGCCCGCTTCACGGACGGTTTCCGAGGTGAGACACGCCCTGTGTTCGATCTGCGAAACCTGTGTCGGCGTCTGCCCCTTCAATGCCCGCTTCCGCGAAAAGGATCGCATACGCGTCATTCCCTCGGCCTGCCAGGGATGCGGGCTGTGCGCGGCCCCATGCCCCAACGGCGCCGCATGGGTTCCCATGTTCACAGACCGTCAGACCATGGGTATGATCGAGGGGATGATGGGGTAGTGCCTGTGGCGCCGGCGGGCACCAAACGTTGTGTCCGTTCCGATGGCAGTGTTGGTGCAACTTCATAGCAGAAAGGAAGGCGGTATTCGTGGAGAGCATTCAACTTGATCACCTGAACTCCGGTTTTAGGCGGGAATTGGCCCGCCTGCCCGAGGCCGCAAATCTCATGACCTGCTTCACTTGTCTCACCTGTGCGGCGAGTTGCCCGGTGGCCCAGGTGGAAAGTCGCTTCAACCCCATCCGTATCATTCGCATGGCCCTTCTTGGGTTAAGAGAAGAAGTGCTTGCATGCAATGAGCTGTGGCTCTGTTCAAGCTGTTATACATGCCAGGAACGATGCCCCAACAACGTGAGGATCACGGATTTCCTGACGCTACTCAAGAACATGGCGGTCAGGGAAGGGCATGCGCCCCAGGGCATACGGGCCCAGGAAGATCTGGTTCGCACCCACGGCAGGATCTATCCCCTTGACGACTTTGATAACAAGAAACGCCAAAAGATTGATCTGCCGCCGCTTCCCACATCCTGCGACGTCCTAGATGCACTTTTCAGGCCTCAGTAGGCGTCTTGCGCTTTCGTCCATCCGAGTCCGGGACCGAAAGGTTGAGGCGCTTCATACGACGCCACAGGGTGCTCGGGTGAATCCCCAGGTCGGCCGCTGTAGCCGAACGGTTCCAGTCGTGCCTTTTCAAGGCCGCCAGCAGGAAGTCCCTCTGCATGTCCTCCCAGGCTGGTTCCCCGCCGGACACGTCTTCAGCATGGCCCAACCCCACTCCTATCTTACTTCGAAAATCATCCGGAAGATGCTCCACCCCGATCCAGTCACCCCTGCCGACCACAGTGGCATACTCTATGATGTTCTCAAGTTCCCTGATGTTACCCGGAAAATCATAACCCATTAGAAGGGAGAGCACCTCCGGTGATACACCCTGGATCTCTTTGCCGTTCAAACGGCTGCACTTTTTTACAAAGTGCTCCACGAGCAGGGGAATATCCTCTTTGCGGGAGCGCAGGGGAGGCAGATGCAGGCTTACCACATTGATTCGATAAAAAAGGTCTTCACGGAATTCCCCCCTGCTCACCTTGGCCTCGAGGTCCTGGTTGGTGGCCGCCACCACCCGCACATCCGCCTTTTCTGAGCGGGTCCCGCCCAGAGGTTCGTAAACGTGGTCCTGAAGGAACCTTAGAAGGCGTACCTGAAGAGAAAGAGAGACATCACCTATTTCATCCAGAAACAGGGTCCCCCCCCGGGCCATGGCCACACGCCCGGGCTTATCACGGCGGGCATCCGTGAAAGCCCCGGCCTTGTAACCGAACAACTCGGACTCGAGCAGTGTATCCGGCAAGGCGCCGCAGTTGATAACAACAAAAGGCTTTTCCCTGCGAGGGCCCAACATGTGGATGGCCCTTGCAAACAACTCCTTTCCCGTGCCGCTCTCCCCGCGCAATAAGACCGTACTGCTGCTTTCAGAGACCTGTTCCAGGATCCTAAACAGCCGATGCATCTCCCGATTCTTGCTGATTATGTCCTGAAATGAGTGCTTTCCGGAGAGTTCCTTGCGAAGAGCCTCCACTACACTGAGGTCTCGAAACGACTCCACGCCTCCGATCACCTTGTCGGTCCCGTCCCGCAAGAGAGCCGTGGAGATGCTCACCGGAATTCGCTCTCCTCCAGCGCTGACAATGAAAATGGACTGGTTCAGGACCGGACTGCCGGTCTCCATTGTATGCCGAAGCGAGCAGCGGGTTTCACAAATGCTGGCCCGGAAAACCTCCCAGCAATGATGCCCAACTGCATCCTCTTTCGGGATGCCGGTGATTCGCTCAGCCGCCTTGTTGAAGGAAGTGATCCGCCAATCCGAGTCGACCGTGAAAACCCCGTCCGCTATGCTGTCCAGGATAATCCTGGTTCTGTCTTCAAGCTTCTCTTCCATAACCCTTTATATATTCCGGCGCATATCGCCGCACGTGATGGCCGTCCAGTACGTGAAACCGGCGGACTTTTCGAAGAGTGATTGGTGAAAACACGCCAATGGGCAGATAAAGGATCCGTTTGGAGAGCCTTGCGGCCAGGCTTCGGCACCACCCTGAAGGAGGATCCGCCGCAACGTAGACCACGTTCTTCTCGAGGCTGTAGTCAAGGGCAGCCATAAGAAGCCTCTCGGGCTTGTTTCTGGCCACGTCGAAAAACGGATCCCGCCATATATCGTAGACTCGAAGCGGGGGATAGGTGAGCATGAATCCGCCATACCGGCATCGACTTATGCCGGGGCCCTCCATGACCTCCCCCGCCGGTGTGCTGTAAAAGGCCATATCAGACTCCTGGCTATGCTCGCCCAGCCAGGTGACCCGCCATGGAAAGGCCTCACCCTCGGCTTTTCCCGGGAGATCCGAATCAAAAATGACCACCACTGACCCCACCTTTCCCCTAACCGGCCTCTCCTCACGAACGTACAAGGTCCCGCGGTGCCAGTTTCGCAGGGTCTCGCGAATGTCCAGACCGTCAAGCATGGAAGCGCTGAACGGAACCACCCTGGCGTTTTCCTCGGTCTTGATCTCCAGGGCCTTTTTCATGAGGCCTGCCCCGTAGCCCTCAACAACCACATCCTCGGGCGGATAGGAGCAGATCCGGTCACCGCTGAAGTCCTGCTTCCAACGCTCTCTGTCCCTTCTTGACCCCTTCTTTCGTACCGGGACAGGTACAAGCCGGCGGCGAAACGTCTTTAGCCGGCGATGAAAACGGATCCGCTTCTGGTCCAGCAGGAGATCCTCGCCCTTAAGACGGAGCACCGGAATTCCCGGATCCTCCGCCTGCCAGGGATACTCGCTTCCCTTTTCCCAGAGCTCGTAGGAAAAGTCGTCATCCACGGCTCCCCGTGCCGCCATTACGAGCTGGTAGAAATCCGGAGTCAACGCGCCCGTGATCAATGCGTAGTTTCTGGCGAATTTTGTGAGTACTCTTAACTGGCTTGGATTGACACGCTCCTTGGTGCTTCTCCAGTATTCCTCCCGGGCGATTCCAATGAGCTCCCGCTGCACCTCGAGCCGATCAACTTGCGGCCCTTGGGCCAAAGAGCGGAAGGCCTCATAGCGCGCCGCCAAAAAGGGCATCTCGGTCATGACTTCCCGGCTCGATTCCTCATGAAGGTGGGCAAGTCCCACCCCTTCCCTTTTCCGTCTTCCTATGGGCTCTGCCTGGTCCCGCTCTATGAAGGAAAGGATCCCGGGCAGATGGTACAGCCCGCAGGTGAAAAGAACCCGTTGCTCCTCACGGGCCAGCGACCTCAGGTGATAGGCCATTGAGCGCTCCCTGAGTTCGTCTTCCTCGGGCCGCCGGGTGTGACGGTGCCTTTCAAGGTACGCCCTACAGTAAGAGGAATGGCCTATGCGCGCCGCCGCATACGGATCCGGCATGGGTTTCCGATCCAGTGGATAGCCCTCGGTGTCCCGGTCCAGGAAGAAAACCGGGATCTTATTTTCCATTGCGAGCCTGATAGCCTCCACTTGTCCGTCTGTTGGCTCGATGGAAAGGTAGATAAAAGCGCCGTCCTCCTCGGTGTAATGGATCACGGAAAGAAGGGGAAGTCGCTTTACACCTTCCAGGATTGCATGGCGCAGGGTGGCCGGGTATTCCACG
>CAYPSZ010000310.1:0-4381 GCA_964413125.1 uncultured Desulfobacterales bacterium
CCCAAACTTGGGACCCCGGGTGGTGGAATCTCGATAAGTGTTTGGTGCAGGATCTGCTACCTGGCACCCGCTTTGAAATGAAGTCGGAATCGCTGTCAATGGCGACGGCGACCCAGGCCGCGACGTTGGAGCGTCTGGAGATCGCGTTGCTTTCACGGGCGATCGAATTGGCTTCAGCACTGAGCTTGAGCGTCTCCTCCTCGCGAGAGTCTCGGTCCTGGCCGGCAGCATCCGCACGCTCTCGGTCCTTCCTGTCAAGCCACGCTTTGACCAGCGGAATCTTCTGCCGGCCGTAAACCCCCTGCGCCAACTTCTTGCGAACCTCGCCTTCGCCGGTGGCGTCAAGCGTCGGCCACAGCTCGTCTGCGGTGATCATCGGGTCCGTCCCCCTGTCGCTCCAAGGCCGTATAATGCGCGGCGGTAACCCGCGAGCACGTCGGCTGGGCTAGGCCGCAGGCCTGAGCCCAGACGGCGCGCGCAGTCGGGTTGAGTAGCCTGGTTCCGGCGCTAGCGGCGCCTGGGCCAGGCTACTCAACGAAGTTAGCGCCGCGCATTCCCGGCGACGCAGTCGCCGGGAACGTTTAAATCACCCGCCGACGAAGGAGGTCGGGTGAATTTACTTGTTGGGCGATTGTCCATCCGAAGTTTGTCTACTTTCAATAATACGCTTATCGTGCAAAATCGTCCGGATTTAAGGATGCTGCACCCCATTTAATTTCAGTTAATTTTGTCCGGTTTTTAACATTTGATAAAAATGTATTTGAGATATCTACAAACCGTTCAGCAATGTCACAATAATTTGCATCACTTTCGAGACCAACGAATTTCGCAAATCCTTTCTGTAATTCACCGCTTTCAGGCAAAGATGCATAACTAACTCCAATTTCTAACCCAAGTAACTTCAACAAGCCATCGTCAGGTTCCATTGAAGGTTCATGTTTGTATAAGTTTGATAGGAGCCGAAGCGCTTCAATGAATTTATAATTCTCATAAGTCTCCAGATTCAATCTTTTGGATATTTCCTTCCAATCCCAACCAATATTTTTCCCCCTTTGATTTATTTTTCGTAAACGTCTAATGTTTTCTTGATATTGTTTACCACTAATTTCAATTCGATTTTCATTCGACCGGGCTGCAATTCTAACCACCTCCCTTTCAATTTGATGTCTCAATGTAACCAGAAACATCAGACAGAGCTCATTGATAAACGGCCCATCTGAAAATGACCACTGATCATATAAGAAATTAGTGTCTTCATCTTGCAGTAATGACATTCTACGTATTTGCTCAGTTCTTATAACTGATATCATGTCTTTTAAAATCTTTGTATCCACGATTACCTTGTAAATATCATCTCGCCCAACGCTCGGGCTGACAGGTGCGCGGGCGCTTTTTGCACGCATCCTTGTCCAGCCCTTTGTTATTTGCCGATTAGCCAATCAGACAATCGATTCTTGATTCGAGTCAAACGATCAGTGCCAATCTCGCCAATGGTGCCTTCCAAAATGGTTTTATGTACTACAGCTAAGCGACCAATTCGGATGACGCTGGCGAATTTCAAGCCAGAGTTGTTGAAGTCACTATCTTCTTTAGAAACAATTTCATCAAATGAAGGTACTTCTTGCGATAGTTGCGATGAGATCATGCAAATAAGCCAGTCGTCATAAGTTCCTGGAAGTTGCCGAACGATTAATGCCGGGCGCAGCTTACCATCTTTTTGATCTGCATAGGGGAATCGAAAAAGAACGATTTGGCCTTCCTGGATCATGAGAATTTCTCCTTGATATCATGAATACCATATGGACTCGGTTCCTCTTCAATCCCCCTCATTGCAGAATCTAATGAAAACCGAGACCATTCGGAGTCTTCCTCTTTTCGTCCCTTTTTAGATTTCAGATATTCCACAAAATCTAGCACCTCAGCCTGATCCAACTCGGGCATTGATTTGACTTGCTCAAGAATTCTCTCAACTATGTTCATTCTAAACTCCTTTCATGGCTTCCATGGCAAATAACGTCGCAATTCAGCGGCGCGGCTTTTTGCGTCCGCTGAAATTGCCTTGTTGGACGAAGCCGCTACGCGGCAGACGAGCCCCGAGCGATCATGTTTGTCCATAATTTGCATGTTGTAATCTCACTGCATGCGGTAATGTAGAAATCGGCCGGGCAAAGGCAAGGCCGCCACGTCAACCATTACCAAGGAGGTTACAATGAACACCACCATGCCGCAAGATCCCTACTTCAACAAGCAGTACCGGCAACACCTGCAATGCCTCAAACTGGGCGGTCTACAGCCAAAGACCATCGAAGCCTACGCCAGGGCGATCCGGCGTATCGGCAACTATTTCGATTGCAGGATTGACAATCTCAACTCCGGCCAGTTGCTCGATTATTTCACGGAACTCCTGGACACGCACTCCTGGAGCGCGGTCAAGCTCGACCTGTATGGCCTGAAGTTCTTCTACTCCGGGGTACTGCACAAACCCCGGGAGGATGTCCCGCTGATCAAACCTCCCGGGATATCCAGAATCCCCGATATTCTTTCCACCGAACAGATGGGGCAATTGTTTGCCGCAACCAGGATCTTGAGCTACAAAGTCTTCTTCTTCACCTCCTACAGCATGGGCCTGCGCCTTGGCGAAGGCATCCGGCTCACTGTCGGCGACATCGACGCAGACAACATGCGGGTCCATATTCGTAATGCCAAAGGCAACAAGGACCGGCTGGTGCCGCTGCCTGACAAAACCCTGCGGGTGCTGCGGGAGTTCTGGGCCGTTCACAAGCATCCCCGATTTCTCTTCCCCAGCAGGAAAAGAGGTCTGAAAAACGCCCACCTGGTTGACCTGCCCCTGGACAGGGGCGGTATTCAAACCGCTATGCAGTCCGTTGTCCGACAGCTCGGCATAAAAAAAAATCTCATGCCATTCCCTGCGCCATCAGCTACGCCACCCACATGCTGGAGTCCGGAGTCGATCTGCTTGAGCTCCAGCAGATCCTTGGCCATGTCAGCATCCTGACCACCTCCAGATACACCCACCTGACCACCAAAACGGCCAACAATGCCCGTCTGGCCGTCAATACCCTGATCAATTCCATGGACATCAAGTGGGGAGGGCTCAACTAATGCTGCTCTCCACGATTATTAACGAATTCAAGGACAGCTTCTTTCGCACCTACACTAAAAATCTGCTGCCCGGCCATATCAAGGCCCTGGAGTCCATGGCTCGATGCAGACACCAGCATGGACCGCACATGCTGGCCCGTTGTTCGGATCACCGGTGTGGCGAACAGGTCTATATTCCCCATTCCTGCGGCCACAGAAACTGCCCCCACTGCCAGAACCACGAAAGCCGGCAGTGGCTGGAAAGCCAACTTGACAAGCGGCTGCCATGTCAATATTACCTCATCACCTTCACGCTGCCCCGGCAGCTGAGGGATCTGGCATGGAAACACCAGAAAACCGTCTACTCCCTGATGTTCAGGGCGGTGCAGGATCTCCTGAAATCCTTCACCCATAACGACAAGAAACTCGGCGGATCACCGGGATTCACCGCCATCCTCCACACCCATTCCAGAACCCTGGATTACCATCCCCACATCCATGTGGTCATACCGGCAGCAAGCATCAACCTGCAAACAGATCTCTTCAGCCACAAGGCCTTGGCCAAGGTGTTCCGGGCTAAACTCCTCCAGGCCCTGGTCGAACACAAACTGCCGGTTCCCCATGATTGCCCCACGCAGTGGGTGGTTGACTGCAAGGATGCAGGCAACGGCGAGAAGGCCCTTGTCTATCTTGGCCGTTACCTATACCGGGGCGTCATCCGGGAGCAGGACATTCTGCAGTGCCGGGATGGCATGGTCACCTTCCGCTACCGCCATGCCAAAAGCGGAGAAGACCGGATCAGAACCGTCAAAGGTGCCTACTTCCTCTACCTGCTCATGCTCCATGTGCTGCCCCGAGGATTTCGACGGGCAAGGTCGTATGGTTTCCTCCATGCATGCAGCAAAAAGCTCGTCTGTTTCCTGCAACTGGTTCTGCGGACCGCGCCTTGGCGCCCCTTTATCCGCCATCTGAAACAACGGCCGGCAATCATCTGGTCGGCCTGCGGGGCAGCCATGGTGATCATCGCAACGATGCTTGCCCGGCCACCGGCCCTGACCGCTGCGCTACACCAATAGACGAGCCGGAGGCAAGCTCATGTAAACGCGAGCCATGACATTACCGAGGACAAGGGCCGGATTGTACCGGAGCGGAACTCCTCCGCCCGGAAAATGCCGAAAAACAGTATAAAACAACATGATGAAGCACCAATATCCAACTCAAAGAAGATTTCAGGGGTCGCTTCCACCTTCCTGCCATCCAGCCGATTGACCCAACCCCC
>CAYPSZ010000311.1:0-20894 GCA_964413125.1 uncultured Desulfobacterales bacterium
CGCGATGACAGTCAATGCAGAACTCCGTGTCCGCGCTTGCAGGCGGTTCCGACGCCGCTGCCGGGTTATCACCCGCAAGCATGAAAGCCAGGGCCGCAACAAGAATCATAGTCCGCATATCAACCTCCGTTGTAAAACAGTCCCAAATAATGAAATCACATTTCCTTCCAATTCCTTCCGGGCCTTTTGAACTGCGAAACCATAGGGCGAAAGTCACTCTTACAAGAAGCAGAAGAAGGAGCAGTCTTGTGCGGAGATTCCGCCGGCCAGCATAATGTAACACGCCGGTGCAGGGCTTTACAAGAACACGGAGTCCCGGCAACTCAAGTTTACTTTGGTTGCAATCTCCTTGACAGTGATATATGCGGGAAGAGTCAAGAAACCACGTGGGAAGTTTTGAATTGCAATCAACATTAACATTCGACTCGTTATGGAGGCAAAAATGGATTCACATCAGAGGGCCTGGAATCAAAAAGTAGCTGAAAAGGTAATAAAAGCTCTTGAGACGCGAAGAATGGGTGGTTCATTCGCAGAAACCGCGGAGCAAGCCAAAACCGAGATCCTTGAAATGATTCAGGAGGGATCAACGGTGTTTAGAAATGGAACCATGACAGCCGTGGGAATGCGTTTATGGGATGCAATTGCAGCCCTGCCTGGTGTCAAACTGATAGATCCTTACGCACAGGGACTGACGCCGGAACAGGGGCTTGAATTAAGAAGGAAAGGGCTAACTGCGGATGTGATGATCGCCGGTTCGAATGCGATCACCATGGATGGAAAACTGGTTAATTTGGATGGAATGGGCAACCGGGTGGCGGCCATGACCTTTGGACCCCGAAAAGTAATCCTCGTGGTCGGCATGAACAAGGTTGTTCCGGACCTCGAAACCGCTATGGCTCGTGTCAAGCACTATGCCGCACCGGTCAATGCCATTCGACTTGGTCTAAAGAACCCATGTGTTGAGGACGGGCTGTGTCACGATTGCCGTTCAGAACAAAGAATCTGCAACATGTGGAGCGTCATCGAGGGACACATGATCAAGGGACGTATTCACGTTAAGCTGATCGGAGAACCGCTGGGCTACTAAGAAGCGCAAACCATCCCACAATGACTTTCGTTCCCTTTCCCGGATCCTTTGCAAAGGCTTAAAGAGTGGTATGGATTTCTCTTTTTGTTGGAGTCTAAGAAGGAAATCCTTTATTTGCGGATGTTTCAAAAAAATCTCAACATATTTTTATTCCCTTCTTGACAACAGACGATTTTGGATATAGCTTTGCCTTTCAAACACAATGTCTGTTTTGTCCAATTTAATATTGACTCTCTTTTAGAATTGCAAAAGCAAACAACCATTTGAATTACAGGAGGAAGACAATGACAAAATCACTGTATGAACTGGCGGCGGAAATCGTTCAGGCACAAGCTGGTGTCTCGAAGCTTACGCCGGAAGAAATCAACTCCCTGATCAAATCTACCTACGAATCTCTGAAGAACATCAAATGCGATGAAACCGACGAGAGTGAAAAGGCGGCTGAAGCTCCCACCATGGACCCCAAGAAGTCCATCAAGCAGGCCACCATAACCTGTCTCGAGTGCGGCAAGCCATTCAAGATTATCACCAAGCGGCACCTCAAAGAGCACAACCTCACCCCCAAAGAATACCGAACCAAATGGGGATTCAAGGCCAGGCAGCCCCTTTCAGCCAAGTACCTTTCAGCCAAGCGAAGGAAAGTGGCCAAAGAGCAGAACCTTGGCCAGAGGCTGGCCGAGTCCAGGAAGGCCGCCAAGAGCTGATCCGCTCATAGAACTCAATACGGGGGCTGTGTGGATGTGTGATTCAGTTCCGTACTTCCGCGCACCCCCTTTTTTCTTTGTTTGCAGAAGAACGCTGAATAACCCGCGAGCCACCCCGAATACCGGACAAAACCGACGACACCTTTGTTGACTGTTGGCCTGGAATTGAAAGGCGGAAATTGGTCTTACGAGGAATAATTCAAAGCGGGGCCGGAAAGGGTGCTTTCTTCACCAGTGTTGATTGGGTGCGAAAACAGTGCCGGGATATGCTGGGCTATGAGCCCTACCCCGGCACCTTGAACGTTAGGGTGATTGACGCAGACCTGCAGTGCCTGGAATCTTTCCTCAATGAACAGGACTTCCTGCTGGTCCCCGAAGACCCTGCGTTCTGTTCCGCCGGTGTAAAGAAAGCCAAGGTGAACGGAATTCCTGCTGCGGTTATACTGCCCGCACAGGATGTCAGGATTCACGAGAAACAGGTCGTGGAAATCATTGCTCGGTGCTGCCTCAAGAAGGCTTTGGACCTGGAAGACGGCGACATTGTGATTGTCTCGGCGTAGCAGCGCAGGAGCTGTTCATCCTGCATTAACCACGGCGCCCCGCAAGGAGGCACGACATGGAACTCTACAAGGAGATTTATGAATTCGCCTCGTCTGCAGGGGCCCTCGAGGGATATGTCTACCCCCAGGCCAAGAAAGACATGGCGTACCTGGATAACTGGATCAATAACCTGGTGATGCAATATCACGCCTTGCCTGAGGATGTGCGCGAGAAAATCCAGGCATCTTTGGACCGGACTTTGGGCCGGGCTGTTCAGTCCTTGGAAATTCTTCTGGGCCGGGAACATCTTCATGTGCAGGCCCTCAGGGGCCTTCTAAGAGACGGGATTCCGGCATCCCCTCATGATTTTGAGCTGGAAAAAAAGGAAAAGGCCGTCAAATACGGTGAGTAGAGGCGGAGTTGTGCACTCTCAGAAAAGCGGAATGAGTTCCCGCACGCCGGGGAGGATCATATTCGGTCTTTGCGCCAGAAGGGTCTCGTAGTCGTCCACGCCTGTCAATACTCCAACAGTGAATGTGCCGGCCCTCTTTCCCGCCAGGACATCAATATCGGTGTCCCCCACAAAGAGGGATCTTCCCTCCTCCACTCTCAGGCGCCCCGCACATGCAGTCACGGGCTCCGGAGAGGGTTTAATCTCAGATGTGTCCTCTATTACGATGATCGATCCCACCAGAGAGTCGATTCCTGCCTGCTTCAACGGCAAAAGCTTTTTCTGAATGTACTCTTTTTGGGAAGACGAGACGATTCCTATGCGGACACCAGCCCTGTCCAGGCGATGGAATAGCTCACGCACCCCGGGTATCAGCGAGACCGAATCCGGGTAGAGTTGCCCGGCGATCTCTTTTCCGGCTTTGATACAGGCCTCGATAAGCTCTTCTTTCCTGTGCGACATCTCTTTGGGAATGAGATGATGAAAACCCGGCAGGCCCTGCTTCAGCATGGCGGCAACCGCCTCCCTCGGCGCGGGTGGAAGGCCCACTCTCTCAAGCATGGCAGCAGCGATGCGCATGTAAACCGGTATTGAGTCGATAAGGGTGCCGTCCAGGTCGAACATTACGCCCTCAAGGTCCTTGACAAGACTTTCAAACCCTTTCCGACATTTGAATTTGATCTCCATTGCCTCTCCGGAGCTGATGACATCATAGCTCGATGGTATCTCGGAACCCGAACTTTATACGGTTATCAAGATAATAAACAAAGTGAGGATCGAACCGGTACAACCTGACGCGAAACTTGTTTCCGAAATTCTCCAGATCAAGGTCCTGTCCGGGATCAAAGAACTCTCTGGTAAAAGGATACTTGTCCACATAGGCACGAACAGCCTTAATGGCCGTGATGCCCGGCTTTACCTTCCGGATGCTGCCGGACATCTGGATTCCTCGAATCTCCTTCCAGGATGTGACAAAGGGGTAGATAGTCGCAGAGGCCTGCTTGTTCGCAGTCCCTTCCTGGATGTGCCGTGAATCGGGAGCCGAGAAAAAATAGAACACCCCTCTGTAAAACACATAATAGACAGGAGCAGCCCACGCCTCTCCCCCGGCTGCCGTGGCCAGGGCCATGGTGCTCTGTGAATTAATAAGTTCTACTGCAAGGGTCTTTAGATCGTGTTGTTCCGTGGTCATTTCCGTTTCACCCACTTGGCATCACCATGTCCGCAGGCATTTAATCCATTTCCCCCTACTCGATTTCCTGCTCGGAATGCTATCCAAGTTAGCGGCTGCGTGTCAATAGGTCCGATCAGCTCCCGGTTGTAGCATTCGGCAATAAGCCACAAGATGTTGTAAGGATTTCCAGGTTGACACAAAACATTCCACGCGGGTATCATCCTGCTCGAAAACCAACCGGCTGTCACCCATGCTCTGGATAGTGCATTACAACGCCAACCCCAACCAAAAGGAGAAACTAACCGGCCATGGATTTCGCCCTTACTGAAGAACAACAGATGGTACGTGACATGGCGCGCCGTTTTGCAGAGGCCGAGATCAGGCCCAAGGCCGCCCTACTCGATGAAACCCATGAACATCCCGCTGACATAGTTCGGCAAATGGGAGAGCTTAAGCTGCTGGGCATTGCAGTACCCGAAGAGTACGGCGGTGGAGGCATGGATTATGTGAGCTACGTGCTGGCCATGATCGAAGTGTCCAAGGCATGCGCCTCAACCGGGGTAATCATGTCGGTAAACAACTCGCTCTACTGTTTTCCGGTGATGGCCTACGGCACACATGAGCAGAAGATGAAGTACCTCTATCCCTGCGCTTCCGGTGAAAAGCTGGGCTGCTACGGGCTGACCGAAGCCGGGGCCGGTTCCGACCCATCAGCCATGCGCACTACAGCCGTTAGGGACGGAGAGGATTGGATTCTTAACGGAGAGAAGAAATTCATCACCAACGGCAATGTCGCAGGCTTTTGCGTGCTGGCTGCCGTGACCGACAAGGCCAAGGGCTATAAAGGAATCAGCTCCTTCGTGGTCGACCTTGAAAACACCTCCGGATTCAAAGTCGGGCGGGTGGAGGAAAAACTGGGAATACTGGCGTCGGGCACGGCTGAACTGATTTTTGAAGACGCACGCGTACCTGCCGACGCCCTGCTGGGGCAGGAAGGCGAGGGCTTCAAGCAGATGCTGAGCACCCTGGACGGGGGCCGTATCGGGATCGCCTCCCAGGCCATAGGCATCGGAAGAGCAGTGCTGGAGGAGGCCGTGGAATACGCCAAGACCCGGGAGCAGTTCGGTAAGCCCATATCCGCTTTCCAGGCCATCCAATGGAAACTGGCCGACATGGCCACTGAATTGGATGCCGCCGAACTCCTTACCCTGAGGGCGGCCTGGCTCGAGGACAACCATCTGCCTTACGAAAAAGAGGCTGCAATGGCCAAGATGTTCGCCTCCGACATAACCATGCGCGCCACAATTGAAGGCGTGCAGGTCCTGGGCGGCTACGGCTATTCGCGGGAATACCCCATGGAGCGGCACATGCGGGATGCCAAGATCTGCCAGATCTACGAAGGAACCAATGAGATAATGCGGCTGGTGGTGGCGCGCAATCTACTGCGAAGCAAGTAAAAGAGCGGCTATCGCCGGCCCTCATACCTCCACCTTAGATTCCTTGGCGGCTCGGGGCCAGGCCTTAATGACAGCCTGGATCAGGGTGGCAAGAGGAATGGCGAAAAAAATCCCCCAAAACCCCCAAAGGCCTCCAAACGCCAAGATGGAGGCGATTACCGCCACCGGGTGGATATTCACAACTTCGGCCAGGAGAACGGGGGCAAGGACATTTCCATCCAGCAACTGAATTATGGTGTATGCCACAATTACCCATATGAATTCCGGCCCAAAACCCCATTGAAAATAGGCCACAAGGGCTATGGGTATGGTGGCTACCGCCGCTCCAATATAGGGAATAAGAACTGAAAAACCTACTATCGCCCCCAGGAGTATGGCGAACTTCAGTTTAAGTAAAGTGAACACCAGAAAAGTCACCACCCAGATGATTACTATTTCCCAAGTCTTGCCGCGGATATAGTTGCCTATCTGGACGTTCACGTCCTCCCAGACCTGAACCGCAAGGGACCTGTCCTTGGGAAGAAACCCTGTGAACCAGTTGATTATCTTCTCCTTGTCCTTGAGGAAGAAGAAGACCAGCAACGGCACTATAACAAGGTAAACCAGAAGGGTGATCAGCCCCATAACCGATGCCACTGAGATGGATAGAATGCCCTGGGCCATTCTACCCACTTCTCCCCTCAAGACGGAAAAGACCTCATAGATCTGTTCTTCGGAAATAAGCTTTGGATAATGCTCGGGAAGCTGCAAGAGCAGCCTTTGGGTCTCGCCTATCATACTGGGCAACTGCTGGACCAACTGGGTTATCTGTTTTATGAGCAGTGGAACAAGCCAAAACATGCTGAAAAACAAGACCAGCATAAATAGCAAGAAGACCACCATCACGGTGGGAAGCCTCGGAATCCCCCTGTCGGCGAGCTGATTGACAAGGCCGTCCAAGAGATAAGCAATGATAAGCCCCGCGAAAAACGGAACAAGCACTTTTCCCAGAAAGAACATCACCCCGAATCCCACAAGGATCAGCACCGACAGTATGACCACTTGGGGATTGTTGAAGTGCTTTTGAAACCAGGATTTGATCTGCTGCATGAAAGGAGTCCTGTCCGTGATATTGGCTTGCCCGGCAAGACAATGATACCCTCAAAACGATTCTTAACGGTTATTGAGATTCACCACCAGTTCGGCAACCCTTCGCCCATGGGCCCTTGCGATCTCCAGGTCCTGCTCGGCAGGCTGCAGGGAGTTGTCCGGACCGGCCAGGGTGGTGGCGCCGTAAGGAGTTCCTCCTCTGGCGTCTGCGTGGATCATTCCCGGCACCGAATAAGGTACTCCAACCAAGATCATGCCCAAATGAAGAAGCGGGATCATTGTGCTCAAGAGTGTGGTCTCCTGGCCTCCGTGGCTTGTTGCCGTGGACGTGAAGACGCCTGCCGGCTTTCCCTCCATTGAACCCTCCATCCAAAGGGAGGCCAGGGAGTCTATGAGCCGCTTCATCTGGGCGGACATGTTGCCGAAGCGAGTAGGGGTCCCGATGACAATCCCATCAGCTTGTGCCATATCCGCCGGGGTGCAGTCCGGGATATCTTCCTGCCGCTTACGTGCTTCAAGGAAGTGCCTGTCCTCCCTCTTCTCATCCAGAATTTCCTGAAACTCGGCTGCCCGGCGAAGGAGCGGTTCCACTCCTTCAACAGACCGGATACCCTCGGCTACGGCACGGGCCATGAGCTCCACATGACCGTACATGGAATAGAATACCACCAAAACCTTCATGTGCTTTTCCTCCTTCCCTGTTCTTCAAACCATAGAGCCTGTAATGTGTTGCCTGCCTATACCCTTTCTATGTTGCAGAAAAGGCCCCGGAAATTATTGGAGCCTATCTCAGGGCTGAATGGAGGTTTATCATCGGTGAGTATGTTTATATTCGATTCCGACCAGCCGTACAGACTCGCAACCTCCTTTTCAGGAAACCACCACCCAAAATCCGCAACAACAACTCGAGGGTCCAGGCTCGGGTCCATTGTGCAAGTATATACGGCTTTTCCCCTCCTGGTAACAATAAATATCGAATCCCCATATTCAAGACCAAGATCCCGGGCGGTATCAGGATGAATCCGGGCACGGGGCTCCGGGTGGCCCTTTCTAAGACTCGGCACCTGCCTGTAGTCGGAATGCCTGAAAAAGGCGGATTTCCTGCTGGTGAGGACAAAGGGATAGGCCTTTGAACCCTCCGGATCACTGTATGGGGTCTCGGGTGGCTCATGATAAACCGGCAAGGGATCAAAGCCCCAACCGGCAAGCCTGTAGGAGAAAAGTTCAACCTTTCCCGAAGGAGTATTGAATCCTTGTTTCTCAAACAACCTGTGATGTTTTGTGCCGGCAATATGGCCTATTCTTCTGAATTCACTAAATGTCATTCCCTCCTGTTCAAGCAGCATGTCAAATATGTCTTCCATGTCTTCAGGGAAATCCTTCTCCTTGCCCAGGTATTTTCCGATTCCGTTTACAATATCAAAATCCGACATGGCTCCATCAGTATGGACAGTCTTTTGCTGAACCTGAACGATGGGATAGTAGGGAGGCGAGATAATGCTGTCGTACTCAAAAAAAGTTGCAGCAGGAAGAATAATATCGGCCATTGCAGTCGTGGGGGTCATGAAGCGGTCGCAAACTACGATAAAATCAAGCGCTTTCAAGGCCTTCAAGACTTTCGAGGCGTTCCCGAACGTAAGCATAGGGTTTGCGCCATGTACAAACAGGCCTTTAACAGGGTATGGGTTTTTTTCAAGAACAGCGCGCACAATGTGCTGAGGTAGGACTCGACGAAACAACGGTATCAGAGGAGCATCAGCGCCTACTCTTTTATTCCATGACTCCTTTGACAGCCTTTTGCCGAGACTTATATCGACTGCATTTTCGTTACTGAGAGGATAAGTGGTCTCAATATCTCCACCTGATACGCCCAAATTTCCCGTAATGGCCCTTAAAATGCAAAGAGCCCTTGCTGTTTGAAAGCTGTTAAGTCCATTATCTATGGCATTTCCCCATTGTATAGCTGCGGTTTTTGCCTCTGCATAGACTCTAGCAGCCTTTTCAATCGTCTTTTCCGGAACCCAGGTTAACCGGGATACTTTTTCCAGCGTATAGGCCTCGACATGCCTTTTTAGCCGGTTAAACCCTACACACCATTTTTCAATGAAATCAGGATCATATAGTTCTTGCCTAATAATCAGGTTGATAATGCCAAGTGCAAGCGCAAGGTCTGCGCCGGGCCTGACCCTGAGCCAGTGTTCAGCCTTTTCAGCAAGCTTGGTTCTCATGGGATCCACCACAATCAGGCGGGAACCACCACGTGCAGCCCTTAACGACGAAATGTGTTCACCCAGCCGAGTTGAGGCCATGTTGGCGCCCCACACCAGAACACAATCAGGCGACCCCTCGTAGTCGGGTACAGGATAAAAGCCGTTAGTTATATTAGATGAAAAATATCTTGGTAAAAAACAGACATGTCCGGATGTGGAAAAATTAGGTGTTCCAAAAACGTTGGAAAGCCGGGCCATATATGTGTTGATTAGTCCCCTGGCAGTCCCCTGAACAAATGCTACAGACTCAGCCCCGAATCTTTCCTTTATGCCGGCCAAACCCCGGGCTGTCCGGTCAAAGGCCTCTTCCCAAGGTATTTCCCGCCACCTGCCCTCTCCGCGCTTGCCGTCCCGCTTTAACGGCCGTCTGAGCCTTTGCGGGTGATACTGGTATTCAATTGCTGCAAGACCTTTGGGGCATAGGACACCTTTGTTGACAGGACTTCCAGGATCGCCCTCAACTTTTACTATTCTATTGTCCTCAACATGAACAAGCACTCCGCAGCCTGAAAAGCACAAGCCGCATGTGCTCCTTATGATATTTGATTCGGCCATTCATAAGTCCATGACTTCAGGATTGATGGGCCATTTGGGCGAACGGCCGTCACCGGCACATATAATCTGATCAACGGTCCAGTCCGTCATGCGGGCCATGGCCTCTTGTGTGAACCAGGCTGTGTGGGGTGACAGGATTACGTTTTCAAGGCTCTTCAGCGGTGAGTCCCCAAGGGGCTCTTCAGCAAAGGCATCCAGGGCGGCGCCGGCCAGGTCTTTATTCATAAGAGCCTCAGCCAACGCCTCTTCATCGACTAATTCCCCGCGTGCAGTGTTTATCAAGAGAGCCGAAGACCTCATGCGGGCAAGGCTCCGGCGGTTGATAACCTGCCTGGTATCTTCTGTGAGAGGGCAATGAAGGCTCAAGATATCGGCCTTAGGAAAGAGTTCTTCCAGATCCACTCGATAAATTCCCAATTCACCCGCTTCCTCGGCGGGCCAATAAGGATCACAACCGATCAATCGAAGCCCGAAACATCCGGCCCGCTCGGCCACGGCCCGGCCTATGGCGCCTACACCCAGAAGCGCCAGGGTTTTTCCCGCCAGCTCAAACCCCTTGTACTTATTCCACTGCCCGGCCCTCACATCACGATCCACCATCGGGATTCTGCGGCACAGGGCCAGCATAAGTCCAAGGGTATAATCCGCAACAGCCTTGGTGTTTGCACCGGGCGTGCAGCATACCAGGACTTTTCTGTTGGTCGCAGCCCTTAAGTCGATATTGTCATAACCTGCGCCCATCTTGGCTATCACTCTAAGACGAGGAGCCAACTCATAAAAGGACGGCCCGAGGTATGGGGCATTGCCTGAAATGAACGCCCAGGCTTCCCTCAGGGGGTTACGCAGCGAATCATCTGAAAGGGAAGCACACGGCCGGACATCAACCACTGAAAACCCCGCTTTTTCAAGCCGCTCAAAGGGTTCTTTCCCGCCCATGGCAAAAGGAGGCGCCGCCACAACAATAAGTCTCTTTCGGGTCATTAGTAACGCCCTCGCGAAACTACAGTGGAAGCCTCATCAGGCTGATAGCGTTGTCCTGGTAAACCTTTTTTCTCTCCTCGTTTTCCAAGCCCATTTTCTCGATGGACTCCACGGTGTCCCTTATCAAACGGTAGCCGGACTGGTTGTCAAACGGCATATCCGTAGCAAAGATCAGCCGGTCGATACCGCAAAATGCGCGGCCGCATTCTAGTGCGGCGGAATTGCCGTTAACCGCGGTGTCGTAATAAAACAAACGGTAATAGTGAAGCGCATTGTGCTTAAGCAAGATGTCGCGATGTCCCATGCTCATCTCATTGAAATCGTCCGACCATGCCAGCCGTCCCGCCAGGAACGGGATAACCCCGCCGCAATGATGCGTAACAAATTTAAGATTCGGGTGGCGTTCAAGAACCCGCCCGTAAACAAGGCGAGTCATGGCCATGGCTGTAGCCATGGGCCACCCGAGCTTCGTCCACACCCTGTATTTTGAGATCTCCTCCCCCTCGTAGTCCGGGATATTCATTTCTTTCTGTGGGTGGATGAAGATCGGCAGGTTGTATTCCTCCATCATGCCATATAAGGGGGTGAAGGACTCATGGTCCAGAGGTTTGCCTCCTACATCGCTATAGATCTCCACGCCCCGAAGGCGCAGATCCTCAATGGCCCTTCTTGTCTCTTCCAGGGCCGCGTCAACATTGTTCAGAGGCAGACAGGCGATACCGCCCGCAAAGCGATCCGGATATCGATGGACCAGTTCGGCCAGCTCGTCGTTGGCCATACGAGCAAGCTCCACCGCGGTTTCGGGCTCAGCGACTTTGGTAATGGATGGCGCTGCAATTGTAATGACCTGCATATAATCCTTAAAGCGATCCATAACCCTGAACCTGGCCTCCAGATCCACAAGCCCGGGTACGGATTGGGCATAACGGGATGTGTTCAGAGCCAGGTCCCTTTTTGAAAGAACCTTATCCATTGCGCTCTGATATCCGGGAGGGAGGATGTGGCAATAGGCATCAATCATCAGCATGGCGTATCCCCTGATAAAAAGTTGGCTTTGAATGGTTGAAAGAATAAGGGCGCTCCCAATACCTTAATTACGGAACCGCCCCAGCTGAGACCATCACTTGCAAAGGAAAAACAATACTTATGGCTCCTTCAGGACATTCCTGCCTGCATGAACCACAGTGCCAGCACTCTTCAGGATATTTGACCACCGGTTCATCGGAGGAATCCATCATGTAAAGGACATCCAGTGGACAGGAATCCTCGCAGGCGCCGCAGCCCGTGCAGATTTCGTGATCAATAACCGGGGGCATTAGATTCCTCCTTGATGGACGTCGTATTGAATAGGGTTGAAATTACACACCGGTGACCGACCTCCGCCGCCGTTGCGGGTTACCTTTATCTGCCCTTGCCAGTTCTCGTTGTCCGTGTCCGGAAAATCAATCCGATTGTGGCAGAGCCCGAACCGGCTTTCAGTACGATGATCCGCAGCAGCAAGCATGCACCGGGCCACGCTCATAATATTGTAGAGTTCCTGGAAACGGCACAAGTCGTGGAAAGTCTCACAGGATACCGTATCGGTCCACCTTTCGAGGCGATCAAGGCGTTCTGACGCCTGCTTGAACCCCCAAGCCGATCGGGACGGGCCAAGGGCCTCGGTGATTATTCTCTGCAGGACATCCTCAAATTCCCGCCAGGAAGTCTTTCCCCTGCCGAGCATGGGTGCTTGAATTCTTTGACGGGCCTCCTCCAACTGCTCTGGAAACGGCTCCGGTGCAGTCTGGTTTTCCATTGCGAATCGAGCTGCCTCGGATCCTGCATGCATTCCCGAAGTAAAAGCCATGTGAAGAGAACGATTTTGATCAGAGCAGTTCCCTGCAGCAAAAAGACCTTTAAGTGAACTTGAACAATGCTTATCAATCCATATTCCAGAGCCGCAGACCTCGTTAGGGCCTCCCTGCATGCCTTCTGAGGGGGCGACTTCGAGGATATCGTGCCTAAGATCAATGTTCTTTTGAGCCAAGAAATCCCCGAAGGTATCCTTATCATAACTAAGAGTTGTGATCAGATGTCCCAGGGCCGAGTGATCAAGGTGCCGGCAGTCTATGTAAACGGGTCCCCGATGGGCCTTGAGTTCGCCTATCACGCCTTCCACCAGTTTGTAACGCGGGCCGTTCATGCCAAGAGGGTGATAGCGGGACATGAAATCATCACCAAGGCCGTTGATGAGTCTGGCGCCCATGCCCACCAGGGCGTTCAGGCCGGGAGCGCCGAAGCCCCTCGGCACCACGGTCATACGGAGATATTCCACATTGGCAAGAGCCGCACCGGCCCTTAAAGAGATCGCTTCACCGTCACCCGTGTCCGCAGGACACATCCATGTATTGAAGCTGAGACCGGTTGGATTTGTGAAAAGCCGGTTGGTCCCTCCTGTTGCCGCCACAACGGCCTTTGCCTTGACCAGATAACGCTCGCCGCTTCTTAGATTGAACCCCAAAGCGCCACAGACACGCTTATCCTCGCCCACCAGGAGCTCCGACGTAACCACCCTGTCCAGCACGCGACAGCCGGCCGCGCGTACAGCTCGTCCAAGTGACGGTTTCAGTCGTTTTCCATTAAAGTTGATCCACCACGGGCCGGGCTGCCCGTAGGACTGTGTGCGGAAAAAAGTCCCGTCTGCCTGCCTCAAGGGTACGCCGATCTTGTCAAAACGTTCCATTGCGGCCGCAAGGTTCTCGCAATACACCTGTTCCACCACTTCCGGTCTTGTGGCCCCCCATGATGACTTTACGGTGTATTCCAGATAAGCTTCCCTGGTATCCCATTCGGGGCCGGTGTCCAGAAACGCGCAGAAGTGATCGATGCCTCCGGCCGTATGGCCGCTCCGCTCTATCACCGCTTTGTCCATCACTACCACCGACACTCCCTTTTCAGCCCCGGACAGGGCCGCGTTAAGGCCGGCGATTCCTCCGCCGACCACCAGTAAGTCGGTGCTCAGGCTGTGTTCGTGCATCATCACTCCAAATCAACAAAAAACAGGACAACCCTCTGCCTGCGCGATTGGGCCGCGCAGGCAGAGGCCGGCACAAAAATGATCACCTACCGGGGCTCAGTGGCCGCCTTTTCAATCAGTTTGAGATCCTTGAGGATTTTTTCCTGCTCAGGCCATGAGTTCTCGAGGAATCTCTTATACTCATCACTTCCCATCTTTACGGGAATCAAGCCGAACTGTTTGGCCACCTTGCGGTAAGGTTCCATGTCCACTGCTTTCAAAAAGGCGTCTTCCAGTGTTTTCACCTTTGCCGGGTCCATTCCGGCAGGGCCATACACCGCAAAAAGGGTATCATTGTAATAGTCGAACCCCAGCTCCAGGGTGGTTGGCACGTCAGGGAGTTCCGGCATACGATCTTTGGTGTGAACACAAAGGGCCCTTAGCTGGCCGCTGAGCGCCTTGTCCATGTCGCCTGTGGACACCACATCCACATGGCCTCCCAGAAGCGCGGTTTCAGCCGGTGAAGACCCCTTGAACGGCACATGGATCCATTCAATGCCCTCTCGCATCCCAATAACCGCCATTACCAGATGCATTGGCGTTCCGGCGCCGGCAGTTCCATACGTGACCTTGCCGGGGTTCTTTTTGGCATAATCGATCAGGTCCTGCATGGTCTTGAAAGGGGAATCGGGCCGAACAACCGTAGCTGTTGCCACGCCTGCATAGGCAACTATGGGAGTGAAGCTTGCAAGAGGCTTGTACGGAACCTTGCGCCTCAGCGGGATACGGAGGATACCTGTGCTGGTGGCCGCGGCGATGGTATAACCGTCCGGCTTGTCACCTGCAAGAACACCAAGACCAACGGTTCCGCCTCCTCCATCCTTGGTTACGATCACAACCGGTTCCCCCAGTATCTTTTCCGCCCCGGCGACCAGCCCGCGAGCGCTGGAGTCCATGGACCCACCCGGCGAAAAAACCACATACATGGTGATGGGTTTTTCAGGATATTCCGCCAAGGCTACACTTGTCAGGCCGGCTATGAAACATGAAGACAAAACAAGGGTACAAAAGATAAATCGTTTCGACAGCTTTTTCATTGTTAACTACCTCCTTGATTTAAGATTTTGAGTTTACTCCGACCAAAATGGCTTCTTATAATCCCTATGACCGATATTACTGTCAGAAGGAAAAAACCCAATGCAATGGGTCTAGTGAGAAAAATCAGTGGGCTGCCCGAAGACATGAGCAAGGATTGTCGAACAGCAGTCTCGCCTATGGGGCTCAAAATGAAAGCGATAAGAAGGGGTGCTGTGGCGAAACCAAACCTCTGCATATAATAACCCAGAATCCCAAAAACCATAACAATGCCGATGTCAAAGACTGAATGATGAATAGCGTATGAGCCAACCACACAGAAAACAAAAACAATAGGGAACAATGTTTTCCTTGGCACCTTGCTCAGGTAAGCAGCATACTTCATAAAAAGCGATCCAAGAATAAAATAGACTATATCACATATTATAAAACCAATAAAAATGGCATATATGATAGAAGCATGGTCTTTAAAAAGCAGAGGCCCCGGGATAAATCCCTGAATGAGAAAGGCCCCCATGATAACAGCAGTAATGATATCCCCGGGTATGCCCAGCGTGAGCAGGGGGATGAAGGTTGCGCCCACCACGGCGCTGTTTCCGGACTCGGAAGCGGCAATGCCTTCAAGAGAACCGCGCCCGAATTTGTCCGGGTCCTTGCTGGCCCGCCTGGCCTGTCCGTAGCTCATGAATGAAGCTATGCCCGTGCCTATACCAGGAATAATACCTATACCCGCACCTATACCCGTCCCCCGCAGGATGGTCTTTATGGAGCGCTTGAACTCGCTCCAGGAAACCCGGTTGTCAGCCGGGTCCTTGGAATGGATGATGGCGAATGCATCGGCTTGGCTCCTGGATTTTCTTCCCAACTGCAAGAAAACCTCTGATAGCGCGAAGAGCCCTATCAGGACCGGAATCAACGATAAACCACTGTCCAAATCAGGCTGATCAAAAACAAACCTGCGCACTGTGAGGATTGGATCAAGTCCCACTGTTGCAAGCAGAAGGCCCAAAGCCCCGGATATCAATCCCTTGATAATGGATTTGCCGGCTACCCCGGCTATAATGGTTAGGGAAAACAGAATGAGCATTGCTATCTCGGGGGGACCGAAACGCAAGGCTATGGCGGCCAGCGGCGCCGCCACGGCAATCAGGAGCAAATCCGAGAAGAAATCGGCCAGGCACGAGGAATACTTAGCCATTTTGAGGGCTTTTACGCCCTTTCCTTGTTTTGTGAGGGTATAGCCGTCCAGGGCTGTGGCGGCCGAGGCCGGTGTGCCGGGCGTATTCAGCAGTATGGCGGTGATGGATCCTCCAAATATGCCGCCCTTGTAGGCCCCGACCAGGAGCATGATGGAGGTCACAAAATCCAGATCAAAGGTCAATGGGAGAATCAAGGCCACAGCCATGGTTGCGGTCAGACCAGGGATGCATCCGACCACCAGCCCAAGGACTGAACCCACCACAATGGCCAGGAGGTGCTCCCATGTCCATATAATCCCTAAACCGATGATCAAATTCTCTATCACGAATTTTGCGTCCCTGTTGTGTCTCTATTTGAAAATATCGCCCACCGGGAAATGAACCCTCATGACATAATGGAAAAAGGCGTAAACTGCCGCTGTTGTGAGAAAAGCGATGAAAAGCTGTCGCAAGATCCGGCTTCTATCCTGGATCATCAAGAAAGCGGCCACACCCGCAGTGTTGACGATCCAGAACCCCAGATATTCCAGGGACAGGTAGTAGAGCAAAGAGATGGCCATGGCCGCCCCCACACGAAGCTCCTCTTTGCCGCTCAGTCGTTCCACATCAGCATCCACCGGCGGCAGTTTTTTAACAAAATGCCTTATATGTCCGATAATAAGAAGAAATGTGAGGCCCAGAATTATGAAGACAGATAGCTTTGGAAAGAAATCAGGGGCAAGACCTGCCAGGTCATACCCTACAGACTGTTCAATCTGGGTGGGAATCAGGATGAACAGGACAACCAAGGTGAAGGCCAGCAGACAGCCCGCCACTATCAACTCCTGAATCATACTCTTTTTCATCGCCTACCCTGTCTGTCTAAGCCTTGTTCGCCCCTAAGTCGTCGGCCGTGCCGCCTCGACTCTCGGCCAGCACCTCCAGCCTGCGCTGCGACTTCCTCAGGTGGGTGTCCATTAATTCCCCGGCAAGTTCGCCATTCCGGTTATAGATTGCCTCCAACAGCCTTCGGTGCTCTTCCAGTTCCTTTTGAGTGGCCCCGGCGTCAGGGGTGATCTTGCAGAGGACTTGCCTCATCAAATCAATGATCGATGTCAGGGCTATGTAGAGGAGCGGATTTCCAGAGGCCCTTGCCATCATGAGGTGATACTGGATTCCCAACTCCGTCACGGATTCCCGGCGCAGAGACATTTCAGCAGCACGGTCAAGGATCTCTTTCAAGGCGGCCAGATCTTCCTGCGAGGCCCTCTCCGCTGCCAGTTCCGCCGTGCCTCTTTCAATAAAACGGCGTGCCTCGGCCAAGGCAGCCAGGTCCGTGTGGTGCCAGCGCATTAGATCACTGATGGTTCGGCTTGTTGATGCATTAAACGGTTCGGCAATAAAAGCGCCGCCCTCGTTGCCCTTGCGCACATGAATAATACCCAGGAGTTCCAATGCACGATAGGCCTCCCTCACAGAAGGCCGTCCCACACCAAGGGTTTCAGCCAGACTCCTCTCCGGGGGCAGGCGATCTCCGGGAGACAATTCACCGGATATTACTTTTTCCTTGAGCAGATCCACTATCAGCTCAAAAGTTCGCTTCACCTTTAACTGGGGTAAATCCGAAAGGCTATTCAACGTTATCTGCCTATGGTAAGGGTTATCATTGGTAAGACCTTAGTACCAAAGCATTGATTCTCAGTCAAGAGAAATTCCTTGAGGATCTTGATTATCTCGTGCCCAACCCGGTCATCAACTACAATTTGGCGGCCTGTATGTGCATCCAGTCGAAATTGCGATGCCTGCCCAGGCTCACCCAACCCTCCTCTTCCCACAGTCTCCACCACACGTCATAGTCCGGCCGTGCAAAGTGGGCGCGGTCACGCCCCCACTTTAACCGGTTCCTTTCCGGGTCGTAATCCACCGCAATGCCCCAGCTATGAAGCGAATAGCGCGTACCTCCGCGCATTTTCCGGATATTCAGACACCCGCCCCAAAGGTCCAGCCTCAGCCTTTTTATCTCCTCCATTCCGTACTGATCCAGTACCCGGTAAAGCACCCTCTGCAAACTGTCGCTCACTTTTTCATGGCACTGGAATCTGTGGACCACAGTGGCTTTGTTCCATGCCGGTTTATGGGGATAGGGAAGATCAAGGGAAGCCTGGTTTTCTCCGACCCCTCCGTAAAAACGAAAAAGGTTCTCTTGCGGGGTCTGCCTCGGCCACTTGTTTGGGTTGTAATCGGGTAGGTCCTCGGGACGCCAGATCTCAGGCTCCCTGCCCTGGGCAAGGACCTGCACGAGTTCCTCAAAAGCAAACTCCGTCTGTGGTCCCCAGTATCCGTCAACCTTCCCCGTTTCGATGGCATTCTCCTTTGCCAGAAGCTGAATGAATGCCACGGCCTTTCTCGTCTTTGGCCAGTCCGAGGGTATACCCTCCACCCTGTCCAGGGCAGCGAGGGTCCGCGGTCCCAGTAAACCGTCTTCAGGGCCTGCATCCAGGCCCCTTACGTTCAACCGAGCTTGGACAAACCGAATCGCCTTTTTTTTCATAGCTTCTCCCGAGCGCCTCCCCACTGAACTCGAATATGCTTGCCGGTATTATGGAGCGTGAATTGCCATTGCCCTCAGACTGAGATTTCTCCGATCAGATATGTAACCGCATTCCCGCCTATCTCGACCCGGTCGCCCAGATCCCGGCATATCAGTTCGCCACCTCGTTTTGACAACTGTCTCGCTGATAGTTTGTTCTTCCCCAATCGTTTCGACCAGTAAGGGATAAGAGTTGTATGGGCGGAACCCGTGACCGGATCTTCGGCTACGCCGACACCGGAGCCAAAAAACCGTGAAACAAAATCAAAATCCTTACCGGGAGCTGAAACAATCACCCCTCGTGACGGCACTTCCATGATTGCAGCCATATCCGGCGCAAGGGAAAGAATCTCTGTTTCGCTGTCGAATACGGCAAGATAATCATCCCTCCCTTTGTAGAGCTCCCGAGGCCTGTTTGAAAGCCCGTCAATCAATGCCCGCGGCGGATCGGCCTGCGAATACGAATCCGTGGGGAAATCCAGGTACAAGACTTCGCCGTCCAACCGAACTGATAAAGGCCCGCTTTTGGAGGAAAACAAGACTCTGTTACCTGAAAAATCAAGGTGCTTGAAAAGCACATGGGCGGCGGCCAGTGTCGCATGGCCGCATAAATCGACTTCAGTGGCGGGTGTGAACCATCTTATTTGAAATTCAATCCCTTTTTTCACCACAAAGGCGGTTTCCGACAGATTGTTTTCCGCGGCAATGTGCTGCATTGTGCTGTCATCAACAAAAGACTCACATAAAACCACAGCCGCGGGATTTCCACCAAATAAACTACTAGTAAAAGCATCGACTTGATATAAAGGAAGTTTCATGTTATGCCTCTCTCCTTAATAATACTTTAAGCAAGAAATCTTCTCTATAATATGACCACCGGGCTCATCCAACCATCTAACCTTACTCGTTGGCCCATTATTTTTTATAGGCCGGCTCTATTCCGCTAATCATAGGATAATGTTTCACATTAAGGGTTTTTAGCCTGGCCTTTTCCGCTTTAGCTGTTGCAGCCAAGATGGCATCGGCCAGTCCGATTCCATGGGACTTGCCAAAATCACGCCTATAGAGCCCACCAATTCTCGCAATCTCGGCGGTTAAGGGAACCATGCGAAATAGGGAGAGAAAATTATCTAATACGGTTAGTTAAGCATCTCCTTTTACAGCAGCATACAATTCAGCAACCACAATTGGAGAGAGGATGATTCGAGAAACAAATTCATTTACAAACACAACGGCCATTTTGTGGCCACGCAAAAAATCAACTAACACATCAGTGTCAACAATGATTGAATTTGGCATAATTCTTACCTATCCCATTCAGATCTTAGTGTCCTGAAGTCAGGAAGGTCCTTACGATTGTTCCAGATTCCGGCAGCTTCTTGCAATGCTGATTCTTTTCGATTCTGCCCGGCTTGTTCGATGAAACGATCTATGGCCTCCCGAATGATTTCACTTTGTTTCTTGCCAAGTTTCTTCGAAATAACACTTATTTCAGCACGCTGTTTATCGGTTAAGTATATCTGCGTATGAATCATATCGCACTTCCTATGATGTATACAACATACATATACATAAATTGATTGCTATTTTCAATCATTAGATAGATAAAATTATGGGTCTTGGGTGGACCTTGGAGATTAATATAACTCATAATATGAATCTTGCCCTAAATGCTTGATATATTTCTTTACTTGATTTTGGAGTTTATCAGGCTTCCCAATCTCAATCCAATCGTCAATAGAGCCCAAGTAACAATACCTTTCCACAATAAACATTCGCTCTTTATCATCGATCAGCACAAAGTGCAGTACTGGCGAATATGTTATAATCTGGGCCAGCAAATTTTCTGCACCAACATCTTTTGTTCTGGGCGCAAATTTCAGTATCTCGGATAAAGCCTCAACATTTTGATCCGCTTCAAAAACTATAATCGTATTCTTTTTCACATCTATTTGGTAATACTGCAATTTCGAATATTGCTTCATCCATTGCTTCACCAGAGCAATTTCGGAATCAGTAATAATCTTTGGCTGTATTTTACGCAGAAAAACCTGAGCATTAGGATTTTCGTATATCTCAAAGCCATCAGGTATTTTATCAACCAAATTTCCCTCACTTTTCATCGAGAAGTAATACTTGGGCTTCCCGGTTTTGGTCGTTCCCTGATGCAAATAATAGGTTTGACTTTTTCTATTCGTATACTGTATCGGCATCGATATTAACCTCAGTTTCTCAATAATAGCTGGTTGGCAGGCCTCTGTCTGACAAATCGATTCAGTAAGCTATCTTCGACATTCCGCTGCACGCAATTTTAAATAGGTGATCGGCTTGATATCATTGGTAATACTAATAGGTCATTTCCTCCAGTACGAATAAGGTACTACATTCGGACTGCAAGTCAAGTTTTATTGCCGACACACACGCATGTGCGGCGGCATTTGCCTGTCCGTACCATACCATATGAAGTGCATCAAGAACAGCACCTGGATTCTTAGATCCAAAACGCAGAAGGAGGAACCGTTTTGACTTTTTTGCCTGGGGCTGTGACATTGTCTCCAGCATTCAAAGCATAAACAGGAAAGGCAGCTCATGGGAAAGCCGCAGACATCCATTTTCAGGTTTGATTTTGGGTTCATCCGACTAAAGCGTACTTGGCCTGATGCAGGGCCATGATTTTGAGTTTGAAGAAATCCATATCCCGGAAGCCGTAGGCCTGCTTTTGCAGAGT
>CAYPSZ010000312.1:0-1982 GCA_964413125.1 uncultured Desulfobacterales bacterium
ATCGTAGACCTGTTCCAGGGTCTCGAAGTGATCTTCCACACACTGGAGCCAGTGGCCTGCGGTTTCCTGGAGCGGTAGGGTGTGGGTTGCGGGGAGGCATGGTTTGGGGATAACATGCCCCGCAGTAATACTGTAAGTTTAACAGAAATTCAACGCCGGAACATCCTGTGGCAAGGTGTTTTCCCTATTACTGAAGCTTTTGGGGCGCCAGGCGAAGCCTGTTGCGACTTGCTGACTGAAAGGTGTCAGCCATGATAATTGCTCGTTCGTCATGTAGCAGCGGCCCCCCGTGTCAGGGTAACCGGGCGCGGGAAGCGGGCCGGTCACCGGGCGTAACAACTGCACGTCCCTGTATACGCATAGCACCTGTCTCATTTTTGCTTCAAACTCCGGATTGGATGGGAAACCTCGTGTTGCTGAGGATGTATTTGGCTGGAGTCGATCTGCAGTTGAAGTTGGAATCAAGGGATTTCAAACTGGTCTTTCGTGTGTAAACGATATATCAGCAAGGCGCAAGCCGAAAACGGAAGAGAAGAATCCCGAGCTGCTTGCTGAGATACTCACTATTATGGAGCCAGACAGTGAAGCTGAATCTCACCTGCGTACAACGTTTTTGTACACCAACATGACAGCAAAGGCTGTATATAGTAGAGATTCTCCAGCGTGGCGATTTGGTAAGGATTGCCGGCAGAACCGTCGCCCACCGTGGGAGACGTGGCGATCTGAGCCAATGCTGGTAGGGGTGAAAAAATCAATAGCAGGGCAACCATTGCCGGCACTAGAGTTCTACTTTTATGTTGTCTTATGATCATCACTCTCCCTCTCCAGGCCTGCATCCATCGCAGGGAAAATAGGCGCGTCGCTTGTGAGCAGCATCTCAATAAATAATGGGGATCGGTTGTTTTTGATTCGAGATAACTGATGTTCCGGTGATTGCGAACATTGATTTAGGTGTCGTGGGATAGGCCTGTCCCTTGGTGAGTGCATAAATCTCGTTGTTATGAACCATCACCGTAATGTCGGGGTTTCTTCGAAGGGCATGGATAAAGTGGTTTCCCCCTTCTCCATAGCAGTCCCCGTCTCCCGTAACCACCAGTGTGGTCAGGTCCGGATTGGCGCAGTGAACTCCCACTGCCAAGGGTATGGCACGGCCGTGAAGTCCGTTGAAGAAATTGCACCTCAGATAATGCGGGAGCTTGGCTGCCTGCCCGATGCCCGACACCAGACAGACCTGGTTTGGCATCTTGTCCAATTCCACCAGGGCCTTTTTTAGGGCATCGAGGATTCCGAAGTTAGGGCATCCGGGACACCATTGATTTTCCGTATTGCTTGCATAATCATCCATGCTCGGCATGAAACTCTCTCCTTATGTATTCAGCACTGAGAGGAAGGCCGTCGTAACGCCGAATCCTTCCCTTAAATGAAACATCGTATTCACAACGGAGCAACCGGTCGAGCTGGCCGGCGGCACTGCTCTCCACCGTCCACAAGTCCGCTTTCTCGGCAAATTGATAATCCGGTAAGGGCCACAGTTCCGTGAAATGGACCATTCCCACTTTCACACCTTTCTCCCTCAAGAGCTCGACGGATTCTTCAAGGGCCCCCCGTGAAGAGCCCCATCCCACCAGGATGGTGTCTGCGTCTTCCACCTGCAGTTCTTCCGGAGGGTTTATTTCCTTTTTGAGCTCTTCCCATTTGGCCAGTCGCTTCTGCATCATCGCCGGTACGGTCTCAGCGAGATCCTCCGAAATATGCCCCTCCTCATCGTGTTCATCACTATCCATGCAGACCGGGTGTCTGCTTTGTCCGGGATAAAGCCTGGGTGAAATCCCGTTGGAAGTCAGCTGGTAGCGCTTATAGACGTCGATTTCTGAGGGATTTGCCAGGTGAAAAGAAGGACCCGGCGAGGCCACATCAAAATCGCGGTAGGCATAATGGGAATCAGCCAGGAATTGGTCGGTCATCAAGATCACCGGAATCTG
>CAYPSZ010000313.1:0-4104 GCA_964413125.1 uncultured Desulfobacterales bacterium
CCAGCTTCTGGGGGGAAACATAAGCGATCCCCATGGAGTGGAATCGGACCGTTCAAAGGTCGGAGGTCTCGGCATCCTCCCGGCCGAGACCGTGCTTGATGTGGATGTGAAGGCGCTGCTGAGGATAGCGGTGGTCTACAATATTCCCATTGCCTGCAACCGGTCCTCGGCGGACTTCATCATTTCTTCACCCCTCATCACTGCTTTTTGTGGTGATCATTTGATTCCACGCCATTCCGGCCACCGGATTTGAGCCTGTGGCAACGCTGGATGGCTGCGGGTATGCTTCGAACCCGTCGTGGTCTTTTGCTGGCCGTTTCCCTGAGTGCGCAGCCAGGATCCAGGAATAGGAGATTCTTCTTTCACATAGGTTGACACACTCAGAGAGGACAGCGGATCCCTTATCGTCATTCAACTACGCAGAGATCGCCCGGGAAATCATCCGAACCGTTCAACCCGAGGTCGTGATCGGCGGCGGCTATCCCGGAAGCGTGGGCGGCGCATCCGTGGGTTTCAAGTATCTGAGCCGGAACAGGGAGGGCTTTTTCGTCATGATCGAGCAGTGCGACATTGATTGGGCCAACCATGCGGACGACTTCCGGCGGATGATCGGCACCGTCAGGGACCTGCACGAACCGGTTCAAAAGGCAATTGATTTCATCGATCGGGTGAAATAGCCCCGTTCTCTTTCCATAAGCATTCAATCCCCCGTTCAATGCGGTTCATGCCGAGAAATTGCCGTTTTGTCGCATGGCTGTTGCCCAATCCGCGAATTCCCTGCATACTGAAGCAAAAAATCCGTCAAGGAGGTCAATCATGTTGCCTGCAAATGAATGGTGGGGCATTCTTGGAGGGTATGGAGCGGCCATATGGCCTGGCCAGGCCCTGTTCTTTTGTTCGGGACTGGTCCTTTCCCTCTTTCTACTGCTGTCCCGGAAACCCATATACAGCCTTTTGATGCTGGTGAGAAAGTGGAAGGTGAGGACTCTTGCGGCGGTGTCTGAGCTTTCGTCGGAATCAAGCAAAGAATCTAATGGATAAACCCTCATGTGAGCATAGGAGAAATCAAAATGGTCAAGCCAAGAATAGTTGAGACAGGAGAAGGGATTCAGGATGATTTCGACGTCGCGGTCTATGACCGGATGATGAGGCGCATGAGAGACAAAGGCTGGCTCCAAACCGGGGAGATCGTAAAGACGGGCATAACCAATGGCCTGGCGCTGGAGGTGGGGCCTGGGCCTGGGTATCTGGGTCTCGAATGGCTTAAAAAGACATCAGGGACTGCTCTAAAGGCGATGGAGATCAGTCCGGCCATGATTGAAATCGCCCGCAGGAACGCCGGGGAATACGGGATTTCGGATAGAGTGCAGTACGTGAAGGGTGATGCACGAAAGATCCCTTTTGAGGACAACCTGTTTGACGGGGCCTTCAGCAACGGCTCCCTCCACGAATGGGCTGAGCCCAAAAATGTGTTCCGCGAAATCTACCGGGTCTTGAAGCCCGGCGGCAAGTACCTCGTGAGCGACCTTCGGCGGGACATGCACTCGCTCGTGAAGTGGTTCATGCAGGCTGTCATCAAACCCAAGGAGATCCGGCAGGGCCTCAGGTCGTCCATCGAGGCCGCCTATCTTGTCGACGAGATAGATGGCCTGCTGATAGAATGCCTTCCGGGTGGTTTTCGTGTGGAAAAGAAGGCCATGGGCCTGCTCATTACAGGAACCAAAGCAGGATGACAGAAAAAGCAAGAGGAGACATCTGTTCAACGGGCCATTGGAATACTAAAACAAGAAAGATTATTGAGATCGCCGTCCCTCAGAATGAAATCTGACTCGGCGGATTTCATTAAGCAACGCGCAAGTATTCCAGTAATTCCATTGTTCCAGTGAGAAGATGCTATGGAATTGCGATTGGACAAAAAAAGGATGCTCACGACCCTGGCGCTCACCGCGGTCTTCAATGCCGTGATCGCCCTCTTCCTGACCTGCCTGGGGTTTGGAAAGGGGTTGGGCGTCAACTTTGTCTTTTCTCAGTCCATTGGTCTGTGCATATGTTCAGCCATCCTTGCAGGGCATTCCTTTGTGCGAGGCCCTTCCATTGCCGGTCATTTGACCATGCTTCTGGTCGCCATGCCCGTGGGGGCCACGGCAGGGGCCTTTTCGGGGGCTTTGATCGCAGGCATGCCCATCTCCGAAATTCTCCGGGGCAGGCCGGCCCTTTTTGTTCAGATGCTTTTTGTTGGCATCCTTTTCGGAACCATGATCACCTATTTCTTTTTTTCAAGGGAAAGGATTTCTCAAACCGAAGCGCAGCTCCAGGAGGAGCAGATCAAGCGACTTACCCTGGAAAAAAAGACCCTGGAAAGCCGTTTGAAGCTGCTTCAGGCCCAGATCGAGCCTCACTTTCTCTTCAATACCCTCTCGAACATCTTGAGCCTTCTCGAATCCGACCTGGTCACGGGCAGGGCCATGCTAGAGGACCTTGCCCGCTATCTCCGCTCCTCCCTTTCCAGAACGAGGGACCGGACCACGACGTTGGGACAGGAACTGGATCTGATTCGGGCTTACCTGGACATCTATAAGGTCAGAATGGGGGAACGAGTGCGTTACACCATCGAGATCCCGGAGAAGCTCAAAGAAGCGCCCTTTCCCCCTATGCTGGTTCAGCCACTCGTGGAAAACGCTCTAAAGCACGGGCTGGAGCCTCGGATCGAGGGCGGGGAGATCTGCATCGCGGCCGAAGACCGGGCCGGAGTGCTGAGCCTCAGGGTTTCTGACACGGGCACCGGCCTCATGGAGAATGGGGTTGCAGGGGTGGGGCTCGCCAATGTAAAGGAAAGGCTGGAAGCCCTGTATGGAGATAAAGGAAAGCTGATCCTCGAAGACAATCACCCGTCCAGGCTTCGGGTAACCATGGAGATCCCCCGTGAGTGAACTGAAAGCCGTCATTGCTGATGACGAAGCCCCTTTGAGGGCTTTCCTGAGAGCGAAGCTCGCTGAGGTCTGGCCTGCGCTCGTCATCTGCGGTGAAGCCGGGAACGGCAAGGAGGCACTGGAACTCATCGAACGTCATCGGCCCCACATTGCCTTCCTGGATATCCGGATGCCGGGCATGACGGGCATGGAGATTGCCGAGAGGATCGCAGAGTCCTGCCGGATCGTCTTCGTGACAGCCTTTGACGAGTATGCCGTAGATGCTTTTGAAAAGGAGGCGATGGATTACCTTTTAAAGCCTGTGACCCGGGAAAGGCTCGCAAAAACGGTGAAGCGCTTCAAGGAAGATCTGGTGTCGGAGCCCGGAATGCCTGCCGACATCATACGCCGCCTCATGGCGCATCTGTCGGATGGGAAGCGATCCCCCTACCTGCAATATGTGCGTGTGCAACACGGCGACGGCGTGCGCCTCGTGCCGGTGGACGAGGTGATCTACTTCAAGGCCGAGGACAAGTACACGGTGGTTATCACCGGGGAGGGGGAGTCCCTGATTCGCAAGTCGATCAAGGAGCTTGGCGAAGCGCTTGACCCCGAGAAATTCTGGCAGCTCCACAGGGGAACCATTGTCCAGGTCCGCTCCATCGCCCGAGTGAGCCGGTCCCTTACAGGCAAAGGGGTCGTGAAGCTCAAGGACCGCAGCGAAACCCTGGCGGTCAGCAACCGCTACATGCACCTGTTCAGGCAAATGTAGCGGGTGCACGGCGCAAGGCGCACGGTACAAGCGAAAAACCGTTGTTGAACAGGATCCCAGGATGGACGAGATAAACGAAGAATAAAAGGTATCAGCTCAATAAATAGGGGCAGCCCGGTTTAGAAGCAACTTTCAGCCGTGTACTTTTTTGAAAAAAGTTCGGTTTCCCACCTACGTTCCAATCCATGATGATGTACATTGCCAAACATCATGGAAGCCATTATCACATACCGCGGTCGGGTTATCGTCCAATCGGATATCGCCGTTATCCGGCGGATCATTTCCGCCAATCCCTGCGGGAGCAGGCGGTTTATCTCTCAGGAGCTTTGCAGGGCATGGAATTGGCGACAAGCCAATGGCGCCCTCAAAGATATGGTGTGCCGTAGCTTGCTGTTGCTCCTCGAATCCAAGGGGTGGATTCAA
>CAYPSZ010000314.1:0-11980 GCA_964413125.1 uncultured Desulfobacterales bacterium
GACCGGTGTGGTTCAGCTTCCCGAGGGGGTCGAGATGGTGATGCCCGGTGACAATGTGACGATTGAAGGTTCTCTGATAACGCCCATAGCGATGGAGAAGGAGCTCCGTTTCGCCATACGGGAAGGCGGCCGCACCGTGGGAGCCGGCGTCATCTCCGAAATCATCGAGTAATACCCACCCATTGCGGCTGATCCATGGGATAGAGGAAAAGGAAGGGCATGATTAACAACATGATCACCAATCAGAAGATCCGAATTCGGCTCAAGGCTTATGATCACAAGCTGCTGGACCAGTCCGCCCTGGAGATCGTGCAGACGGCAAGAGAGACCGGAGCAAAGGTGGCCGGACCTATTCCTCTTCCAACCATAATCAACAAGTACTGCGTGCTGCGATCCCCCCATGTGGATAAGAAATCAAGGGAACAGTTCGAGATCAGGACCCATAAGCGGCTCTTGGATATTCTGGACCCCACGCAACAGACCGTGGACGCGCTAATGAAGCTGGATCTTGCCGCGGGAGTGGACGTGGAGATCAAACTGTAGGGGCGACTGAGAAGGACCGGACGGTTATGCTGAGCACACTCTATGGAATAAAAAAGGGAATGACGCGGTATTTTGTTGGAGAAGGTGAAAGTACCCCGGTAACTATCGTCAAGGCAGGCCCTTGTGTGGTTATTCAGAAGAAGACGGCTGAGAAGGACGGATACGAAGCAATCCAGGTAGGCTTCGAACCCCGGAAGGACAGCCGCGCCAACAAGCCGCTTCTCGGTCACTTCAATAAAGCCGGTAAAGGTTGCTTCAAGTACCTCCGGGAGATCCGTGTCCAGGACTCGGGGCCCTTTGAGGTGGGCCAGGAGATCGGGACCGAGGTGTTTTCCATCGGCGATACGGTTCGTGTCTCCGCAAAGAGCAAAGGCAGCGGATTCGCCGGTGTGATGAAGCGGTGGGGTTTTGGAGGCGGCAGGGCCACCCACGGGTCCCGTTCACATAGGGTACCCGGTTCCATAGGAGCGAGCGCCACGCCCAGCCATGTTTTCAAGGGAAAGAAGATGCCGGGTAGGATGGGCAATAAGCAGACGACCGTGAATAACCTCAAGGTGGTGGATGTGCGTCCTGATCTGGGGGTGATCGCCATTAGGGGCGCTGTTCCGGGAAGCAGGAACGGCATCGTTGAAATCAGCAAACCGGCGCCCCTCAACAAATGATTGTGTTGACGAACGTTGGTCTTGGGTTTTTGTGAAACCGGACTGCAAACCGCAATAGAGCGAACGTGTGACTGATATGGCGATGATTGACGTATATAATATGGAGAGAGAGAAGACTTCTCAGGTGGAACTGGAAGAGGATGTCTTCAATGTGACTGTAAAGCCTCACGTGCTTCATCAAGTGGTGGTGAGCCAGCTTCTTAAGCGTCGGAGCGGAACCGCCGCAGTCAAAGGGCGCTCCGAAGTGAATGCCTCGAAATCAAAGCTTTACAGACAAAAGGGCACCGGCCGTGCCAGGGTGGGTTCCACTGCTTCCCCCACGAGGCGCGGCGGCGGTGTTGCTTTCGGGCCGACTCCGCGCAAGTACGATCGAAAGGTGTCCAAGAAGGTGAGGAAAGCCGCCCTCAGAATGGCCCTGAGCGACAAATTTCAGAAGGAAAAGCTTGTGGTCCTGGATAAATTCGAGCTTCCGGAAATAAAGACCAAAGAGTTTGTCAATGTCATGAAGGCCTTTGACGCCCATAAGGCCCTGATCGTGACCGTGGGAGCGAACGGAGTTCTCGAGAAATCAGCCAGGAATGTGCCGCGGATGAAGGTGCTCCGTTCAGAAGGCCTCAATGTTTACGACGTGCTGAATCACGAGCACCTTTTTCTGGTTGAGCCCGCAGTGGAAATAATTCAGGAGGCGTTGGTGCAACGATGAACATCCATGAAGTCATCCGAGAGCCTCATATTACGGAAAAGAGCAGCCGGCAGAAGGTATCAGCCAACCAGATGGCATTCAAGGTCGACCGTAGAGCCAACAAGATAGAGATCCGCGGGGCTGTGGAGGCCCTTCTTAAGGCCAAGGTTGTTTCAGTGCAGACCGCCAACATCAGAGGAAAGAAGCGGAGAATGGGTAGAAACCTTGGAAAACGAGCGGACTGGAAAAAGGCCGTTGTCACCCTTGCACCTGGTGAAAGCGTCGAGTTTTTTGAAGGTGTCTGATTCTACAGCGTATAAAGTAAGACTCAAAGAGAGCAAACCCGGAGTTTCAAATGGCACTTAAGAGTCACAAACCAACATCACCGGGAAGAAGATTCTACAGCAGCCCCACTTTCAAGGAAGTCACCCGGAAGCGGCCTGAGCGAAGCCTTGTGGAGTCTATTCGAAAGACCGGCGGCAGAAACAATCTGGGTAGGATGACGTCGCGGCATCGCGGCGGAGGTCATTCAAGGCTTTACCGTGTCATAGATTTCAAGAGAAACAAGGACGGTATTCCGGCACGTGTGGCCTCCATTGAATACGATCCGAACCGGTCGGCCAATATCGCTCTTCTGCATTACGTGGACGGTGAGAAACGTTACATCCTTGCCCCGGTCGGCCTTCAGGTTGGAGACGAGGTTTTATCAGGCGAATCCATCGAGATCAAAGCGGGAAACTCCGCACCCTTGGCAAAGATACCGCTTGGGACACAGGTACACAACATAGAGCTTAATCCCGGGCAGGGCGGCAAGGTTGTCCGCAGCGCGGGCGGCTACGCCCAGTTGATGGCCAAGGAAGGAAAATACGCTCAGCTCCGAATGCCTTCCGGGGAAGTGCGCATGGTGGCCCTTGGATGCAAGGCGACCGTGGGCCAGGTGGGGAACCTGGAACACGAAAATGCAAGCATCGGCAAGGCCGGGCGCAACCGCTGGAAAGGCCGGCGACCCAGAGTGAGAGGCGTGGTCATGAACCCCGTGGATCATCCTCATGGTGGAGGGGAAGGAAAGTCCTCCGGTGGGCGACATCCTGTCACTCCCTGGGGTGTGCCCACCAAGGGGTACAAGACCCGTGGCAGAAAACCGAGCGACAGCATGATCGTAAAGCGAAGGAAAAGATAACACTCTCGGAAAACTATCCGAGCCGGTGAAATGGAGGACAGGCTTTGCCCCGTTCATTGAAAAAAGGCCCTTTTGTAGATGACCATCTCCTGAAAAAAGCGCTGAACGCCCGGGAGATCAGAAGCCGAAAGATCATCAAGACGTGGTCGAGGAGATCGACTATTCTGCCCGAGTTCGTGGGCCTTACTTTCGCCGTCCACAACGGGAAAAAATTTATTCCGGTCTTTGTTTCCGAAGACATGGTGGGACATAAACTCGGGGAGTTTTCGCCCACCAGGACTTTTTTCGGGCACGCGGGCGATAAGAAGAGCAGGCTCAAGGGCGGAAGGAAATAACCGCCGAAAAGGCCTTTACGGATGCGCAGGGGTGGCGGCCACACGCAGGGACAAACGGCACCTATCAGGATGGAACCGATATGGAAGTCAAGGCAGTAGCAAAATTCGTCAGAATATCGCCCAGGAAAGCCCGTCTGGTGATGGATCAGGTCAGAGGTAAACGGGTTGAAGAGGCAATGAACGTCCTAGCATTCGCACCCCGGAAGGGGGCTTTCCTGTTGAAAAAGGTGCTCCGGTCCGCGGTGGCGAACGCCGAGGAGAACACCAGCCTTGATGTTGACAGTCTCTACATCAAACGCATTTACGCGGATGAGGGACCCGTGCTCAAGCGTTTCCGCCCGCGGGCCCAGGGAAGGGCCACCAGGATTAGAAAGAGAACGAGCCATTTGACCGTAGTTCTTTCCGGGGATTAGGCCTTATCAGCAGGTCTCGGCACTGCAAGGGGATATGCCTCCTGCGGGCAAGGGACATCGAAAACGAGGGAGGTTGAGGTTTGGGCCAGAAAGTTCATCCAATCGGTTTCCGTCTTGGCATAAATCGAGCTTGGGATTCCAGGTGGTATTCGGGCAAGGATTACGCCGCCTTTGTTTATGAGGATCATGATATAAGGAAGTACCTTAAAAAGCGCCTTTTCCAGGCCGGCGTAAGCCGAATCGAGATTGAGAGGGCGGCTAAACGGGTCAGGATCCGTATCCACACGGCGAGGCCCGGACTGGTTATCGGCAAGAAGGGTTCGGAGATCGAAAATCTCAAGAAAGCCCTGGAAAAGAGGATAAAGCGGGACGTCCTCATAGACATCCAGGAAGTGCGGAAGCCTGAAGTGAACGCCCAGCTTGTGGCTGAGAATGTGGCCCTTCAGCTCGTGAGAAGGATCGCTTTCCGCCGTGCCATGAAGAAGGCTGTGGGGTCGGCTTTAAGGTTCGGGGCTCAGGGAATCAAGATCGCCTGTGCCGGACGCCTGGGAGGCGCTGAGATGGCCCGGCGGGAGTGGTACCGAAAAGGGCGGGTCCCCCTGCACACAATTCGAGCGGATATCGACTATGGATTTGCTGAGGCGTTTACCACGTATGGAGTCATCGGCGTAAAGGTGACGATTTTTAACGGGGAGATCCTTCCCGAAAAACGGGGCTAGGTGAGACGGTATGCTGAGTCCGAAGAAGGTCAAGTATCGAAAGCAGCAAAAGGGGCGAACCAAGGGTATGGCCAACCGGGGAAATTCTCTTGAATTTGGAGATTTCGGCCTGCAGGCCACGGAATGCGGGCACATGACGGCCAGGCAGATCGAGGCGGCCCGTGTGGCCATCACAAGGCATGTGAAGAGGGGCGGGAAGATCTGGATACGGGTCTTCCCGGACAAGCCCATCAGCAAGAAACCCGCCGAGACAAGGATGGGTAAGGGCAAGGGCGCTCCGGAAGCCTGGGTTGCCGTTGTCAAGCCCGGAAAGGTCCTCTACGAGATAGAAGGGGTGGGAGAGAATACAGCCGCCGAGGCCTTCAGGCTGGCCGGTCATAAACTGCCTTTTTCCACAAAGTTTTTGTCCAGGAGGCCATAATGCTGAAGGCTAAGGAAATGCGCGATTTGAGCGCCGGTGAATTGAGAGAAAAGGAACAGGAGCTGCACAGGGAGTTGTTTAACCTGAGGTTTCAGAAAGCCGCCGGGCAACTCGGCAACACTGCCATGCTGGGAAAGACGAAAAAAGACCTGGCCAGGGTCAAGACGGTCCTCAGTGAGCTGGACAGCACCGGTTTGCAAGATGGAAGGAAATAACATGACTTCAGGTCGCGGGGTAAAAAAACAACTTACCGGATTTGTGGTGGGCACGGCAATGGACAAGACCGCGGTGGTCCTGGTCAATCGTTTGACAAAACACCCGACCTACAAGAAATACATCCGGAGCCGAAAAAAATATATGGCCCACGATCCTCAGAATCGGTGCCTTGCGGGGGACAAGGTTCGAATCATCGAATCCAGGCCCATCAGCAAGCGGAAACGGTGGCAGGTCCTCGAGATTCTTGAGCGCAGCGAGATGTACCAGGTCCGGACGGAAGAGAGCCGGAATTCGGAGCAGGCGACATGATACAGACGGAAAGCAGGCTGAATGTGGCGGACAACTCCGGGGCCAAGTCCCTCCTGTGTATAAAGGTGTTGGGGGGCTCAAAGCGACGGTACGCCGGTATAGGCGATGTAATAGTCGTGTCTGTGAAGGAAGCGATCCCCAACTCCAAGGTGAAGAAGGGCGATGTGATGCGGGCCGTGATCGTTAGGACGAACAAAGAGATCCGCAGGCCGGACGGCTCATACATCAAATTCGACGACAACTCGGCGGTCCTGATCAATCAGCACAACGAGCCCATAGGGACGCGTATTTTCGGCCCCGTGGCCAGGGAACTGCGGGCAAAGAAGTTCATGAAGATCATCTCGCTTGCTCCTGAGGTCTTATAGCATTCAAAGTGGAAAGGGAGCGTTGAAGGTGAATAAGAAACAGCCCCTGATAAAGAAAAACGATAAGGTTATTGTCCGGGCCGGCAAGGAAAAAGGAAAAATCGGCACGGTACTCAAGGTGGATTCCCAGCGCGGCCGTGTGGTCATCGAGAAGGTAAACACCGTGAAGAGGCATACCAAGCCGGGAGGAACCAAGGCGCAGGGCGGAATCATTGAGAAGGAAGCCCCGGTGGACCTTTCCAACGTGATGCTCGTATGCACAAAGTGTGCGGAACCTTCAAGGATAGGAAAACGGACGCTCGAGGACGGGTCCAAGGCCCGCGTTTGCAAGAAATGCGGTGACCTGATCGACGCATAAGGCTGGAGGACGGCTCCAGGGCGAGGCTGAACCCGTCCGGCGTGAGGAGGTTGGATTGTCCCGGTTAAGAGATAAATATCTGAATGAAGTTCTTCCGGCCATGATGTCGGAGTTCGGCTACAAGAGCATAATGGCTGTTCCCCGAATCGAGAAGGTTGTGCTGAACATGGGCCTGGGCGAGGCCATTTTCAACATCAAGGTGCTCGACAAGGGAGTGGAGGAGCTGAGCCTTATTGCCGGACAAAAGGCCGTGGTTACAAAGGCCAGGAGATCCATTGCAAGTTTTAAGCTGCGGGAAGGCATGCCCATTGGATGTATGGTGACACTTCGTCATACAAGGATGTACGTTTTTCTGGACAAGCTCTTCAATGTTGCTCTCCCTCGTGTCAGAGACTTTCAGGGGCTCTCCAACAACATCTTCGACGGGAGGGCCAACTGCTCCTTAGGAATAAAGGAGCACATCATCTTTCCCGAGGTGGATTACGACAAGACGGATAAGATCAAGGGGCTCAATATATCAATCGTTACTACGGCCTCTAGAGATGAAGAAGGACACTTTCTACTTAAACACCTGGGAATGCCTTTCAGAAGCTGAGTCGGAGGAGAATGTGGCACGCAAGTCCCTCATTGCCAAGGCGAATAGGAAGCAGAAGTTTTCCACCCGCAACTACAACCGTTGTCCCATATGCGGCAGATCGCGGGCTTTTCTTAGAAAATTCGGTATATGCCGTATTTGTTTTCGCAGCATGGGCCTCAGAGGAGAGATCCCGGGCGTCATGAAGTCCAGTTGGTAGTGGCCCCGGGGCGGTAACAGCCGTATGAAGGAGTTGGCCAAATGACAATGACCGATCCGATTGCCGACATGTTGACCCGAATTCGAAACGCCGTCACGGCCTCCTTCGAAACGGTGGACATACCGGCTTCCAAAGTGAAAGTGAACATAGCCAAGGTGCTCAAGGATGAGGGCATGATCCGCAACTACAAGGTCCTGCAAGGGGAACCCATGAAGAACCTGAGGCTCGGGCTCAAGTACGATGAAAAAGGCCGTCCGGTGATAACGGGTCTCAAAAGGGTGAGCAAGCCAGGCTGCAGGATTTACGCCCGCACCGACAGTATCCCGGAGGTGCTCAACGGCTATGGGATCAACATCGTTTCCACATCCAAGGGCCTCATGAGCGACAGAGAGGCCAGAAGGCGGAATATCGGAGGCGAGGTCCTCTGCAGCGTTTGGTAGGCAGGGAGGACGCAAGCCCGGTTAACCTGGCGGAGCGCGGCGGGAGATCGTTTTAGGACTGGAGGATAAAGATGTCACGCATAGGCAAACAGCCTATTCCCATACCCAAGGACGTGAGCATAAACCTTGAGGACAACCTCCTGACAGTAAAGGGTTCCAGGGGACAGTTGCAGAGAACCCTGGATGCGGGAGTGGGAGTTCGTACGGACGACGGCAGTCTGTGGGTTGATGTGGATGAGGGCATGAAGAACTCCAGGGCCCTGCACGGGCTCTTCAGGGCCCTCATTGCCAACATGGTGACCGGGGTCAGCCGGGGTTTTGAAAGGGTACTTGAGATCGTGGGCGTGGGATACAGGGCCGAGGTTTCCGGCAATACCGTTGTTTTCCATTTGGGGTATTCCCATCCCATCAACTTTGAGCTGCCCCAGGGGATAGAGGCCCGCGAAGAAAAGCAAAAGGTCATCCTTAACAGCATCGACAAGGAACTCCTCGGGCAGACGGCCGCTAAGATGCGGGGGCTTCGAAAGCCCGAGCCTTACAAGGGAAAAGGTGTACGCTACGCGGGCGAAGTCATTAGAAGAAAGGCCGGCAAGTCCGCCAAATAGAAGGATCGAGACCATGGGATCCAAAGGTAGAAAAGAAGCCAGGATAAGACGAAAAATGCGGGTTAGAAAAAAGGTCCGCGGTACCAAGGAGAGGCCTAGACTGTCCGTTTTCAGGAGTTCCAGGCATATCTATGCCCAGCTCATTGACGACGATTCGGGCAGTACCCTGATGACCATGTCCTCAATGAACAAGGATCTTAGAACCCAACTGGAGGATAGGTGCGGGAATTGTAAAGGAGCCGCTCTCGTAGGCGAGAATATCGCCAGGAAAGCGCTTGAGAAAGGGATTAAACAGGTTATATTCGACCGGAATGGTTTCTTGTACCACGGCCGGGTGAAGACCCTGGCTGAGTCCGCGCGCGAACACGGCCTGGAATTCTAGGATCCTTACATCGATTTGCTGAGGGAGAGCTGCATTGTACAGGCAAGATGATGAAAACCAGTTTATTGAGAAGGTCGTTCACATAAACCGGGTTGCCAAAGTCGTAAAGGGCGGCCGGAGGTTCAGCTTCGGTGCAATCGTGATTGTGGGTGACGGAAACGGCCTGGTGGGAAGCGGTCACGGCAAGGCCAACGAAGTCCCCGAGGCCATACGCAAGGGTGTTGAACGGGCCAAGAAGAACATGACACAGGTGCCCATTCTCAACGGAACGATCCCACACGAGGTAATCGGGCGGTCGGGTGCGGGCCGTGTGCTTCTCAAGCCGGCAGGGCCCGGTACGGGCGTTATTGCCGGAGGTGCGGTGCGTGCCGTGCTGGAGGCTGCAGGAGCCCAAGACATACTCACCAAATGCCTGGGATCACATAACCCCCATAACCTGGTCAAGGCCACCCTGGACGGACTCATGTCGCTTCAGAACCCGGAGGATATCGCCCGGAGGCGTGGAAAAGCGTTAGAGGATTTGAAATAGTAAAATGCACTAACTCCCAATGAGACGGCAGAGAAGAGTTCAGCCATGAGCGATAAGATAAGAGTTACCCTGGTGAGGAGCCAAATCGGTAAAACCAAGAGGATCCGGCAGACCCTCGCCGGGCTGGGATTGACCAAGATGCACAAGACGGTTGAGTTGAATAACACGCCGGCTGTTCGAGGGATGATCGATAAAGTCTGTTTCCTGGTCAGGGTGGAGCAGTAATGGAAAAGGAGAGAGGCATGAGGATTCACGATTTATCCCCGGCGGGGGGGTCCAGGAAGGCGAAAAAGCGGATCGCCCGGGGACCGGGCTCGGGCCATGGGAAGACGGCCTGTCGAGGCCAGAAGGGCCAGAAATCACGCTCGGGCAGCGGTGTAAAACCTGGTTTCGAGGGTGGACAGATGCCCCTTCAGAGGCGTCTGCCCAAGCGGGGATTCAAGAACCTCTTTCGCATCGAATATAAGGCGGTGAACATCAAGGACCTGGCCAGGTTTGTGACCGAACCCAGTATCGGATTTGATGAGCTGCTGGAAGCGGGACTCATTGGAAAGAACGATCTCGTGAAACTCCTGGGACAGGGTGAAATCTCTCGGCCGGTTAACGTGAAGGTGCACCGGGTAAGCAGGTCGGCCCGCAACAAGATAGAGGCCTCGGGAGGGTCGGTGGACCTCATCTGAGATGACGCTCAATAGTGTGAAGGGCCCTTGTTCAGGAGTAACTGCGGCAGAGAGGAGTCAACTTAAGTGATCGGCGGTTTTCAGAATATCTCCAAGATTCCGGAGCTCAGGAAAAGGATTATATTCACCCTTCTGATGCTTGCGGTTTATCGTGTCGGTTGCCACATCCCGACCCCCGGGATCGATGGAACAGCTCTGGCCGCCTTTTTCGGGGCCACCCAGGGGACTTTGTTCGGGCTGTTTGACATGTTCTCGGGAGGGGCCTTGAGCCAGATGTCGGTGATGGCCCTGGGCATAATGCCGTACATCAGCGCGTCGATCATTCTGCAACTCATGACGGTTGTGGTTCCCCATCTGGAGAAGCTCAAGAAGGAGGGGGAGCAGGGAAGAAAAAAGATCACCCAGTATACGCGCTATGGAACGGTTATTCTTAGCGTTATTCAGGGGTTCGGAATCGCCGTGGGCCTCGAGAGGATGACCAGTCCGGGCGGAGCCATGGTGGTCCCCATGGCGGGATGGGGATTCCGCATGATGACCGTTGTAACCTTGACCGCTGGTACGTCATTTCTCATGTGGCTTGGTGAGCAGATCACGGAAAGAGGAATAGGGAACGGTATTTCCCTGATTATCTTTTCGGGCATTATCGCCGGCTTTCCGGCGGCTGTGGGTAACACTTTCCGCCTAATGGGAACCGGGGAGCTGGCTCCGTTTTTCATGGTCATCCTGGTGGCCTTGATGGTCTTCGTGGTAGGGTTCATCGTCTTTGTGGAACGAGGGCAGAGGAGGATCCCTGTTCAGTATGCCAAGCGCGTGGTGGGCCGCCGCATGTACGGCGGTCAGAGCACCCATCTTCCGCTTAAGGTGAACACTGCCGGCGTGATTCCGCCCATTTTCGCGTCATCCATTATTATGTTTCCGGCCACAATAGCAAACTTCATGAACGTCCAGGATTTTCCCTGGCTTCAGAATATAGTGACGTTTCTTTCCCCGGGACATATCGTTTATACATTAATTTTTGTGGCTTTTATTATTTTCTTTTGTTATTTTTACACCGCCGTGAATTTCAACCCCGTGGATGTGGCCGACAATATGAAGAAATATGGAGGCTTCATTCCCGGTATTCGGCCCGGTAAGAACACGGCGGAGTATATCGACAGGGTCCTGACCAGGCTCACTTTCAGCGGGGCGATTTATGTGTCGGCTGTGTGTGTTCTTCCGGAGGTCCTGATATTCAAGGCGAATGTGCCTTTTTATTTCGGCGGTACGGCCCTGCTTATTGTGGTGGGCGTGGCTATGGACACCGCCAATCAGATAGAGTCCCACATGCTCACCCGGCATTACGAGGGATTCATGAAGAAGGGGTTGGGGAAGCATCGCTGATGAGCCGTCGGCCGATGGGGTTTGACGAACACTCCTAGAGTGAGAATATGGGAAAAGAAGAAGCAATTTCAGCACAGGGTACTGTTATCGAGACACTTCCCAATGCCATGTTCAAGGTGGAACTCGAGAACGGTCACAGGGTACTGGCGCACATCTCCGGGAAGATGCGAATGCATTATATAAAGATCCTCCCGGGAGACAAAGTTCAGGTGGAACTCTCACCCTATGATCTTTCAAGGGGCCGAATAGTCTATCGAGGACTGGCCAAGAAGTAGCTGGAAGAATCCGGCTCGCAACCGGCGTCATTATCGAAAGTGAAAATATATGGGATTCGGCCCCGATTATCCAGGAGAACGGGAACATGAAAGTCAGGACTTCTGTCAAGAAAATATGTAAAAAGTGTAAAATAGTCCGAAGAAAAGGGACTATAAGGGTTATTTGTGAGAATGCACGTCATAAGCAGCGTCAGGGGTAGTTTTTTTAGCTATTAGCTATTAGCTGTTAGCTATTAGCTGTTAGCTGTTTGCTGTTTGCTGTTAGCCTTTAGCGCACAGAACGATGGGATGAGGGATTTTAGGGACCTCAAGGTATGGGAGAAAGCGCATAATCTTACATTAGAGCTGTACAGGCTCACCAAAGGCTTTCCAGTTGATGAGCAATTCGGGCTCACGGCTCAGTTGAGAAGAGCTGCGGCGTCCGTACCAACCAACATCGCGGAGGGTTGCGGAAGAGGTAGTGAGCGAGAACTCGCCAGGTTCATGAGCATTGCCGGGGGGTCTGTAAGCGAGGTGGAATATCAGCTACTTCTAGCGTACGAGCTAAAATATTTTAATTATGAGACTTATAAAGAACTCGAACAACAGGTAAACGAAATAAAAAAGATGCTGAACAAGTTCATTCAAAAGCTAACAGCCAACAGCTAACAGCTAATAGCTAACAGCTCACAGCTAACAGCCAAAACAGGAGT
>CAYPSZ010000315.1:0-6691 GCA_964413125.1 uncultured Desulfobacterales bacterium
CGAGAGGGGCGAGGGCCGCCTAGTCTTGATTATAAGGCAAACCGCTTTTCATAGACCCGATCACCCTTTATTCAGGAACCCTCCTCAAATTATATCCTCTATCTTTTCAATGTGTTGTCATGCACTTCCCGAAAAATTGAGCGTCCCGGTTTGACAAAGTGGATATAAACTGATAATAGAATGTATCTACATAATTAATCCTGGGATTCTTCAATATCCGCCCGTCGTTTCCAACTCTGTTAATCGGCAAGCAGGCCGTACCGGCGGCATTTTTATGCAAAGGTTCACTTGTATCATATGGCTACTAAAATACGCATTGAAAACCTGACAAAGATCTTCGGTTCCCGAACCAAAGAAGCGATGGATATGCTCACCAAGGGGTTCTCCAAGGATGAGATTCTCGAAGAGACCGCCTGCGGAGTCGGCGTAAACAATGCCACCTTTGATCTGGCCGAGGGAGAGATAGTCGTGGTCATGGGGCTTTCTGGAAGCGGCAAGTCCACGCTCATCCGTTGCGTCAACAGACTCATCGATCCCACAGCGGGAAAAGTCTATATCGATGATGTGGACGTGACAGGGCTGAACGAAAAGGACTTGAGAGAACTCCGCTCAACAAAGCTGGCCATGGTGTTTCAAAACTTCGCCCTCCTCCCCCATAGGACCGTCTGCCAGAACGTTGAATACGGCCTGGAAATCAGAGGAGTGGATGCTCACACACGAAGGGAAGCCGCTCTTAGGGTGATTGAACAGGTGGGTCTGAAGGGATGGGAGGATTACCGGCCGGACAACCTATCCGGAGGCATGCAGCAGCGGGTGGGACTGGCCCGGGCCTTGGCCATGGATCCTGACATCCTGCTCATGGACGAGGCGTTCAGCGCCTTGGACCCTCTCATTCGAAGCGATATGCAGGACGAACTCATCGCATTACAGGAAAGTGTGCAAAAGTCCATTCTCTTTGTGAGCCACGACCTCGACGAGGCGCTCAAGATAGGGGACAGAATCGTCCTCATGAAGGACGGCGCCATTGTCCAGATAGGCACGGCTGAACAGATTCTAACAAACCCGGCGAACGAATATGTGGCCCGGTTCGTGGAAAACGTCGACATTACAAAGGTTTTAACCGCTGAAAGCGTCATGGTCAAGGTGAAGGCCGTGGCTTATATCGATTCCCACGGCCCCAAAACCGCTCTTAGAACCATGCAGAAGGAACGGCTGTCACAGCTTTTCGTGCTGAACCGGCACCATGAAGTGATAGGGCTGTTGGGCGCCGACGACGCCTCCGAGGCGGTGAAGCGAGGGGAAACCCACCTGGAGCCCTGCATTAAAAAAGACTTCACTTCCGTATCTCCCGACACCCCGGCGGCGGACCTCATTCCCCTCATGTCGGGGCTTCCCTATCCATTGCCCGTGGTCAACCAAGAAGGCAGGCTCAAGGGTGTTATTATCAGAGGCGCACTCCTGGCCGCACTGGCTGAACGAGGAAAAAACGATGCAGATTCCTAAGATACCCATTGGAGCCAACATTGAACGGTTTCTGGATTTTTTGGTGGACAAATTCGCCTTTGTCACCATCGCCTTTACCGGGATCATGGAAACCTTCATAGGAATACTTGAAAAGACCATGATGTTTTTTCCCCCCTGGCTTTTCATCCTGCTCGCATCCGGGCTGGTCTGGTGGATGACCAGGAAACGGGGAATTGTTGTTTTGACCCTCGCCGGACTCACACTAATATGGAACATGGGTCTGTGGCCGGCCACCATCAGCACATTTGCGCTTGTGATCCTGGCCACCCTCACCGCCATCACGCTTGCCATCCCTTTAGGAATCCTGGCGGCCCTCAGTCAGGTAATCTACAGGATCGTGTCGCCCATCCTGGACGTGATGCAGACCATGCCGGCCTTCGTGTATCTCATTCCGGCCATTCCTTTTTTCGGGCTTGGCAAAGTGGCGGCCATTTTCGCTACAGTCATATTCTCCATGCCGCCGGCAATCCGGTTGACCTGCCTGGGCATTCGCCAGGTCCCGAAAGAACTGATCGAATGTGCCGACGCCTTCGGTTCAAACCGGTGGCAGAAACTCATAAAACTGCAGCTTCCCCTGGCCAAACCGACCATCATGGCCGGCATTAACCAGACGGTCATGCTTGCGCTCTCCATGGTGGTCATCGCCGCCATGATCGGAGCCCGGGGCCTGGGCGGCGAAGTGTGGAGAGCCATCCAGAGGCTGCAGATGGGCAGCGGCTTTGAGGCCGGAATCGCCATTGTCATAGTGGCCATTATTCTCGACCGGGTTCTTCAGAGAGTGGCCTCAGGGGACAAGCAATGACGGTCATGCAAGAGTTTCAAGACCTTTGCGCCGGCGGTTTTCATGTAAACGGGTGTGCCGGGCCGCCGGCACGGCACCGGGTCTTGATTCCGAAAAGGGGCGTAAGCCCTTACATGGACTTCCCGGGAAGTCCGGAGGTAATCGTTCCGGTATTTTCAACCTGAAACTCAAGAAGGAGGTAGCAAATGAAGGGAAGACTTACCAAGACATGTTTAGCCGTGGCGGCCGCATTGGTTCTGGCCTCGGGTTCGGCATTCGCCCAGGACAAGAGCGTGAGGATCGCCTATGTGGAGTGGGACTGCGCCGCTTCCAGCACCATGGTGGTCCAGGCCGTGCTTCAGGAGGAAATGGGGTATGACGTTGAGATCCTTCCGGTGGCCGCAGCAGCCATGTGGCAGGCCGTGGGAACCGGCAATGTGGACGGAATGGTCACGGCCTGGCTGCCGGTGACCCATGCCGACTATTACGCAAAGGTCAAGGACAATGTGGAGAACCTGGGCCCCATTGCCCATGGCGCCCGCCTGGGCTGGGCGGTTCCGGCCTATGTCACAATCGACTCCATGACTGAAATCAATGACCATGCCGACAAGTTCGGTGGACGGATCACCGGAATCGATCCGGGAGCGGGTCTGATGCGGTTGTCGGAAAAAGCGGTGGAAGAATACAACATGGGCCGCATGGAACTCATGGAGGGAAGCGACGCCATGATGACGGCCGCCCTGGCCAACGCCATAAAGAACAAGGACTGGATAATCGTCACCGCATGGTCTCCTCACTGGATGTTCGGCAAGTGGGACCTCAAGTACCTGGAAGACCCCAAGGGAATTCTGGGAGACGAGGAACATATAGACACCATCGTGCGTAAGGGTCTTAAGAAAGATATGCCCGAGGTCTATAATTTTCTCAACAACTTCGCGTGGAAAGACGCCAACCAGCTCCAAATGGTCATGGCCTGGAATTCCGAGCCGGGAGCTGACCGTTACGAAAACGCAAAGCGATTCATCCGTGAAAACCGGGAACAGGTAAACGGGTGGATAGGTCGTTAGGCCGGTACCATTGAAATGCTAAGGCAGAGAGGCCCCCGGCATGGCCGGGGGCCTCTTTTTTTTGCATGGGATATCCCTTCAAGACTCAAACAGGCAAAGGGAGTTCCTCAAGTCCTGTAGTCCGCGTTTATGGCGACATAATCGTGGGTCAAATCGCAGGTGGCAATGGTGTCCTCGTATTCCCCCTGGTTAAGGTTGATGGTGATGTGGATAGTCTCCTCGCTTACCATGATCCGTGCTGCATGCTCTTCAGCCTCGGGACCGAGGCCCAGGCCGTTTCTTACCACGGGAATCTCATTTATGCTGATATCCAAGCGTTCCTCTTCCACGGAAACGCCTGAACGCCCCACTGCCGCCATGATTCGACCCCAATTGGGGTCCCTGCCGAAAACGGCGGTCTTGACCAGATTGGAGTTGGCCACGGTCCTGGCGACCGCCGAGGCTTCCTCCACGGTCTCAGCCCCCTGAACCCGGACAAGGATGACCCGGGTCGCTCCTTCTCCGTCCTTCACTATCATCAGGGCGAGTTCCCTCATGACCCGGCGGAGTCCACGGCTGAAATCCGCAGGCCCCGGCCCTGAGAGATCACCGGCGCCGGACCCGCCGTTGGCCAGCACGAATACAGTGTCATTGGTGCTGGTATCTCCGTCCACTGTTATTCGATTGAAAGTGCCCTCCACCGCCGAAGACACGGCCTTTTTGAGGTCCTGAGGAGAAATACCCGCATCGGTCAAGATGAAGGAGAGCATGGTGGCCATGTCGGGCATGATCATACCCGCTCCTTTGGCCATTCCCACGATCCGGTAGCTCCGCCCGCCTGCAACGCCGTCAAAGCGGCTCAGCTTGGAGAACTTGTCGGTGGTCATGATGGCTTCGGCCACGGCCGGAAGGCCTTCTTCTGAAAGGCCTTTCACCAAGCCCGGTAAAGCCGCGGCGATCTTTTCAACAGCCAGAGGGGCCCCTATGACACCGGTGGAGGCAACCAGGACCTCTTCCTGAGAGGCATTAACGGCCCCGGCCGTTATCCCGGCCGTCCTTTTTGCATCCGCCAGGCCCGCAGCGCCTGTACAGGCATTGGCACACCCTGCGTTTGCAATGATGGCACGAGCTCTTCCCTTTATGATATGCTCCCGGGACAGGAGTACCGGAGCTGCACGGACCCGGTTCGAGGTAAAGACCCCGGCGGCCGCGGCGGGCACTTCGGAAACGATCAGACCAAGGTCCGGCCCGCCGTGCTTCTTGATTCCTGCGGCCGCGGCCGCAGCCCTAAACCCGGGTACCACAAAGCCGTCTCGGATCATATATTTCAGCCTCCAACCGAAGATTCAAGCCTTCACAAACGCCCATGGCCGCACCATACTATGGTCCGTCGCAAATGAATTGATACCATTTAATCAAATACAGCATGCTTTTTCAAAATACATGCCATTGGAGCAAGAGCAAGATTAAGAGCACGAAGAAGTATCAATTCATTTGCGAAGAACTATAGGCCGGCCCCGTGAATGAAAAAGACTGAGCCACCCTGATAGGACTTTTAGTCCTGATCATGGGTCGGGAGCACAGCGCCCTCCTACAGGGGAGGGGCGTATTTTCAGTGGAATTTATATTCACCTAAGTGAGTCTATATAGTACTTTAATGAGCGTTTAGCGTACGGTATTAGTCGTTGTTGTCGGCTATGCTCAGCCTTTTAGCTATCAGGTTTTGACGCCACAGCACTTCTTATACTTCTTACCGGACCCGCAAGGACACGCGGCATTCCTGCCGATCTTCTCACCCTCGCGCTTGACCGTTGCAGGAGTACCCCCATCACCCTTGCCGTGACTGAGCTGCATGTCGCCCCTTTTTCTTCGGGGTAGATCCTGGGGCCTCTGTCTGAAAACCTGCAGGCGGTTCAGGGTGCCCAGGGTCTCCTCCCTAATTCGATCCATGAGCTCCTCAAAAAGGGCGTACCCTTCCTTCTTGTACTCTCTGAGAGGATCCATCTGTCCGTACCCTCGCAGGCCGATCCCTTCCTTCATGCTGTCCATGTCCTGCAAATGGGCCACCCATTTCTCATCTATGATCTGCAGGAGGATGATCCGCTGGAGAGCGGACAGCTCCTCCTCTCCGAAATCCTTTTTCCGCCTCTCCTGAGCATCGAGCGCCCCTTTTCTGAGTATGCCCGCCAAATCCTCGTGCTTGAGGTCTTTGAACTCCTCGCCCATGTCCTCGGGCCCGATCTTGGGTACGAAACCAAGGAGCCTGGATGCGTTTTCCTTGAGGCCCCGGATGTCCCAGTCCTCGGGGAAGGCCTTGGGGTCGGTGAAACGCGCCAGCAAATCCTCGATCTTGTCCTCCATCATCTCCCGGATGATCTCCTCAAGCCCTTCGCCTGTGAGGATATCTTTTCTCAGTGAATAGATGATCTCCCGGTGTCTGTTCATTACATCGTCGTACTCGAGAAGGTGTTTCCTTATATCGAAGTTATGGGCCTCCACCTTCTTCTGGGCGTTCTCTATGGCCTTGGAGATCATGCCGGCCTCAATGGGTTCGCCCTCTTCCATGCCGAACTTTTCCATGATTGACGCTATCCGCTCGGATCCGAATATACGAAGGAGATCATCCTCGAGGGAAAGGTAAAAACGGGAAGACCCCGGGTCTCCCTGGCGTCCGGCTCGGCCGCGCAACTGGTTGTCGATGCGGCGGCTCTCATGACGCTCCGTGCCGAGGATGTGGAGCCCCCCGAGATCAACACCCCCTTCGCCCAGCACAATATCCGTCCCGCGGCCCGCCATGTTCGTGGAGATGGTAACCGTCTTGGATTGACCGGCTTGGGCGATGATCTCCGCCTCCTTTTCGTGGTGTTTTGCATTCAGCACGGAGTGGGGGATCCCTGAACGCTTGAGCATCTTGTTCAGCATTTCAGATTTCTCGATGGATATGGTCCCGACCAGCACGGGTTGCCCCTTCCCGTAGAGCTCCTTGATCTCCTCCACCACGGCGAGAAACTTCTCCCGCTCGGTTTTGTAAATGACGTCCGGATAGTCTATCCGTATCATGGCCTGATTTGTTGGGATTACCATAACATCAAGCTTGTATATATTGTTGAATTCAGCGGCCTCGGTGTCGGCGGTGCCTGTCATGCCGGCCAGTTTATCGTACATGCGGAAGAAATTCTGAAAGGTCACCGAGGCCAGGGTCTGGTTTTCCCCGGCCACCCGCACGCCTTCCTTGGCCTCAACGGCCTGGTGGAGCCCGTCGCTCCACCGCCTTCCAGGCATCATGCGTCCGGTGAACTCGTCCACAATGACGATCTGCCCGTCCTTGACTACGTACTGT
>CAYPSZ010000316.1:0-4956 GCA_964413125.1 uncultured Desulfobacterales bacterium
CCACCATAAAGGATTCGGCCATTGTATCCGTGATATCCATTCAGGAGCTCACCTTCCAGGGACTGGAGCTCATGGCCGCAACCTACTTGACCTTCGAGATCTGGATAACCATTGCAGGCCTTTATCTGGTTTTGTGCCTGGGACTGTCAATGGCGGTTGAAAGGATGGAGATACGGCTTGCTCGAAGCCATGCCTGACGCCTGTTTCCCCGCCATGGATACGCTTGACCCGCTGCCTTTTACCGTCGCCGGGAATATGATGCCCCGCCCGGCAAAAACGTTGACACTGTTTCCGAGAGGGGCAATAATTCTGCCCCCGGAGGCTCCGAGCATTCTCTTTTCACCATTAAGGATCTAATAGGGGATCAAATAGTGTCACATCTCCCGCGCATCGCTATCACCATGGGTGATCCGGCAGGCATCGGCCCGGAGATCATAGTAAAAGCCCTCTCGGACGCGGAAGTTTATCTAGCGGCCCGACCCATGGTCATTGGAGACCCGGCGGTCATCCGGGCCTGGATCAACAAGGTCCCCGACCTGCAAATCCGTGAAACTCTCAAAACGGCTCATGCGGGAGAACGCTCAGGAGTAGTCGACGTGCTTCCGGTTTCCAAGCTGGAGCCCGAACACATTCGACCCGGCGTCCCTACGGTGGAAGGAGGAAAAGCCATGGTGGCGGCGATCACACGCGCAGTGGACCTTGCTCTCAAAGGAGACATGGACGCAGTGGTCACCGGGCCGGTGAGTAAGGCCCTGATGCGCCGGGCCGGATGCGCCTTTGACGGACACACACCGCTCCTTGCACACCTTACCGGGACTGGTGACGTTGTCATGATGCTGGCGGGAGAGCGCCTCCGCGTGGCACTTGTAACCGTCCACCGCCCGCTGCGGGAGGTACCCGGCCTCCTGACCCAACAGGCGGTTTACCGGACCGTGGTTCTTGCAAACCAAGGGCTCAATGACGACTTCGGCATAGAAGCTCCTCGGCTTGCGGTGGCGGCCCTGAATCCCCACGCAGGAGAAGAAGGCCTTTACGGGACCGAGGAAGAGACCGTCATCGGTCCTGCAGTTAAGCTCGCACAGGCATCGGGTATAAACGCGAAGGGGCCTCTGCCGGCTGATACGGTATTTTATAGAGCTGCATCCGGAGCCTTTGATGGCGTAATTTGCATGTATCATGACCAGGGACTCATTCCTCTCAAGCTCCTGCACTTTACGGACGGCGTGAACATAACCCTGGGACTTCCCATAGTCAGGACCTCCGTTGATCATGGCACGGCATACGACATTGCCGGGAAAGATGAAGCCGACCCCTCCAGTCTCAAGGCCGCCATAAGGACCGCCGCGCTCATTGCCGCAAACCGGCATGCCGCCCGTAGAGTTCGAGCATCATGAGCGAGGGAACCATCAGGATAAGGGGTGCCAGGGTCCATAACCTCAAGAACATCTCATTGGACATCCCGAGAAACCGCTTCATAGTCATCACGGGGCTATCCGGATCAGGCAAGTCATCCCTGGCCTTTGATACCATTTACGCCGAGGGACAACGCAGGTACGTGGAGTCTCTTTCCGCCTATGCACGCCAGTTCCTTGAACGTATGGACAAGCCCGACGTAGACGCCATCGAAGGGCTGTCCCCGGCAATATCCATCGAGCAGAGATCCAGGAACACCAATCCCAGGTCCACCGTGGGTACGGCCACCGAGATCCATGATTACTTGCGTCTGCTCTTCGCCCGGATCGGGCGGCCTCACTGTCCGGACTGCGGTCTGCCCATTTCATCCCAAACCGTCCAACAGATGGTAGACAAGGTCCTGACTCTTAAAGAAGGAACACGGATCCAGGTGCTGGCCCCACTTGTGGAAGGCAAAAAAGGAGGCCATGCGGAAATACTGAACAGGCTGCGCAAAGACGGCTTCACCAGGGTCCTCATCGACGGCGAAGCCTGCTTGCTGGAGGAGGAGATCAAACTTGACCGCAACCGGGCTCATACCATCAGTGTGGTGGTGGATCGGCTGGTTGTGAACGAAAAGGCGCTCAGGCGGCTTACCGATTCGCTGGAACTGACCCTTAAACTGTCCGACGGGGTGGCGTTGGTGGATGTACAAGAGGGTGAACCGCTTCTGTTGAGTCGTAAGTCGGCATGCATGCGCTGCGGAATCAGCCTTCCTGATCTCACCCCCCAATTGTTCTCCTTCAACAGCCCCAGAGGTGCTTGTCCGGCCTGCGGCGGGCTGGGGACCCGACGTGATTTCGACCCTGATCTTCTTGTCCCGAACCCGGCCCTCTCCCTCCGGGAAGGGGCCCTTGCCCCATGGTCAAAACGCCACTCAGCTTATTTCCAGCAGATGGTGGATGCGGTCTGCAGGCATTACGGAGTGGACCCCTTCCTGCCCTTTAAGGCCCTTCCGGCAAAGGTGCAGGCGGTCTTTCTCCACGGGTCCGGCGAGGAAATCATTCACTTCATCTTCAACGCCGACAGTGGAAAACACACCTATGACCGCCCCTTTGAAGGCCTGATCCCAAACCTGGAACGCCGATATCTGGAGACGGACTCCGCCTTTATCCGCGAGGAGTTGGAGAAATTCATGAGCATCGGCCCCTGCCCTGCCTGTGAAGGCACCCGCCTTGCGCCTGCGGGCCGGGCCGTCCTTGTTGGAGAAAAAGGGATCCAAGAAGTAACGGCCATGTCGGTGGTTGCGGCATTCAGGTTTTTCGACGGCCTCTCACTCTCCCGGGCGGAAGCCAAGATCGCTGAACGCATTCTCAAGGAGATCCGGGAACGTCTTGGCTTCCTGCAAAGCGTTGGGCTCGATTACCTCACGCTCGACAGGACCTCGTCCACCCTGTCCGGAGGAGAAGATCAGCGCATAAGGCTTGCCACCCAAATCGGTTCGGGCCTTGCCGGGGTGCTTTACGTCCTGGACGAGCCCAGCATCGGTTTGCACCAGCGGGATAATCTTCGATTGCTCGAGAACCTACGGCGTCTCAAGGAACTCGGGAATACGGTTGTTGTGGTGGAGCATGATGAAGAGACCATTTTGTCCGCGGATCATGTAATCGACATGGGACCGGGTGCCGGGCTCCTTGGTGGAGAGATCGTTTTTCAAGGCACACCTGCGGATCTGATGGAAGAAGAGACATCTCTTACAGGACAGTATCTAACCGGGAAACAGGCGATTCCCATCCCCTCCGAACGGCGAAGCGGGAAGGGCGGCAAGCTTATCGTCGAAGGAGCTCAACATAACAACCTGAAAAACATCACCGTAGAGGTTCCCATGAGGGCCTTTACCTGCGTGACCGGTGTCTCAGGCTCCGGCAAGAGCAGTCTGGTGAACGAAATCCTGCACCCCGCCCTGGCACAGCGCCTCCACCGTTCCAGGATGCCTGCAGGCAGGATCAAGACAATCAGAAACACCCATCTCGTGGACAAGGTCATTAATATCGACCAGAGCCCCATCGGGCGGACACCCAGATCCAATCCGGCCACCTATACCGGGGTATTCACGCCTGTCCGTGAGCTCTTTTCCATGCTGCCGGAGTCGAAAATCCGCGGATACAAGCCGGGCCGTTTCAGCTTCAATGTAAAGGGGGGAAGATGCGAGTCCTGCCGGGGAGACGGTGTTATAAAGATCGAAATGCACTTCCTGCCGGACGTCTACGTTACCTGCGAGGCCTGCCGGGGTCTCAGGTTCAACCGTGACACGCTGGAAATCCGTTATCGCGGAAAGCATATCGCCGATGTGCTTGAAATGACCGTGAACCAGGCCTTGGCTTTCTTCGAGAACGTACCGGCCCTTCGTGCAAAACTAAAGACCCTTCTGGACGTGGGACTCGGCTATATCCGTCTTGGCCAGCCCGCCACCACACTATCCGGCGGGGAGGCGCAGCGCGTCAAACTTTCGAGGGAACTAGGCAAAAGGAGCACGGGCAACACCCTTTACCTCCTTGACGAACCCACCACCGGGCTCCACTTCGCGGACGTCCGAAAACTCCTGGAGGTACTCGGCCACCTTGTGACACAAGGCAACACCGTCATAGTAATTGAACATAACCTGGATGTGATAAAAACGGCGGACTACGTGGTGGACCTGGGTCCGGAGGGCGGAGACAAGGGGGGCTACCTGGTTGGGGCGGGAACGCCCGAGGAGATCGCCCGGATCAAGGAATCATACACAGGAATGTTCTTGGCCCAATGCCTGAGGCCGAAGCGAAGAACCTCTTTCCACTAACCGCAGGTTTCCCGGATTCCCACTGCCAGGCTTTTCCCGGCGTCTTTGCGAAAAACCACACTCCTTACCACATCAGGACTAATTCCTTGGACCACGGCCGAGAAAATAGGCCAGATTGTCCAGGCTCACCGTGAAATCCACATTCTCCACATGGCAGCATTCAGGCTTTCGGACCTGGAACGGCGAGAAGTTCAGAATGGCCTTTACGCCGGCTTCGAACAGCTTGTCAGCAACGCTCTGAGCCTGGGAAGCCGGAACCGCTATAACTCCCAAATGAACCTCTTCCATCCGGCAGGCCTCGACGATGCTTGAGGCGGGTCGTACAGCCATTCCCGGCAGCACTTCAGCACCGATCTTTTCCGGATCGGAGTCAAAAGCCGCCACGATCCGGTGGCTGTGACTGTTGAAGCCCGGGTCCTGGGCCAAGGCCTTTCCCATATTCCCCAGGCCCACAATGGCCAGTCTCCATTTGCGGTTTGTCCCGAGGATTCTTTGAATCTCCCTGATGAGATAACGAACATCATATCCCACGCCACGCACGCCGAACTCACCGAAGAAAGACAGATCCTTGCGCACTTGTGCCGACCTTACACGGCACAGAAGGGCCAGCTTTCGGGACGAAACCACGTCCGCGCCTTCTTCCAGCAGGCGCTCAAGCGGCCTGACGTAAAGGGCAATCCGTTCTATGGTGGCATTCGGAATTTTCGTTTCCCTGACCATTGCTC
>CAYPSZ010000317.1:0-9378 GCA_964413125.1 uncultured Desulfobacterales bacterium
TTTGGACGCCAGGCAGTCAATACGGTGATGATTTTGATCCTGTATCGAGGTTGGTGGCATAGGAGGCCGAGGGTTCCGGTGCGGAGGGAGGGGAGGAATCCCCGGTCTCCGGAGCCGACTCCGACACTGTTGGGTTGCGGGCAATGGCCCGGCTTGGGTTCGTTGGGTTCGTTAGGTTCGTTTAGTTCGTTGGGTTCGTTGGGTTCGTTGGGTTCGTTTAGATCGTTGGGATCGTTAAGTTCGTTGGGTTCGTTCAGATCGTTGGGATCGTTGGGTTCGTTAAGTTTTTTTGGGTTGTTGGGCTGTTGATTCCTGGATGGCGGCTTGACACTCAGGCGGGCCTATCTCTATACTGTTTGTGGGAGGTTCAACTCATGAAGAACACCTTGGCGTTTGTCATGGCGGGCGGACGGGGAGAAAGGCTCATGCCCCTTACCGCGGACCGAAGCAAACCCGCCGTACCCTTCGGGGGGATCTACCGGCTCATCGACTTTACCCTGAGCAACTGCGTCAACTCGCAGCTTTATAAGATAATAGTGCTGCCCCAGTACAAATCCCAGTCCCTTACTGATCACCTGGAGGAAGGCTGGAATATCTTCACCCATCAGATAGGCCACTTCCTCAAGATCGTTCCCCCGCAGCAGCGCACAGGCACGGACTGGTATCGGGGCACGGCCGATTCCATTCGGCAGAACCTCTACCTGATTGAACGTTATGAGCCCGAACATGTACTCATTTTGTCCGGGGATCACATCTACAAGATGGATTTCGGGCTTTTTTTGAACTACCACAGGGAAAACCGGGCCGACGTGACCATAAGCCTCCTGGAAGTCGGTATTGAAATGGCCTCCCAGTTCGGCGTGGCTGTGGCTGATGAGGATTTCCGCATCCGCGGCTTTCAGGAAAAGCCCAAGAAATCGCCCCACACCATACCGGACGACCCGGATCACGTGCTGGCCTCCATGGGTATCTATCTGTTCCGTACCGAGACCCTGGTTCACTGCCTTAATACCTGGACCGAAGACGATTTCGGCGGGGACATTATCCCCAAACTGGTTGAAAGCCATCGAATCTATGCCTACCCCTACAGGAAAAACAACAGGATCGAGGACCTAATACACGTCACCGATGAAAACGGTTCAAGACGTCTGTGCCTGGAAGCCCGAACGCGGGACTCCTCATACTGGCGTGACGTGGGGCATCTGGACGCCTATTGGAACGCCAACATGGACCTGACCGGAGTGGACCCCTACTTCAACCTTTACGGCCGTAAGTGGCCTATTCACACGACCCATATCCAGTCTCCTCCGGCCAAATTCGTCTTTGCCACGGAAAGGGAAGCAGGGTATCGGGTGGGCAAGGCCCTGGACTCCCTGGTGGCGCCGGGCGCCATAATAAGCGGCGTGGTTAGAAACTGCGTGCTGGGATATAACGTGGTGGTGCGGAGCTGGGCCGAAGTGGACGAGTCCGTTATCATGGACGGCGTCACCGTGGGCCGCTCCTGCCGCATAAAGAAGGCCATCATCGACAAGGGAAACGACATTCCCAATGGAACTGAGATCGGATTCAACCCTTGGGAGGATATGAAGCGTTTTACCGTAACCCAGCGCGGAATCACGGTGGTGCCCAAGGGCTATTTTGCCGAGGGGACGGTTTGACCGGCATAGGATTTCATGGCGCTTGCCGGGCGGCCTCGAGGAACTTTTTTCGCTGCTCCTCATAGTACTCTTTTCCGTTCCCGGCAACTGACAGGGCCTCCTCGATGAGGACCAGGGCCTGCCGGGGATTTCCGCCGGCGTAATGGGCCTCGGCCAGGGTGTCCAGATATGGGGCCGCCCTTTCCATTGCCACGGCCCGCCCGGCCAGTGCGAGGGCCCTTTGCTCATCCCTCATGGACTTGTCCGGTGCGGTCAGCAGAATCCAGGCCAGGTTATTGAGCACCAAGGGGCTGTCAAGCCCCAGGGCAAGGGCCTCCTCATAGGCCGGGATAGCTTCCTCATATTTCCCCATTTCATGGCTGATCATGGCCAAATCCCTGTAGAGGACGGGAGAACTCGGTGTTTCCTGGATTTGCCTGGTCAACGTCCTCTCCAGAAAACGATAGCCCATGTTCCGGCTGAAGTCGGTAAAATACAAGAACCATCCCAGTCCCATCATCGCCGTCAGATAAAGCACGAGGCTCCCGATCACGAATCTGTTGTGGCGTTTCACCAGCCCCGGGTCCCGGCCGGCCTTTAGAAGGCACTCCACCCTCTCTCTGATGCTGAAATGATGCCAACTTGGAAGATCTCGAATCTTACCGCTTGCCCCTGCGATCCTTTCAAGGGAGCGAGCCACAGGACCCGGACGCCCCATTGTGAACGCGGCAAACAGATCGGCCTGTCGCTCAAAGTTCCTCATGAAAAAGCCCATAATGAATCGAAAGTACACCAGCATGCTTATGAGGACGGGGACTGCAAGGCTCAGATGAAAGATTTTGGTTGATTCAGCCGTATTACTACTGAGTACATCCAAGAAGACAGGTTGACTGGCAATAAAATAGAAAAATATATCGAAAAGGCCATAAGATAGGACCATAAATCCAATAAAAAATATCACATAAAATAAGAGGTGTTTGTAGCGGGCATGACCCATTTCGTGGGCCATGACCGCTTTAAGTTCTTCAACAGGCAAAAGGGCCATAAGGCCGTCTGTGACCAGTATATAGCGATACCGGGGGACAATGCCCATGATCCCCGCTGTCAGCATGCGCCCCTCAAACAAAGGCCACCTCAAAAGCCCGTCATAGCGGAAGCCGTGTTCATCAAAAAAACGCTCAATCTCCAGGACCTTCTCGGTCCTGGGAAAAGGAGTGCACCCCCACCAGGCCTTAACCAGAAGAGGCAGGAAGATCATGAGAACAAGCAGAAACAAAGCGAAGAAGATCATATGCCCCTGGATACCCCCCAGGAAACCATCCGGACCTCCCCAGGGTGTCAGGGCCGTGAGATCATAGATGATGGTCAAGGCAATCCAGGGAAAAAGGATCGGCGCGTTCAAGCGGAGATTGCCCAAAACAAACGCACGTCGATTCCACACAGAGCCATATACGAGCATATAGGCAGGATGTGCGAAATACCAGATGGTGGTAAGGTACACAAAAAACACCCCAAGCCCCAAAAGGCCCGGAATAACAGACAGGACCCCGGCCCCAGGAACAAACTGAAGCCAGTCGCGCAGACTGAAGACGTGGACATTCACTGCAAAAAGAAAAACCGCCATTATGGACAGTCTCATGACCAGCCTCTGGTAACGCCCGGCAAGGTCTCCTCTCACCTGCCCTCGAAGGGCCTTGAGCGCCAAGTTATGGAAAACCAGCCGGCAATACAGGGCCAAAAAAGTCCATCCCGACAGATGCAATAGGAGGGCATAGATCGCCGAACCCTCCACTTGGGTATCCGGAGCGCCGATGTTGAAGATCAGCAGAACGACAATGAGATAAATAATGTTGTTGAACATGGCCAAGGAAGTATAGATGGGGGGCTAAGGGATTGCAACCACTCCGGGGCCTCCCACGACGTTTCTCACGTCAACACGCTCAGCCAGGCCACATATGACAAAGAGGAAAGAAGGGTGGAAATAGACACGGACGCAGAGGCCTGGTCGGGAGACCCGTCCAGTTCCAGCGCCATTACATAGGTCACGGTGGCCGAGGGAGCTGCCAGTAGAATGAAGGCCGGAAGGAAATCCGGTGTCTTGATTCCCAACGCCTCGAACATCAGGAGGCCCGTTGCCGGCAACAGTACAAGCTTCATAAAGGCCGAAGGGACTACAATGCGAAACTGGGTGCGTACAAGGTTAAAGGAAAGTGAAGCCCCTATGACCAGTAGAGCCAGAGGAAGAGACATACCGGCAACGATATTTAGAGTGCGCGAGACGACTATCGGGAGCCCAAGCCCTGAAAGATTGTAAACCATGCCTGCAAGGGAGGATAGTATGACCGGATTGACAACTATCTTTTTGAATGACTTGCCGGGGCTTAAACGCCCTTTCCGTTTTTCTGAAAAGAGCTGAAGGCATATAACCGATAAAAGATTCTGAAGCAACATCAGAAAACCGGCCAGGATGCCGGCCCGGGTGAAGCCCTCGGTCCCCAGCAGGTAGAAGGCCACTGCAAAGCCGATGTATCCCAGATTACCGTGAAAGGACGACTGCGTGAACGTACCCATCTCCCGCCGAGGCACGGAGAGCAACCGGCCCATCAGGACGGCTGCAGCAAATACCAATAACAAAGGGACCATTGAAGCCAGTACTATCGCCGGCTGAAAATGGGCGGCAAACGACGCCTTAGCCAGGGCGTCAAATATCATGGCCGGAATGGCCACGTAGTAAACCAGCCGGTTGAGGGGCCCGGTGAGCGAGCCGGGAAGGAACCCGAGGCAGCGGACAAGCACGCCCAACAGGATCACCAGGAATACGGGGACGATGGTCTCTAGGATGTGAACCATGGCTGGGGTCCTGGAGGCTGAGATGTGGTGAGATTGTGTGCATCACAGGGACCGCGCAAACGATCGACCCTGTTTTCCGGGGAATGATACGGCATGACGGAAGATGTGTCAAACATCCATGATTCGGGGTCGCCATTGCAAGCAAACCTGTTGACTTAAAAGGGCCTATTGAGTATTAAGATTAATTCCACCGCATGCGTGGATTTCGAAGCAGAAGGGTGTTCGACGGATCGACGCTGCACTGATACTCCCAGACTCTGCGCATTCAGTGAACGACGGAAGGAAAGAGAAAAGATGGACGGGAAGTCAAGCGAGACCAAGGAAAGGCTTTTGCAAATCCTCCACGGATTGCTGGAAACGGACATGGATCTGAGCTTTCTGATGAATCTCAAGAGCTCGGAGATCGAGACACTCGTGGCCCTCGTTCGAAACCGCGTGGATCAGAAATAGTGGTGACCGAGAAGGGGTGTGAAGTCGATTTTGCGTAGACATTATCTCCGTTTTATGTTATAGAATTGCCGCATTTGAACCGATTTAGGCGGAAGGCTATTCAAGGGAGGTATCATGGATACAGTCAGGAAGCTGGCCATACTCATCGCAATGATCATTCCCACCTTTGTTGGGGCGGGAGCCGTGTGGGACATTTTCGGCAGCTGGATCGCCGTAATCATCTGGGTGGTCATCATGGCGGTGGTGTCGGGGAATATCATTACGGGAAGGCTGCTCACCGGAGGCGACGCCGGGGCATGAACCCGACTCCGGACGGCCGGACATCATATTTCATATTCCGGGGGTCATCCATCGCCGGAAGGCCGCTTTTTGCTTCGAAACATAAGGCATTCACGACCGGAGTGCCTGAATACCTCCAGGGACGGCAAGTGTCTTGATTTGAACTTTATGGCCCGGCATCCGTGGGGAAAGGCTTTATCCCACGTAACGTAGTAGTGGCGACAATCATGGCAGGCGACCCCGCGTCTCATCCCCTAAACGCCGTAATAGCTTCGATACCATGAAAGGAAGCTTCTGATTCCGTCCCGCACAGGCGTCTTGGGGTCGAAACCAAGAAGCCTTCTTGATTTTTCTATGTCTGCAGATGTCTCAGGCACATCTCCGGGCTGCAAAGGCAGCAGGTTCTTCTTGGCCTCCACCCCCAGTTCCTCCTCAATGATCCTGATGAACTCCATCAACTCCACCGTGCTCGAATTGCCCAGGTTGAACACTTCGAAAGGAAATGGTCGCTCCAGGGCGGCCACGGTTCCGGTCACGATGTCGTCTATGTAGGTGAAGTCTCTTTTCATCCTGCCGTGATTGAAAACATCTATGGGCCGATCATGAAGAATGGCGTCTGCAAACAAGAATAGCGCCATGTCCGGCCTGCCCCAAGGGCCGTATACGGTAAAGAATCGCAGCCCGGTGGTGGGAATCTCATAAAGGTGGCCGTAGGCATGGGCCATCAGCTCGTTGGCGCGCTTGGTGGCGCCGTATAGCGAAACGGGCCGGTCAACACGGTCCCCTTCCGCGAAGGGATACTTGGTATTCGCCCCGTAAACAGAGGAGGAAGAGGCATACACAAAGTTGTCCACACGGACTTCACGAGCGATTTCCAGGAGGTTCAAGAAACCTTCCAGGTTACTTTTCTGATAAGAAAAGGGGTCCTTGAGGGAGTATCGGACTCCGGCCTGTGCAGCCAGGTTGCATATTCGACCGATCTCGTAATTCCGAAAGATCTCCCGGAGACCCGCTAGGTCCTCGATGTCCTTTTGGAAGAAGTGGAAACCTGCATAAGGCTGAAGCTGGGCAATGCGTGCGCGTTTGAGGGATGCGTCGTAGTATTCATTGAGGTTGTCAACGCCTATTACGGTGTGCCCGGTCTCAAGTAGCCTTCTTGAAAGGTGGTATCCAATGAACCCCGCTGCCCCGGTTACCAGGATCGTGCTTTTCCTCTGCTCGCTTTTCATGCAACTCCGCCGCTTTCAAGAGATACCTGTATTATGCTTGAATCCTTAGGACTTGGCAATCAAAAACTCCCGGCCCGCCGGACGGCGACCAGACTTGCCTTTCAAGAAACAAGAACAGGCCGCTTCCGGAATGCTTCCGGAAGCGGCCTGTTTTGCGTTCTTGCGGGCCGGGCGTAAGGCTCCGCTTTGCAGCCATAAGTTACATCATACCGCCCATACCGCCCATACCGCCCATGCCGCCGCCTGGAGGCATGCCTGGCATGTCGTCTTTTTCCTTGGGTTTTTCCGCCACCATGGCCTCTGTTGTAAGAAGCAGCGCTGCAACGGAAGCGGCGTTCTGAAGGGCAAAACGGGTCACCTTGGTGGGATCGATAATCCCGGCCTTGATCAGGTCTTCATACTCCCCGGTCTCGGCGTTGAAACCCACGGCGTTCTTTGCCTCCTTGACCTTTTCCACCACCACGGACCCTTCGCTTCCTGCGTTATTGGCGATCTGTCGCACGGGCTCCTCAAGGGCTCTGATGACCAGCTTGACGCCGTTCTGCTCTTCCCCTCCCAGGTCGAGCTTGCCCACGGCCTTGATGCACCGAAGCAGGGCCACACCGCCTCCGGGCACGATCCCTTCCTCCACTGCAGCGCGTGTGGCATTAAGGGCGTCCTCCACCCGGGCCTTCTTCTCTTTCATTTCAGGCTCTGTGGCGGCGCCCACGTTGATAACGGCCACCCCGCCTATGAGTTTGGCCAGCCTCTCCTGGAGTTTCTCACGATCGTAATCGGAAGTGGTGTCGTCGATCTGGGCCCTGATCTGCTTTACACGGCCCTCCAGGTCCTTTCTTGTGCCGCCGCCGTCCACGATGGTGGTGTTGTCCTTGTCGATGCTCACGGTCTTTGCGGTCCCCAGATCATTGAGGGTAATGCTCTCGAGCTTGACGCCCAGGTCTTCCGAAATTACCTTTCCGCCTGTAAGAATCGCTATATCTTCCAGCATGGCCTTTCTGCGGTCCCCAAAGCCGGGGGCCTTGACTGCGGCGCACTGGAGTGTTCCACGAAGCCGGTTGACCACCAGAGTGGCAAGGGCCTCTCCTTCCACATCTTCGGCTACGATCAAGAGCGGCCGGTTCATCTTGGCGATCTGCTCCAGGATGGGAATGAGATCCTTCATATTGCTGATCTTTTTCTCGTGGAGCAGTATGTAGGGCTCATTCAGCGTGGTTGTCATCTTTTCAGCGTCGGTCACAAAATAGGGAGAAAGGTAGCCGCGGTCGAACTGCATGCCTTCCACCACCTCGAGCGTGGTATCCATGCTCTTGGCTTCCTCAACGGTAATGACGCCTTCCTTGCCGACCTTGTTCATGGCCTCGGCGATAATGTTCCCGATGGTGGCGTCGTTGTTGGCGGAAATGGTGCCCACCTGGGCTATCTCCTCCTGGTCCTTCGTGGGCTTGGAGATCTTCTTCAACTCGTCCACGGCGACCTCTACGGCCTTTTCAATGCCCCGTTTGATGGCCATTGGATTCACACCGGCTGTAACAAGCTTGGAACCCTCTTTATAGAGGGACTGGGCAAGCAGTGTAGCTGTCGTAGTACCGTCACCGGCCACATCAGAGGTTTTCGAGGCCACTTCCTTGACCATCTGGGCGCCCATGTTCTCGAACTTGTCTTCGAGTTCAATCTCTTTGGCCACAGTGACGCCGTCCTTGGTGATGTTGGGAGAGCCGAAGCTCTTGTCAAGAATCACGTTTCGGCCCCTGGGCCCCAGGGTAACCTTAACCGCATCAGCCAGGGTATCAACACCCCTCATAATGGCCTCTCTGGCCTTAGCCCTGTATTTAATCTCTTTTGCCATTCCTGTATTCCTCCTCCTTGGAAAGGGTTATCTCTTTCAATAAAAAGCCAAGGTCGATCACTTCTCGACTATGGCGATGATGTCGTCCTCTCGCATGATCAAGTGCTCTTCACCATCAATCTTGATCTCAGTGCCGGCGTACTTTCCGAAAAGCACGCGATCCCCCTCTTTTACATCCAGCGGCTGCTGTTTGCCGCTCTCCAGTGTTTTACCGGGTCCCACCGCAAGGACTTTACCTTCAACGGGCTTTTCCTTGGCGGTGTCGGGGATAATGATTCCACCCTTGGTGGTATCCCCCTCTTCGATTCGACTTACAATTACGCGATCATGCAACGGCTTAATCTTCATACTCCCTTTTACCTCCCATTCTAGTCTATTATTATTGTCCATTCATTGGGAAGTCCTCCTTCCCGATGAGTGAATTATTGAACGGTAGCCTTAACGATGGAGTAACTCTCGTTTAGGGCCCCGGTTCGCGGCTTCAAAAAGGTGAACCGGCAGTTGTGCGCAGCGCTCAAGACAAGAGAGCCCTTCCCATCAAAACGAAAAGAAATTAATTACCGGATCGCGGATGTCAAGGGGCATGGGAAAAATTTTGAAGCATTTTCAATGAAAACATAAGGGCTATACCCATGATGAGGAGGGACTGGATAAAGTGCCGGTTACCAGGAAAAACCGCATTTCCAGATCAACCGCCTGAATACGGATGTCCTGAAACCCGAGGGCTCTCATGTGATCCGAATAGACTGATGGAGGCCGGAAGGACCGGAAAAACAGGAACATGGGGATCATGGAATAGGCCTTGGGCCTTTCGCCCACATCAATGGGGCCCCTTTCAAAGATCAGGAGTGTTCCTCCGGGTTTGAGGGCACGGCATGCCTTGGCGAGCAAACCCTTTGCCTCTTTTTCGGGCCAGTCGTGAAGCATGGATTTGAAGCAGACCAGGTCGATCCCTCCCGGAAACTCATCCTGAAATGCATTGCCTTTGACAAACTCTATCCGGCCGGCTTCCGGCTCGAGGCGCACATCCTCCATCCCCAATTCACAGACAAGGGGGAGATCAAACACCGTCCCTTGAATGCCGGGG
>CAYPSZ010000318.1:0-2841 GCA_964413125.1 uncultured Desulfobacterales bacterium
GACCGGTGTGGTTCAGCTTCCCGAGGGGGTCGAGATGGTGATGCCCGGTGACAATGTGACGATTGAAGGTTCTCTGATAACGCCCATAGCGATGGAGAAAGAGCTTCGTTTCGCCATACGGGAAGGCGGTCGCACCGTGGGAGCAGGCGTCATCTCCGAAATCATCGAATAGGGACAATCAATCCATATACAATTCTTCCGGTGCAACAAGGCACGGAGTGACTGAGAATGCGGGACATAATTACACTCGCTTGTGAGACCTGCAAAAACAGGAATTACACAACGACCAAAAATAAAAGGAAGACGCCCGATAAGCTTTCGTTCAGGAAGTACTGTTCGTCATGCAGGACGCACACGGTGCACAAGGAGACTAAGTAGGGGAAACCGCCGTATGCAGGCCAGTAGCTCTAACGGTTAGAGCACCGGACTCCAAATCCGGGTGTTGGGGGTTCGAATCCCTCCTGGCCTGCCAAACTTTGTCCGGCAGTTGTCTTAAATGTGGTGTCTTTCCTTCTGGGTGGTCGAAACGGAATATGAAAAAACCGGCGGATAAAAAAAAGAAGAAGAAGAGCGGCCGGAAGCGCCCCCACGCGGACTCTCCGCAGCAGTCGGAAGCCCGGGTGGAGACTCCTGCTGAATCAAGCGTGGCGGAAGCCGTAGTCAACAAAGAGCCCAAGAAGGCCGTTTTACAATCCCCTCCAAAAAAGGATGTTGTAAAAAGACCCGAAAAGAAGAAGGGTTCAAAGAGGTCCATCGGCGCATATGCATCCATGGCGATACACTTTTTTAAGGAGGCGCGGGTTGAGCTTAAGAAAGTTAAGTGGCCGACCCGAAAGGAACTCCTTGCATCCACAGCCATGGTCATTGTTTTGGCCCTTCTTGCAGCGCTTTATCTGGGTATTATCGACTTCGGGTTGATAAAGATAATCAGGCTCGTTGTCGGTTAGGGGCCTTGAGCTTCGGATGTAACTATGAACGAGAACGTAGACAACACCCAAGTAGCCGATCAGGACCTTAAATGGTACGTGGTGCATACGTATTCGGGCTTCGAACACAAGGTCAAGGTGAATCTCGAGGAGCGGATTCGGAGCCTCGGGCAGGAGCGTTATTTCGGAGAGGTCGTCGTTCCCACCGAACAGGTGGTGGAACTGAAGCAGGGTCAGAAGAAAACGTCTTCACGGAAGTTCTATCCGGGATATATCCTGGTCCGGATGGCCCTTAACGATGAGACCTGGCATACCGTCAACAGCACGGCCAAGGTTACCGGGTTTGTGGGAGGCGGGCAAAAGGCCCACCCGATTCCGAACGATGAGGCCGAGCGGATTATTCGGCAGATGGAAGAGGGGATAACAAGGCCGAAGCCGAAGTATTCCTTTGAAGAGGGTGACGAGGTTCGGGTGGTGGACGGGCCGTTCAGCAATTTCCATGGTACCGTGTCCGAGGTTAAGCCCGACAAGGAGAAGGTAAGGGTTCTCATAACAATCTTCGGGCGGGCCACCCCGGTGGAACTCGATTTCATCCAGGTCAATAAGATCTGAGCAAAAAAAAATTAAGCTGAATTCATAGTAATCGAAAGGGAAACCATGGCGAAGAAAGTGCTTGCCAATGTGAAACTTCAGGTGAAGGGCGCCCAGGCCAACCCTTCCCCTCCAATAGGACCGGCGCTCGGACAGCACGGGGTCAATATAGCCGAGTTTTGTAAGGCCTTCAATGCCAAGACCCAGGATCAGGCTGGAACGGTCATTCCGGTAGTGATAACCATCTACGCGGACAGATCCTTTTCTTTTATCACCAAGACGCCCCCTGCCGCGGTCCTTCTGAAGCAGGCCGCCAAGATCGCCAAAGGGTCGGGGGAACCCAACAAGGAAAAGGTGGGGCAGGTTAGTCGAGCGCAGTTGGAGGAAATCGCAAAACAGAAGTTTGAAGATCTGAACGCCTATGACTTGGAGCATGCCTCCCGGATCATCGCCGGAACGGCACGAAGCATGGGGATTACTGTTACGGAATAATTGGAAGAGGGCGATCAGTCATGAGGGGAAAGAAATACAGAGAAGTCTCGGCGAAAGTACTCAGGGGCCGGAAGTACGGATTTAAGGATGCTATCCAGGCTGCGTTGGACTGTACTTATGCCAAGTTCGACGAGACGGTGGACATTGCGGTCAGGCTGGGAGTCGATCCCAGGCATGCGGACCAGATGGTCCGAGGCACTGTTGTTTTGCCCAATGGTATAGGCAAAGAGGTCCGCGTCCTGGTTTTCGCCAAGGGTGAGAAGGAAAAAGAGGCGGCCGATGCAGGCGCCGATTATGTCGGGGCGGAGGATTTCGTAGATAAGATCCAGAATGGATGGCTCGAGTTCGACAAGGCGGTGGCCACCCCGGATATGATGGGTGCAGTGGGTAAGCTGGGAAGGATTCTCGGCCCCCGGGGATTAATGCCCAACGCAAAACTCGGAACAGTCACGTTTGATGTGGCCAGGGCCGTCAAGGAGGTCAAGGCCGGAAAGATTGATTTCAGGGTGGAAAAGGCCGGCATTGTTCACGCTCCCATGGGGAAGGTCTCATTCGGTGTTGACAGTCTCATTGAAAACATAGCCGCTTTCATGGACACCATCCTCAGGCTGAAACCGTCTGCGAGCAAGGGAACCTATCTTCGAGGAATCGCTGTATCCACCACCATGGGACCCGGCATAAAAATCGATCCGGCGACCGTAAAAGAGCTTTCCACCTCATAATTAGATTAATAGAGCGGTCAAAGACAGTGGGTGCCTATTCGGCTTAAATGGAACTACTTAGGCCTACCGAGACCACGAAAACGTGAATCATCCCGGAGGCACTCCTGACT
>CAYPSZ010000319.1:0-4793 GCA_964413125.1 uncultured Desulfobacterales bacterium
CTGGCGGCTCTGGATATCATCCAGGCGCACGTAGTCCGGGCGGGCCGGGCCGTGAACGAACCCCCGGGGGTCTTGCCCGATGGAGATAGCCCGAACCAGGACGCTCTTGCCCCCCGAGCCGGGAACCTCGGCCACAAAACGGTTTAAGGCCGGTTTCTGGGCACCGGGGATAAACTCCCCGAAGTCGTTTATCAGCCGGGGGTTGTACATCAGTTCAAGTAAAAGCCTGCCGGTGAAGGCGGCGGATTTCTCTTCGTTGTAGCTGGAGAAGATCATAAAGCTTCGGGTACCGTAGGCTATGGCGTGCACCGGGTCCAGCAGGGTAAAGAAGGTACTCTTTCCCGAACCCCGAAAGGCCTGCAAGAGCACCGGCTCGTTCTCGGTGCTGCGGATCTTGTTCCATTCCTTGTGAAACTTGGAAAACTCATGAGGCACGTAGGCGGGGAAATAGGTGCGGGCAAACTCCAGAAGGTCGTTTTTACACTTCTTTTTCCGCTCTTCCCTGGCTTTGGCCGAGTTATCCAGAAACAGGGGGCGGGAGAGGATTTCTTCCTTAAGCTCATTCCAGGCAGTTTCAAGCTGCTTTAATGTCTTTATTTCCCGCATTAAAACATTCCTTTACGGGTGGAGTAATTTACAAGCTCGTTGTAAATCGCATCCCAATAGGGTTCCATCTTGGCTTTCAGCTCCGGCTGATTTTCCGCCAGATAGCTGTTGGCCACCTTGATAAGGTCGATGGCAACACCCAGATACTGGCTGCGCACATCGATCTTCTGCATGACGCTGATATGTTTGGATATCGCGTCGGCAATCTTGGGGTCGGAGAGCAGCTCCGGGTTGGACTTGATCTGTACCAGCCAGGCTTTCACACTCTCGGCGTACATACCCACCATTTCCCGGGGGCTCATGTTGTAGATGCGCCGCTGCACATCCCAGTCCAGGGCTTCGCCCCGTTCGGCCGATTCGCCTTTCCAGCGGTAGACGGTGCTCTCGTTCACCCCTAGCTCGACGGCGATGGCCGGGCAGGTCATGGAAGAGCGCACGTAGAGCCGCTCGGCCTCGTCCCGTTTATCCGGCAGGGCCATTACTTGCCCCCCAGGAACCCGGCCACCAGGGTGGCGGCGATTCCCATTAAAAAGGTCAGGACGGCAATTCCGCCCATGGCCGAGATGATCTTCTTGGAAAGGGCATCGATGCTCTTGTGCATCTCGGATATCTGCCGCTCGGCGGCATCCAGGCGCAGGGCGAGCATGGAGATTCTGCCTTCTATGGCCTGGGCGTAGTCTTCTTTCAGATACTGTCTGATGGAAGCAAGCCCTTCGGTTAAACTTTTTTCGTATGCGTCCATTCGCTCCCGCAGGTACTCGTACTGTTTGGCAATTACGGCGAACTCGGCGGTGTACTCATGGTGAAAAGAGCAGACCGACGGGGCACTCTCTCGCTTGATTGGTGTTTCTTTTGGTTGTCCGGTCTGTGCCGTCCGTCTGGCTGCCAAATTATTTCTCCTCGTAAAAATCCAGCACCGCTTCTGCCTGAGCCATATAGCGACGCATTTCTATAATGTTGCGCTCCAGGGCGCGGTAGTTCTCGTAAGATAGCCACAAGCCGCCGTCTTTCTCTTCAAAGACCACCGGTTCTTCTACCGGGGGCAGGGGCCGGGGCGGTGCAAGCTTGTCCAGCACCGTCTGCACGTCAGCCTCAGGAGGGCTTTTTACGCTCTGGCACGCCGAAAAGAGCGTTAGCCCGATCAGCAAGACCAGCATCATCGGTAGATGCCAGGTTCTGTTTTTCATCTGCTGCCTCCTTTTCCGCTTCCAGGGTGCCGTCCAGAGCACGCTGAAGGTATTCTGCCTTTCTCTCCACCTGCCAGAAGGCTTCGTGGAGCCGCAGGTTTTCGTTCCACTGCTCTTTGATCTTTTTGGATTGTCTGCGCAGAATGAAGAACATCACCACGCAGGCAAGAAGCAGGACGGCGATAATTATCAGTACGGCGGTGGTCATGCTCCTGCCTCCGCAGGCTTGCCCTTGCCGCTGGCGGCGGCGGCCTTCTCGCCCTTGTGCATGCCCACGTAGACGGCGGACAGGGCTCCGGAGAAGGTGATTACCTCTTCCACGGGCAGGCTGGCGGCCTCGGGGGCGATAGCCCGGACAATAAGCACCTCGGCAATAAAGAAGAGCCAGACAATGGTGATCCAGAGCATCCGGTCACGGATGGCAGGCTCATAGGGAAAGCCGAACTCTCCCGCCGGGGCCTTGATGGCTTTTATGATGTTGGAGGATTTGCTGATGCCCACGTAGGCCAGAGATATGTAGCCGGTAAGGTTGACAATGTCCGCCAGGGGGAGCTGGGGGCTTATAACAGCCTGCAGGGCCACGGCGGCGGCAAGAAATACCAGCCAGACGAGTAGAATCCACAAGGTTTTATGGGGCATAAAGCACCTCCTTAAAAATCAAAATAGAGGCGGGGGAAGCACGGAAGCGCGGTAAAGGAGCGACCCGAAACCCGCACCCCCGTGTGAGACGCCTCCCCCCGCCAAGGGGTTGTGACACAGTTGCGGGCTTTGCGCCCGCCGCTGGCCTGTGAGTACCCTGAATGTAAACCCTGTATGTCTTTAATAGCAAAGAAGATATTTGAGAAATATATTTGAGTCAGGAAATTGCATTGTAAATAAGAAAAACCCCTGCCGGTTACGACAGGGGCTTGTAAAACAGGGTGCGGACAAATTGTCCGCTTTTGCTCCCTACAGACAGGAGGCCTGCGGGGCGTCTATGTGTTCCAGGGCGGCTTCCATCCGGGAGAGCTCTTCGTCAAGAAGTACGCTTATCCACGGCAGGGTCAGTTCCTGAAGCTTTCGCTCATCGGCGGAAGCGCCCAGAAGGTCGGCCACCGCCTTTATCTTGTACACGCTGGAAGACAGGCTGTCTACCGGCTCGGGGGCGTTAGGCATGGGAGGCCTCCTTCATTTTTTTCCATCCTTCTTGAAGCTTCAACGGCAGGGCAGAAACGTGAAACTCATAGGTCAGAGAGCCATTTTCAAGCCTGGCGGCCCGCATGGTCCAGCCCATGGCCCGGGCGTGGGACAGGGTGGTGGCTCTTGATTTTCCGTAAAGTTGGGCAAGCTGGGTGGTGTTGATCCATTCGCCGTCGTCTTCGCTCCGATCCGGCAACAGGGCAATAGTCCGGGTAGACTCTTTATGGCGGAGAGAATCAAGTTCTTTCTGCATACCGTCTATGGTCTCAGACTGGCGTTTTACGATAGATATGAGGTCAATCAGGGCATCATTGCCAGCTTTAGGGGATGCCGGAGCAGGAAGGGACGCCGCCCGGACGGCATTGTCTGCCAAGAGGTCGGCCAGGGTAGCCCGGCCTCCGGCACGGATGATGGTGATAACTTCGTCAAGGGTGAAGCGGGCCGGAACTTTCGTTTCCTGCGCTTCCGCAGTTTTTGCGGATAAACCCGCAGTTTCTGCGGATGCTATCCAGTTTCTGACCGTCGATTCAGAAACGTTTGAAATCTCGACGATATCCTTAATCGTCATACCTGTTTGTGTGTTCATCTGAACACCTCCTTAGAATTTAGGTATCGGGCATAAAAAAACCCGAGTGTTACCACGGCTTCTAAGAGGCCGCCGCGCCCTCACGGATACGCGACACTCGGGGGCGGATACACCGCCATTTTACTTCTGCTACATCGTTAGGGCATAAAAAATGCCGCTGCTGTTCGGGTGCGGTCTGGCCCGCTTAGAATTTGTGGTATTAACACCATAAACCACGGCGGGCGCTTTTGTCAATCGGGATCTGTGTAGACCACCCCGCAGCGTCTGCAGACGTGGTAGGTCTTGCCCAGGTGCTGCCAGGTAGAGCAGGGCTTGTGCCCGAATCGGCGGCATATCCACAGCTTGATTCTGGTTATAAGGTCTTCGCCCATGGGGGCCTCCTTGTAAGGGTAGCCTCCGCTCCTTCCGATAATGGTAGCACGGGCAACCGGCTCGAAAGGAGCGAAACGCTATGGAACAAGAACAAAGTCAGGTGTTGAACTGGGATGACAAGAAAACCGATGTACTACAACGGTTCACTCTCCCCATCCTGACCGCCTGTCCCGATCTAATCGGGAAACATCTTTCCGGCGGCGAAGCAGCCAGGGAAATCATTGCCTTCAATGATGCCCTGGTTGCAGACCTGCTGAAAGATTAGCCGCGCGAGGGGGCGATGGTTACGACTATCGCTTCCTCTTTAATTACTACTCCCGCGGCATTAGCGTAAGAATCCCTCAGCTCCTCGGTAATACCTATTACCTTAAACCCGGCTTTTTCCATGGCATCGATTATCTTCCGCTTTTCGTCGTTACTTTTCATTGCACCTCCTTGAAAAATTACCGCCTGCTTCCCCGGCGGCCCGGTATTGGACAGGGCAGGATTTGAACCTGCACGGCCGCCTCCGTCGCTACGGCCCTGACTGCGGGTGCGCGCCCGCTTCATACGGCAGTCGGCTGGGTATAAACCAGCCATTTTAACGGGTTGCGCCCAACTGCCCGGCGTCTTCTCTATTCCGCCACCTATCCAACCATCCGGTACAGGTATTTCTACCTCGTTGCCTTACCCGGACGGCAATGGAGCCGAGGGGATTTGAACCCCTGTCCCGAAGTGTTCCCGTATAGGGCGTTTCGCTCCGGTCGAACCCATCCGGCCCCGTGCGGTGCATCATGTTGCACCGGTTTGCATCACCCGTTAATCAAGACCTCCAGCGCCTTCCTGTAGGATGCCGGAAAGTGACTTTCCCAGAACCGTGGCAG
>CAYPSZ010000320.1:0-2157 GCA_964413125.1 uncultured Desulfobacterales bacterium
CTCCACACAGAAGGCAGGCCGCAATGATGGGAAGAGCGGCGTTCTTCGCACCGCTTACACGAACCCGGCCGCTCAGGGCCCTCCCTCCTTCGATTAAAATTTTGTCCATTCAGGTTCCCCCTTCCTGCCTCCTGTGATAAAAAAAAGAATGAGAGGCAGGGCGGATCCGATAAACGTATTACAGGTGTTCCCAATGGGTCAACGCCAATCAGACGTGAGCGTCATGAAAGAGCGATTTCTGGCTGATTGCATGCTTGGAAGGCTGGCCAAGTGGCTTCGCATACTGGGATACGACACCCTTTATGAGCCGACCCAAGTAAAAGGCATGCTCAAGCCGCCGGAGTGCATAGGGGACCGCAGGTTCCTCACTCGTCGCCGGGGACTGCAAAAGAGCATACCTGGATGCATTTGCCTTCGATCTGATCACATAGGGGATCAGCTTTGCCAAATGGTGAGACAGGAGCTGATTCATCCTGATCTTGAAAAGGTTTCCGGAAGGTGTTCCTCTTGTAACACGGAGCTGGATAGAGCCGATCCCGGGGAGGCAAGGGATTATGTTCCGGAATATGTCTTTTTCCGGCACTCGCACGAGTTCTTGCGCTGTCCTTCTTGTAATAGGCATTACTGGCAAGGGACCCATAAAGATCGCATGAGGAGTCAGTTGGAGGAGTGGGGCGTCTTGGTTAAGAAAAGAGAGGATATTGAACTTAAGTAGAGGTCGTTTTGTAATAAGTATGTGCACAAAACAGAGCAAGGAACGTAAAGGTGACTGAATAAGCAGATACGTCTCCCCGGGCAGAGGGTTTCCCTCTGCCGCCTTCACGCGATCTCCTGAAGACGGGCCGTTGAAGCCCTTCTTGCTTGTCCTGCTTAGTCTTGTTTAGGGGCGGCTTTCTTTGCCGGAGCAACTTTTTTCTTAGGAGCGGCTTTCTTTGCTGGAGCGGCCTTTTTCGCCTTTTCCTCCGCCTTGGCCTTCTTGAGCTGTGTCTCCAGCTTCTTGATGTTGGACTTGGTCGCCGTGACTTCTTTGTTGGCTTTCTGCAGTTTTTGCTTCTGCTGTTTCAGCCGAAACTGGATTTGCTTGGCGGTGAGCATACGCCCTCCTTTCATACCGGGTGGATAATAGGAGACATCTTGGAAATCGCAAATACATGAGAACGGACGAAAAGTCAAGAAATTATATGTGCTGAATGGTGAACTCATGAACAAGGATTTATATGCTGACTATAGCAGCAATATGAAACATAATAGAATAGTCATTACAATTATAGCCGACCAACGGATTAGGGAAACAGCGGCTATGATGTGGGTGGTTTCCACTATAATCGGGCCGTTCCCCAGCCAGGCCTTTGGTTTACGGACCCCTCCGTAGAAGGTATCCCCCCCGAGCCGAACTCCCATAGCGCCGGCGGCAAAGCTTTCAGCGTGGCCTGCATTGGGTGAATCGTGCTTGAGCCGATCCCTCAGGGCCGTACGAATGCCGTCCATGGGATGCAGTCCGGATACAGAGGCCCCAAGAAAAAGCAGTGGAATGGACAGGCGGGCCGGCAGGAAATTCATTATGTCATCTGAACGGGCCCCGGCCCACCCGAACTGTTGATAACGGGCGTTCAGGTACCCCACCATGGAATCCAGGGTGGATGCGGATTTGAAGACCAGCACCGCGCAGACAGCCGTCACCGTGACAGGCAGGCCGGCAAGCCATGCGATGACCCCACCCATTATAAGCCAGTAAAGTGGGGACAAAAAACCGTCCACAAAGTTCTCGGCCAAGGTTTCCACTGACGCCCGCCCTATACCCCACCTGTCAAGCTGATCAACATCACGTCCAACCACTTTTGAAAGTGCCGACCGGGCGCCCTGAAGATCGTCCGCTTTCAGGCTCTTCAATACGTAGCCAATATGCCGGAATAGATCCCCCAACGCCAGACAGGAGTAGATTACATATAGGTGGAAGACGGAAGCCGCCCACGGATGTATTTTCCCCGCCAGAAACGAGACAAGGAGGAACCCGCCTACAAACGTGCTCATAACGGCAGCCACCAGCATGCATCCGCCTCCCTTACCATCCAACGCCGCCCGCCTCAGCCACGTTTCCACGGCATTGATCCATCGCCCCATGAGACGAATGGGATGAAGCCCGTAAACAGGATCACC
>CAYPSZ010000321.1:0-4303 GCA_964413125.1 uncultured Desulfobacterales bacterium
ACGACCGCGTGACTGCCAGTCACGCGCTCTCCCATCTAAGCTACAGCCCCACGCAAGAAGAAGTTTAACATTAGCAACAGGGCCTGGGTTCTGTCAACATCATATTGACAGAGAGGAACATAATTTCCTATACTCAGAAAACAGGAGCCGGAGTGGTGAAACTGGTAGACGCGCTGGACTCAAAATCCAGTGGTACTTAGTACCGTGTCGGTTCGATTCCGACCTCCGGCACCAGTAAAATCAAGGGCTTGCTGCACATTAGGCAAAGCCCTTTTTTCACGCCCACGAAAAATAGTAAGCACATAGTAAGCAGATTGGAAAAAAGTAACCGACCTCCAGCTACAAAAAAGCCGGCCGTGAAGCTGGCTCAAGGGACGTACATTTGCGTATCTTTCCGCCCAACCGACCAACTTGCGTGTTGTGGGTACAAACTTGGGTGCGAACCTGCTGCCGCACTTGTGCTGACAGGTCACGTGTGAGGCGATGTTACTTATCGTAGCATGGACATTCAGCGGGGTCTGGAATCGCAGCTATTCCGATGCAATCCCATTTTCCGCGCCTTTTCCTTCGAAATCAGTTTGCTGTAGCCGGTGCTCAAGATGACCGGGATGTCCGGGCGTATCTCCAGGATCTCCTCCGCCAGCCTGCCCCCCTCATGCCAGGCATGGTCATATCGGTGACCATCAGATCAAAGCGATTGGGATCCTGCCTAAAGCATTCCAGTGAATCGGTCCCGCTGGCCCTGGTTTCCTGGCCCTGGTTTCCTCCTGGTAGCCCTGACGCTCCAGCATTCGTTGTCCCAGCTTCATGATCATGGGCTCGTCGTCCACAAAGAGGATCCGCTCGGTGCCCAGCGGGAGTTCCCTTTTTTGTTCCGTCTTCACTTCGACCGATTCAACGTCCGAGGCGGGTAGGTATCCGGCCGGGGAGAAGCTCCTCCACCATGGTATGCAGCGGGGCCTCAAGGAGGACGCTGTCCAATGTGACCGTCAATGCCCCGCCCTCCGCCTCCATCACCTGTCCGGCGTTGGTGCACAGATTCATGATGCTCTGCTGGATCTGGGATGGATCCACGAGTAAGGAAGGCAGGTCTTCCTCTATGTCCTCACGAATCTCCACCATGGTGGGGATGGAGGCCCGAAGCATCTTGAGGGATTCCTTTGCAACAGGCTCAAGACGAATATTGGCGATGGTGTGCTCCTTCTGCCTTGCGAACAACAGAATCTGCTGACCAGGTCCCTGGCCCTTAGAGTCGCCTCCCGGACCTCCTTCAATTAGATATAGTATCGTGGTCTCGTACTGATCATCCGCGGGGTCGGGGTCATACACGTTCTCGACGAAAACAACGTCCAATCCGTCCTGCGCGGCCGGTGTGGTAGTGGTCTTGTTCTGCTGAAACGTCTCGATCGTCACGTCCGGAGTAGTGGCCAAGACGCCGCCCGGGTTCAGGTGGGTATACGCGGCAAGGAACGCCGCCACGAAGTCGGCCCGGCAGTTCATGTGCGAAATCGCGTTGTCCATGACACAGCATCGAAAGTTCGGCCGAGTCTGAACGTCCGCATATCGCCCTGGACAAACGTGCACCCAAAGTTTAGTCTCTTTGCCACGTCAGGTTTGTGTAAAGGTGGTAGGTATCATTCCCTTCCTGTTCGAGCTCCTCACGTTGTGGCAGGGCGGCGCGCGTCTCTTAGCCAGTATGTTTATTAAGTCGGATATGGCTTCCTGGATGCTTTTGACGGTAACCATATTTCTTCTGAGGGATACCAGCATCTTTCTGTTGATACAAGCCCCCTTGGGCACGTGTAAGAAAGAGATAACTTTAGTTGCCGAAGTTGTCCTGAACTTTCCAAAGTCACTCGAAGTGCTTTTTACGCCAACCGGAGATGGCAGCACCCGTGACACCGTACGGGGTGGGGCAGATTTTGATCCGGTTTCCGCCGGAATGACGAGGTTGAAATTGGTAACCTAGCAATATCAGCACGTTAAGATAAATTTAGACTGTCAAGCTTCTAAGGCACTGAGAAGTCTAAGGAGTTTTCGATCACGTTCTTTGATGTTGTCAATGGAACCCCCCTGTTCCGCAAGTCCATAGTTGTAAAACCCTCGACCGGTTTTGATGCCCAGGTCTCCGTTTTCAACCTTTTTCAGCAGTACATTTTGAGGCTCTCTGGCGTTGTCGATGAAACGGTAAAGATGAGACGTACCCTTTAACATGAGGTCCAGTCCGGCCATGTCCATGGTCTCGAGCACGCCGATGACGCCCAGACGAAGTCCGAAGCTCCCCTTGACAGCCTTGTCAAGATCCTCTACTGAAGCCACGTCTTGCTCCAGTAGAGATAAAACCTCCCGAAACATGGCGGTCTGAATTCGGTTCACCAGGAAACCTGGAATCTCCTTTTCCACCCTGACCGCCGTTTTTCCCACGGCCTCCAGCAGGTCAATCGTAAGTCTCAGCGTCTTTTCGGATGTCTCCTCCCCCCTCACCACCTCGACCACGGGCACGATATGCGGCGGATTAAACCAGTGCGTAATTACCTGGCGATCCTTTCCGGCGGCGTCCGTGCCGAATCGGGAGATAGGAAGCATCGAGGTGTTGCTGGCCAGCACTGCATGTGCGGGCGCGGCCTCACCTATACGTCTGAACAAATCTCTTTTTACCTCCATGTCTTCGGGGGCGGCCTCCACTACAAAATCCACTCCCCGGACCGCCTCCTGGAGATCCAGGGTGGGGTGGATCCTGGACAAAATTGACTCCACCTCGGGATCCCTTATCAGGCCTTCTTCCACAAATGTCTTAAGATTGGATCGGATGCTTCGGATAGCTTGCTCAAGGGCTCCCTGGTCCACGTCATAGAGGCCCACGATGCATCCGGCACGCGCGAACACCTGGGCTATCCCATGGCCCATGAGCCCGGCCCCAACCACGGCCATGCGGCCGCTTTCAATGAGTTCCCTAGTGTTTTTCACGACCCGGCTCGCTTCAGTTCTTTTAGAAAGTCCTTCACCGTGTCTTCGGCTCCGTAGTTTATCCTCCAATCCCATTCCTTCTCCGCGTTGCTGCCATCAATCCATGTGGGGATGCTCTTGATGACATCTATGGCTCGGGGATCGGGGTTAAAGCGGATCTTTGCTCCCGGTACGTGCTTCCTGACGATCCCGGCCAATTCGCCCGCGGTAGGTGCCGGCGTAATCTGCCCTAAGTTGTAAATGCGAGTCTTGATGCGGGAGGAATCAGTCTCGTACAGGGACACCAGGCTCTGGACAGCGTCCTTGATGTAAAGAAGAGGGAGGATAGTGTCTTCAGGGACCCAAACGTCGTAGGGTTTCCCGGCAACCGCCGCCTCAATCATGCCCGGATTGTATTGGCCGAAACCACCTGACCGCACCCCCGGGCCGATTAACTGCGGGAAGCGAATACCCCTGAAATCTATCCCGTAGCGGGTATAATAATATCTACCCAAGAGTTCATCGAAGACCTTTGTGACTCCGTACATGATATGGGGCTGTTGGATGGTGTCGTCGGTGATAACTTCATCTCCGGATACGCCGTATACTCCCATTGAACTGGAAAAGATAACCTTTTTTACGCCAAAAAGCCTGGCCGCTTCCATAACATGAAAGGTGCCGCCCACATTGATCTGATAAGAGCGGGAGGGGTTGGCCTCGGATGGGGCGGAAAGGACGCCCGCCAGATGGAAGATGTCTTGAACGCCGTGGTCCTTAACCGCATCCACCACCTCCACCCAGTTGGTGATGTCACCTCGAATGTAGCGGACGCTGCCCTTTATGTCACCCGGGAGCCACTCCTCGGGAGCCACATCCAGAATAACCACCTCCCGGCCCTTCTCCAGGAAAATCCGGGCCAGGTTCGCTCCAATAAATCCACAACCTCCCGTAATAAATATTGACATCTTTATGGCCTCCGGTTGTGTCACATTACTATCAGGATTAAAACAGTCTTTCTTTTATCTGCCGGAAAACGCCCCTGCGGAACGACATGATCGAGATAACGAAAAGCAGCCCCAGAATCAGAGGCCAGATATTTGTGTATGCGCTCAGGAGGTCCTTGAGATAGACCAGGGCCATGGCCCCCATGACGGGACCGTAAAGAGTGCCCATGCCACCCAGCAAGGTAATCAGTACAATGTCGCCCGAGGTATCAAGGCTTAATGTGAACAGCGGCACAAAATTCTGAAGCAGGGCATATAACCCGCCGGCCAGACCTGCAAACCCTGCCGAAATCGTGAAAGACAGGTGCTTGAAAAAATTAGGATTGTAGCCGATATTCTTAGCTCGAACCTCA
>CAYPSZ010000322.1:0-3841 GCA_964413125.1 uncultured Desulfobacterales bacterium
GCACCCCCCCCTCCCGGAGGCGGTCTCCTCAAAGGGCGTTTGGATAGAGGCGGCGGCGGGCCGCCGCTATCTGGATGCCAGCGGCGGCGCCATCGTTGTCAACCTGGGACACGGCCGGGAGGAAATCGCCCGCGCCGTGTATGAACAGATCTTGCGGGCGGACTACATTCATCCCACCATGTTTACAACCGGGCCGGTGGAACGTCTTGCTGCAAAACTCGCCGCACGGGCCCCGGGGGATATGGACCGCTTCTATTTTCTGTCCGGAGGCGGAGAAGCGGTTGAGACGGCCGTAAAAATGGCCCGGCAGATACATTTGGAGGCCGGGCACCCCCAGCGGTTCAGACTTGTCTCCAGATGGAAGTCCTATCACGGGCTGACCCTGGGCGCCCTTTCGGCCATGGGCAGAACAGCCTTCCGTGCTCCCTACGCACCCCTGCTGCACGATGCGGTGCATATTCCTCCTCCTTACTGCCTGCGTTGTTCATTCGGGCTCAAATACCCGGACTGCGACCTGCGTTGCGCTTCTTTTCTCGACGAAACCCTTCAGAACCTGGGGCCGGAAACCGTATCCGCTTTTCTGGCTGAGACCGTATCAGGCGGCACACTGGCGGCGGTTCCGCCCCCGCAGGGCTACTGGCAGCGCATACGGGAGATCTGCGACGCGCACGGGGTTTTGCTGATTCTGGACGAGGTTATGTGCGGGATGGGCCGCATAGGCAGGTGGTTCGGATGCCGGCGCTACGACGTGGTGCCGGATATTGTGACCCTGGGCAAAAGCATTGCCGGCGGGACCCTGGCCTTGTCTGCGGTGGGCGTTCGGGCGAAGCATTACAACTCCATCTCAGAGGGCAGCGGTCAGTTTGTTCACGGCGGAACTTTTTCCAACCACCCTGTGGCCGCAGCCGCCGGGTTGGCGGCCCTGGACATCATGGAATCCGAAAAACTGGTGGAACGAGTCGACCGCCTGGGCCCATGGCTGGGGGAGCTGCTGCACGAAGGGTTGTCTGACCACCCCCATGTGGCGGATGTACGCGGCATCGGGTTTTTGTGGGGCGTGGAACTGGTCTCGGATCGTGATCGCTTGACACCCTTCCCCAGAAAGGACAAGATAACCGAGCGCTTTTGGGACGAGGCGTTCCAAAGGGGTGTGATAGTCTATAAATCCACAGGGCTTGCCGGAACCGACGGCGACGCCTTTCTGGTGGCGCCTCCTTTCATCACAGTCGAATCGGATCTGAAATGGGCGGTAGGGCAGCTCCGGGACGCCCTGGATCAGGTGATCCATTCCTGGAAAGACAAGTAAAGGTCATCCTGCTCTGTCGTTCCCCGGCTGCAGCACACAAGGGATAGACCTTTATGAATAACCCAAAGGAAGTGATATAAAATCATGGAACTTGCCTATGTAAACGGTGAAATAATTCCCATTGACAGGGCACGGGTGCCCATCGAGGACCGCGGCTACAACTTCGGAGATGCGGTGTACGAATTCATTGCCGGTTACCGCGGGCGGCTGTACCGGCTGGAAGAGCATCTGGACCGCCTTGAACGGTCAATGAGGGAACTGCATTTTCCACCTGTTCCACGGAAAGAAATCCGGGAGGCCGTTCTCCGGCTGTTCGAGATCTCCGGAATCCCCAGGGCCGGTGTCTACATACAGGTCTCCCGGGCGGTGGCCAGGCGGGACCATGCCTTTCCGCCGGACGCTAAGCCCCGGATAGTTATTACCGTACGGCCTGTGCAGGAGAAGCCCCCCGAGTTGAGAGAAAAGGGGGCTGCGGTCATCTCTGTCAACGATATCCGCTGGGGGCGATGCGATATCAAGACCGTCCAGCTACTGCCCAATGTGCTGGCCAAACAGCAGGCACTGGAGGCAGGGGCATTTGATGCGCTTTTCGTTGCCGAGGACGGGGTGGTGCGTGAGGGAACCAGTTCCAACTTCTTCGCCGTGACCGCGGGCGAGCTGCTCACGCACCCGCTCACGCCGCGGATATTGCCGGGAATCACCCGGGCCGTGGTCATCGGGCTTTGCAAGCGGCTCCACATTTCCGTTAATGAGCGCTTCTTTTCCCTGAATGAACTCCACAGAGCGGACGAAGCCTTCTTAAGCGGGACCGTCACTGAGGTGCTTCCCGTTACTCTGGTGGACAACCGCCCCATTGGGAATGGAAAGGTGGGGGCAGTAACCTCGAGGCTTTACAGCGAGCTTCGCCGGGACGCCGGGGCCTAGCGCCTTATTGCTCTGCTGTTTGCCGAGTTACCATTCTTCTCGCGTAGACAAGCGTTATGATTGCCGCACTCCAGGTGACGGCGAATATACCCCACCAGATGCCCAGCAGGCCGAAACTAAAAACTCGCGTTAGAATCCAAAAAAGGGCAAATGGAGCTATAATCTGCCGGTAGAGGCCGATCCAGACTGCGAACATAGGCCTTTTCATGCCCTGGAGAGCCGCCACATGGACAAATAGGAGTACATAGGCGTAAAGTACAAGTGCGTCTATTCTCAAATATGTGGCGCCGATACTGATAACGGCTTCATCCCCTGTGAACAGACCCATTAGAACCCGGGCGGCAGCGAGGATCACCACCGATCCTCCGGCCATGATGCATGCACCGTACTTGAGGCATTTCAAGAGGGTTTCCCGGACCCTGTCATAAAGCCCCGCCCCGTTGTTTTGGGCCACAATTGTCAAGGCGGCGATATTGAGGCCTATGGTGGGCACGAGGACGATCTGCTCGATGCGCATGGCAATCCCGTATGCTGCCACCGCCTCCTTGCCGAACCAGCTCACAAAAAAGGTGATGACAAAAATGCCCATACCCACCGTGAGCATATTCATGCTTGCAGGGAGACCTTGACGGGCTATCTCCATGAATGCCCCGGGCTTCGGCAGGATATCCTTCACGCTGTAGTTTGCAATTAGCCCTGTTCTGTGAACCTTGTATCCGAGGTACACGCACCCGATTCCCTGAATTATTACGGTCGCAAGAGCAATGCCGAAGACTCCCATGGCGGGCAATCCCAGGCCTCCGTAAATGAACCAGGGGTCCAGAACGAGATTGAGAAGGAAACCTGAAATCAAGAAGTTCCTGAACGGCCTTGTTTCTCCCATTGCATATAATACTGAGTTGAACATGTAAAGAAGCATGAAGAGGACGGCACCTAAAAAGATGGTATTTATATACATTACAGCCATCAGAAGGTAATCATCAGAAGCACCTAATATGCGTAGTAGAAAGGGCGACCCATAGATGCCCGTCCCGGTAAGCACGATACCTGTCACGTTGCCGAAGGTGATGCCCTGTACGGCATAAAGCCTTGATTCACTGTTGTTGTCCGCACCGAGGGCGTTGGCTATGAGGGCGGTGGTTCCTGTGGAAATGCCTGTTCCCATGGCGATAATGATGAAGAATACTGGGAAGGAAAGTGAAAGTGAGGCCAAGGCCTGGGTGGATATCAACCCGGCATAAAAGGTATCCACTGCGTTGTAAAGTGTGTTGAAAAGGAAGCCGACGCTGGCGGGTACGGTGATCTCGCGTATCAACCTGGGGATCGGCTCTGCAATCAGACGGCTTTTCTCCACCATTACGCCGCCTGCTAACGGATGTCAGGCAAGAATGAGATCCCCCTGCCCACGAGGTTCGGTTCTTCGATGATTTTTCCCACTGCCATCTGGTCCTCTGTTGTTTTAAGTCGGCAAGGAGCCGCCGGGCGATGAGTTTCCCACGCGGCTCGTGTGCCAAGACCTGCATTCGTGGCAGTCATGAGTTGCATTCTATCCGATGTCACAAAGGCTTTTTGGGCACTAAATGGAAACTACCTGAGATTCGAAGCCTTCTT
>CAYPSZ010000323.1:0-6197 GCA_964413125.1 uncultured Desulfobacterales bacterium
ATACATCCAATACATTATTAAACAAGCACAAATACCTTTCCGCAACAACCCTCCAATCGAACCTCTCCGCCACGCCTTTTCTTGCCTGCCTGGAAAACCTTGAGCGCAAATCATCGTCTGAAAGCAGTTCTGTTATTGCCCCGGACAGCGCTTCCGGGCTGCCTGATTGAACAAGAAGCCCGTTCTCCTCATGAGTGATGCTATCGTGAATCGCCGGCAGGTCACTGGCAATCACCGGGCACCCGCATCCCATGGCTTCGATTACAACCAGCCCGAGCCCCTCCTGATCCCCTCCTTCCGCCACCACAAAGGGGAAAACGGCCATTGCTGCACGCCGGTAAAGAGAGGGCAATTGTGATTGCGGGAGCATACCGAGAAATTTGACTTTATGCGTGAGACCGTATTTTCGGACCAGATTTCTTGCTTGTCCTTCCATAGGCCCGGCACCTGCGATGGTCAAAAATGCATCAGGGTATTTTTGGATGATTTTTGGCATTGCAGCCAGAAGCACTTGAAGACCCTTTTTCTCCACAAGGCGGCCTACGAACAGGAGTTCATTTCTGCTTCGCGGAACTGAAGGGTCCGGAGTATAGGCATCGGCAAGATCAACGCCCATGGATATGACCTCTATATTTTCCTGGGCCACATTCATGTCCATAACTGTCTCTTTCATAGCATTGCTCACCACGGTGAGAGCATTGCATTTATTGATCACCCAGCGTTTCAACCACAGAAGCGGTTTTTCCTGCAATGCAAAAAGATCGCCTCCATGGGAGGTGCATATCACGGGTGTTTGTTTTCGCAGAAAGGAACGGGCCGCTATAACAGCCAGTCCCTGGGGGATAATCCAATGTGCATGAATCAAATCGAACCGGCCGGTTCGAAGCAGCCGGAATGTTGCCAGAAATAAACCTGCAAAAAAGAAAGGCACAAGAAGGTAATTGAGGCGATTAGCGCGGAGCCTGTTCAGTATGCCGCCGCTATGAGTTGCCAGGTTCTCCCGGCGCTTGAAGAAATAGGGGAAGCGGATAATGTGCACACCCTCCATGGTTTCTCGCTCCCTGCTACCGGGGGACCGCGGCGCCAACACGGTAATGTCAAAGGAGAGGGTTAGCCGCCTTGATAGTTCAAAGACAAAGGTCGGTTCCGTATCCTGTCTCCAGCGAGGAAAAGTCGAGGTTACCACCAGCACCCGGGGAGAGCGTGTTAAGCGGTGTTCATGGTCCCCTGGAGTCTCCGTTTCCATGCTTGCGCCCTTCATGCGTCATCCCCAGAGATTACCTCCGGCACATGATCACAACAGGATAATAGCGGTTCAGTTGAGCTGATCCCTCTGGTTCCCTTCAAAGCGCATCTGTGTAATCTGCTCTGAGACCAGCCCCATCATGAAAATGATCACGGAAGTGGTTAAAAGCAGGGCGCTCATGTTTGTGAAGCGGCCCATGGTCACAAAAGTGTAGATATAATAGCCCAGGCCCAGCAGGAATGTGCAAAGACTCACCGGCAGAAAAATCCGCAGGGGCGAGTACAGTGTGCAGATCTTGGTAATGATCATGATGAATTTGGCGCCGTCTCGAAGCAGGCGGATTTGACTCTTTCCCTTTTTGCGGGCATGGACCTGGACCGGGAGATACTTCACGCACCAGCCCTCGCGGAGAACTCCCAGTGTGAGGGACGTGGGGTATGAGTACGTGTTGGGAAGAAGGTAGAGGAACTTGCGGGCCACATCCGCCTTTACGGCCCGAAAACCGGAGGTAAGGTCCTGGATCTGGAACTTGGTCACATAGGATGCCAGCCAATTGAGAAGCCGGTTTCCCGCGCCTCTCATAAAGGAAGACTGCCGGCCGGCCGGCCTGGCTCCCACCACCATGTCGTATTCCGGGATCAGCTCGACCATGCGGTCGATGTCCTCGGGATCGTGCTGCCCGTCGCCGTCCATGAGCACCAAGATCTCCCCGGAGGCTATACGCATTCCGCTCTTCACCGCCGCTCCGTTTCCCACGTTGTAGGGATGGCTGTAGACAATTACCCCTGAGTCCCGGGCCACCTCTGCCGTGTCGTCTGTGGAGCCGTCGTTCACCACGATGATCTCATAATCGGGATGAAGGCTTCGGATCCGGCGTACCAGCATGCCGATGCTTTGGGCCTCGTTACATGCAGGGATGATAACCGAGACATCTCTTCCGGGCATTGTGCTTTTCTCCTTGCCGACGTCATTAAACCCACGAGTCAGCGTCCTTCTCTTTGCCCTTAACAGGGAGACTCATAAACATTCGGCCACGGCACCCATAAAACTAGAAGTCGCTGCTCTTTTTGTACGCTTTTCCGAAATCCAGGGTCAAGAATTCCTGACAAGCCCTCATCGATGACGGCCATACTCTCTTCGATTGCCGCGCCTCACAGGACGCGAGGTACGAGCGTTCTTCGTGAAGGCATTATGCTCCCTTGACTGGCTCGCTCTTTTCGTAGATGAATACGGGATCAAGGTCCACACCTTCATCCCATTCAATTGTGTCAAATGCGACTCGTGCGCGCTTGAAATTTTCAAAGTTGCGGAGTTTCTTGAACACTCCAAAATCCAAATACGGCTTCATGTCCAAAAGCCTTTTCTCGCCCGTGTCGAGAACAATATTGAGCGAAAAATCTTCATTGGGTATTACTTCACAAACCGACGGATACATAAAACCCTCCTTATTGTAATGGCTGAACCTTGAAGGGTTACTCCCCATAAAACATTGAAATTGTAGGCATGGTAGTTTTCATTCCTTTCGCATAACTTTATTTTCAAGATGAGCCACCCAAGCCATAAACAGATTCCTGGTGTACTGACTCAGAGGCGTACAGAAGTGCCGCGGTTATATCCTCGTCTTTGAGCTGGGGGTATTGGCCGATAATCTCTTGCCTTGTAAGGCCCTGAGCTACGCTTGCAACGATCACGCTCACGGGTATACGTGTGCCCTTTATGCATGGCTCACCGCCTCTCAGATCAGGGTTTGAAAAGATCCGCGTCATGAATTCCTTTTTCGTCATCTCTCCCTCCTGAAAGCCCCCTCAGCATTGCCTTGCGTACGACCCCGTCAGGGCAGCAAGGATCAAACGCTCATTTTTTCCACGGCCTCGCGAAACCCGGACATGTCCCCAAAGATATGTCCCTTCTTTTCAAGCACCCTGTTCACGAGAACGAACACCCTGTCATCATCCAGGCCGTAACTGTAGGCATGACGAAACGCGTGCCTGAAGGCCCGCAACTCGTCCAGGCAGGCAAGGGCTTCATCTGAGGACAGTAGAGGCGGTCGCACTCCCGGAATTCTCAAGCGCATCCTCTTCAAAAGATGCAGATGATATTTCCCGTTATCTTGAATGGAGTTTTCCCAAAAGGATGCTACCCGCCCAAATAGGTCTTCATAAGCAGAATAAAGGTTGTGAAGCCAATATCCTATGCTCTCAACCAGCTCCTCGGTCACAGGCCTTTTTTGCGCCTTGGCGACTTTTCCCTCCAGCCGGGCATAGACCTTCTCGATCTCTTCGACCTGAAGATCGAATTCGCTCAGGAAAACAACTATGGCTTCCTTGGCGACCATAATTTCCCCTTTTGTCGAATGGATTCCGGAAAGCGACTCTCCTCCAGCACCACCACATCGACGTCCCTTTCAAGAATCGAGGACACCTCACCTATCAGCCGATACAGGTCATGTTTGGCCAGGCCTCCCACCGCAATATCCACATCGGAGTCAGGCCCGAACCGGCCGGGCAAGAGGATAGAACCGAAAAGGTAGCACTCGGTCCACTGGTATTTCTCGACCAGAGTGCCCAAGGCCTGATCCACCTGGTCTAAGACGTGCAGACGAAGGGCCTCCCGTTCCCAGTGCTTCCGTTCACGGGCCCTGATCCAGAGATCCGGCGGCGATTGCTTTTGCATGGTTTGATTCACAGTGCTTGCCCCGAGACCAAAATCTTACCCGGTCCATTCGGCCCGGCAATGTGGTCCCGGCCTGAATAGTACCCACGTTCACCCCAAAATACCAGAATAACCTTGTTGTTGACGACGGTTCGACTGAAGGCGCCAATGATTATCTGAAGGACGCCAAAGCTCCAGGGCTAAGTGCTAAGGGTTATCATGCATGAAAAGAATACCCGTAAAGGAGGCGCCTTTCAGACCGGGATTGCAATGCAAACCGCCCCTGCCGGCATTGCCGCTCCAAGTAAAAGGCAGCCTCTGCCTCTTGTTGTAGCCGTCTGACGACCGAATCCACAATGAGGTTCCGCAAACCATACTCAGACAGGATCTTCGTACACACATTACCGCACGCGCTTTACCCCAAACAGCCCGTAGCCCCTGTGAAAACAGAGCAGCGTGGCGTATTCCTTGAAAAACCGATTCATCGTATGGATCTTATCCTCGTCAAAGTTGTCTCCCGCCCATTTGTCGAGAAGCGGAAGGAATACCATCAGGTGAGTGATGGCGTCTTTCTCTAGCTCGTCCGCAATGCCCTCCGGGGTGCCCGCCTTCATAATCAGCTTGCCCAGGCGCGCTTCACCGACTATGTAGTCCCGATCCAGGTAGTAACCCCTCTTCCCCATAAATACGAGCAGGACTTTTGCGTCCGTAGGAATCCCGCGGTTGGCCCACTGTGCGACCGGGTATTCGGGGCGGCGGGCGGTGATGTATTCCTCGCGGCTCACATCCCCTTTCAGGTAGGTCAGGGGCTGGACAATCCGGTATTGCTCCAGCAGGTATTCCGCGCTGTATGCGGCCCCGGCAACCATGGCCGCGCCCACCACAAGAAACCCGGCCCGCCTTGCGCGCCGGCCTTCAAGCGAACGAATCCAGGTGATGAGGTTTTTCATGCCGAAAGCGGCAAGGATCACCAGCGGCGGGATCATGGGCGCGATGTAGCGGACCCGCATGACCTCGCTGAACAAGGCAAAGGCGAAAAACAAGACCGCAAAGGCAAGCAGAAAGGCCTTTTCCAGCCGCACACCCGGAGGCCCCTCCCGCGAGCGCAGAAACGCGAAGAGCGGCAGAAGCAGTAGCAGGGGGTGGAGCCTGCCGTCAAAATACCTGTGGTCCCCGTCTTTCCCCTGAAAGAAAATGCGGAGGGGCAAAAGGGCGATCTCGAGCCCGCTTTCCCCGTATGCCCAACTGCGGTAGGTGAACATCCCGCGCCCTGCCTTTTTTGGGGCCGCACCCGTGGTGAGGGCCTGCCTGAGGCCCTGCCCCTCCTGGCCCTCTCCCCCCGTCTTGTGGGCCTGGAACCACTGGTTGTAAAGGGGATAAAGAGGATTTCCGGTCCACTGGTAGTTCCGCACGAACCAGGGTGAGCAAACGAGAACCGCAATGAGGAAATACGCAAAACAGAACCCGAGCGCCCGCACCGACCTGCCCCGGACCGCGGGCGCCCTGCGGGAATAGAAAAACGGCACGGACAGGGTAAGAAGGAACAGGGCGATGAGCGCGTTGTACTTGGTGCCCATGGCCAGGCCGCAGAACAGGGCCGAAAGCAGAAGCCACCGAAACCGCATTCCCGTTTCCACCCACTTCAGCAAAAAGAGGATGGCACAAGTAATGAAACAGATAACCCCAAGGTCGATGTAGACGGTGATGGAGAGCTGAATGATTATCGGGATGGAAAGAAAGAACAGGGCGCCGAAAGCCCCATATGGCGCAGACAGCCTCCTTTTCAGGTACAGAAACAGGCACAGGGCGGTTGCGAGGGCAAAGGCAAAGTGAATGTACTTGGGCAGGATGTCGTTTCCAAGGTACAGGGCCGCCCCATAGAGGATGTTCAGGTTCATGGGGTAGTAGGAGAAGGGCATGGACGGCAGTTCCACCATGCCGCCGTGCCTGAGGTAGATCTTGGGAACGGCAAGGTGGTGAACTAGGGCGTCCTTGCTCACCGGCGGAACGGCGGCCAGTAGGGCAACGAAAAGCACCAGAAGGATGAGCACCCCAAAAAGGAGAACTACAGGTCGGGCCGCCCTTATTCGCTGAGGTCTTTGCGTATGGATTGCCACTGCCCCCTCCTTCCACACCCCGTCTTCTGTACGCCCAACTAACTCGACCCCTATCATGCCAGCCACATACCTGCGAACCATAGGGCAAGGAATCCCAAGAAGCCCGCGACCCAGACGCTTCGGCGGCTGAGCAGGTTCTCCCTTTCCCGCCAGGGTCCCCACTGCGCCATGATAAAGGCGAA
>CAYPSZ010000324.1:0-5830 GCA_964413125.1 uncultured Desulfobacterales bacterium
GGCCTGAAAAAGGGCCGGGCCGGGCGGTTTTCTTGAGATAAAGAAAAAGAACCTTGCAGGAGGACGATGCATATGAGTGTCAAGGTTGATCCGAACCTGATGAAGGAACTTAAGGAATTCGGCCTTAAGGACGCCAACAAGTGTTTCCATTGCGGGAACTGTACAGCCGTGTGCCCGCTTTCCACTCCGGAGAATCCCTTTCCAAGAAAGCTTGTCAAGTACGCGCAGATGGGAATGGCCGACAAGATTCTCAAGAGTCCGGAACCCTGGCTCTGCTATTATTGCGGCGACTGCTCGGACCGCTGCCCTCGCGGCGCGGATCCAGGGGAGACCATGATGGTGATGCGTCGTTATCTCACATCCAGGTATGATTGGACCGGGTTTTCAAAAAAGTTCTATACGTCTGAAAGGTTCGAGATAATAGCCATCTCCATAGTTGCAATTTTCGTGGGCCTGGCACTTGTTTTGTTCCGCGCCGACAACCCCAATATGGAACACGCATACTTGAACTCGGTATGGCCGGCTCCGGCCATAGAGGTGGCCGACCTGGTCATGGCGGCGATTCTCTCGTTCCTCCTTCTCAGCAATACCTGGAGGTGCGTGAAATTCAATATGGGAGACCTGCTGAAACAGATTCCCCTCAGGGTATATATCAGCCAGGCAAAGGACCTCATCATCCATTTCATCACCCAGAAACGTTTCGGCGAGTGCACCGATCGTACCCAGTGGATTATACACTTACTCATCATGACCGGATACAGCACCGCTTTCCTGCTGGTGGCGGTTTTTCTGGCCGGCGGACTTCACGTGATTGGTTTGTATCACGAGAATCTTGCCTTTCAGAGGGACATTGAATACCAGTTCTTCCACCCCATACGGCTTCTGGGCTATTACGCAACATTTGCCATCATGTACGGAACCACCTATGCAATCATAGGCCGGCTCAAGAAGACCAAGGCGGTTTACAAGAATACGCATCCCACGGACTGGATGTTTCTCATCCTGCTCCAGCTCACGACGCTGACAGGTATCTTCATCCATTTTACCAGGTTGCTGGACTGGCCCATGCCCACATACGTTCTCTATGTGGTTCATCTTATGGTTGCCGTCCCCATGCTGGTCCTGGAAGTCCCCTTTGCAAAGTGGGCCCACCTGGCCTTTCGCCCGGTGATAATCTTCCTGACCAAGGTCAAGGAGGCCTATGCCGACGAACAGAAGGTCGGTGGTGCATAGAGGTTGAGAGGTAAAGATCATGTCTGTGAAAGAACGTCCCGTCTGCCCGCACTGCGGGGAAGGACTTGAGAAATGGAAAACCCCGTCCATGTCCACCTGGAATACGGAATATCAGTGGGTCTGCTTCAACGATGAGTGCCCCTACTTTGTGCGCGGTTGGGAATGGATGATGGAGAGTCAAAATATCAAGGCCTCTTACCGTCACTGCCTGAATCCGGAGACGGGTAAGGCGGGACCGCTTCCCGCTTGGTCCTACAAGGCACACAGGGACAGCATCATCAAGGACGATTAGAGCGCTTGGTGGAGCATTTTGATGAAGGACATAGGTCGAAACGATCCATGCCCATGCGGCAGCGGCAAGAAGTTCAAGAAATGCCACCTCGGAAGGGAGGAGGAGCTTTCTCTCGAAGGATCCGGCGGTTTTACCGAGGAGATGAGCCGGATGATAACCTCCCTGCCCGAGGTGAGCTACGGCCGCTGTCGTGAGTTGACCGATTCACTCCATATCCCGGAACTGACAGGGGAGCATGTGGGTGTCCGGTTTGTGGATCTTCGCACATATCGGGGTCTTGGCTACTATGGGACCGGAGGCGGCGGGACTGCGGAAGAAAAGGGCGGAAGCATCTTCATCAATGTGGAAAAGACCCGCATGACCGACCCCGGCCATGTGTATCTTGCTGTTTCCCGGGACATAGACGATTCGAGCCTGGTGCACCAGTTGGCGCATGTGCTGGACTATTTGGGGGGATCACGGTTGATGCCCGGCCTTCAAAACCAGCTCAGCTATGAGTTGGACGTACCGGTTGAGCACCTGGAGCACCCTGAAGAGTTCGGGCGCCGGCTCAGTCACCTGAAGGACCGCTTCAATATACAACTCGATGCGGACGATACCATCGTCCACTTTCTTTACGAAAAAGGACGACTCATCAAGGGGGAACTCATCCGCAGGAATGACGGGCCATCCATACGCGCCCGTTCAAATGATATCCTGACATTCCTGGCCCGGCATCAGGAGGAGGTGGAATCCCTGATCAGGCACCTTCCGGGTTATATCGGTTCCCGCCAAGGGGGGTCGTCTCATCCGGCTTCCTAAGTGGTCGTTTCCTTTACTTTTACGGTGTCATCCCCGAACAAGGCGAATTGCAACCAGTCAAAGGCGAAGAGCATAAGCCCTGCATCGTCCGAGGCTATGCGTTCCGTTGTTCGGGCGTCCACTTCAAAGCGCTGAAGGAACGGGGTGTTCAGCACGAAAGCCCGGAATTGGTCCAGGTTGTATGAGGCCATGTGGAACATGGCCAGTTTTCGTTGGTAGTCGGAGTTTGAACCCAGGCTCTTGCGGCTGGTGAGTATGCTCAACCACCTGTCGTTCATGGCGTTGTATTCATCAAGACCCTCGCTCGACATCCACTCCTGTGCAGTCCACTCACGGTTTTCTTGAAAGCCCAGGCAGTGTGATTCCCTGACCAGGAAGAATTTTTGCCTGGCCTGCTTAGCAGGATCATCAAGGCTCATGGAGGCTCGGCCCAAAGGATATATGCGACATGCGGCAGGGCGGTCCTCGTAAACCGTGCATCCGTCGGGTGTAACAAACGGGCAGGTCCGGCCGTCGTCATCGCTCATGAGAAGACGAAGCACGGGGAAACGATAGGCCTCATCAAGCCTGGGTTCGGTGTATTCATCGATGAATTCACCCGAGGAGACGCCAAGCCTGTTTTTTAGTCTTAAGATGTCGTAGGGGGTAAGAATGAGGTTAAGATCCGCACAGCATGCGGTAAAGCAAGGCACCCCTTTATGACAGGCAAAAGAGAATGTGCCCTTATCAAGGGGTGAAAAAGTCGTTTCATTAGATCTATTGTTCATGGCTTGCTCCTATAGGGGGCACATCCTCTTGTTTATCCTTATTGGGCCGCGTCCGGGCGCACCCGGAACAAGATCTGTCCGAACACGCCGAACTTGATCCAGTCGAACCCGAATTTTAGTAGCTCTTCATCATTACGCTTTATTTTTTCCACAGTGACTTCATTTACCTCGAAACGATTAAGGAAGGAGCTCTCAAACACGAATGCCCTGAATCGGTCCAGGTTGTAAAGTGCCATGAAGACCATCTTGCCCACATCAGGGTTCTCGATTTCGGATTGAACCGCCCTTAATGGGTTTGTGATCTCTGAAAAATGTGTGTTCATTCGATCGTAAGGTACGATGCCCTGGTTCACCAGCCAGTCTGAAACCCGCTGGTTTTTGTTTTCCTCGAGACCCTTGCATCGCGATGAATCAGCAATGACTTGAAACATGCCCTCTGCGTCCATGTCGAGAGGAAACATCCGGCAGGGCCATGGCCGATCCTCGTAGACACTGCACCCGGCATCCGATACAAACGGGCATTTCTTATCCTCTTCATTCATCTTAAGGACCACAATTGGAATCAACTGGTTTTCCCGGTCGAGGATAAGCGTGTGCGTATCAAGAAATTCCTGAGAGGTCATACCAAGAGCTTTTTTGAGTCTGAGGACGTCATAAGGGGTCAAAGCGATAGTCACATCTTGGCAGCACTGAGTGTAACAGGGCACACCAGGGCCACAATTAAATCTAAAGATCTGCTCCGAGTCCATTTTTCTTTTTTCACTCTGATCAGCTTTTCGAGCTTTATCATTCATTCTAACAGTTCCTTTCATGGATTTATTTAAAACACATAAGTTCCTCAGTACTAATTTTCTTGACGAAGGAAGGCCTTGGAATTAATAGGGGGTCTATAACAGCACAAGTACATGATGGTCAATCATTTCAGTTTACCTCGAATAACTCTAATTCAAGGAGGCAAAATGCAAATGGAAGAGAGAACACTGGGAATAATCAAACCGGACGGCGTATCCGGAAGACTCGCGGGCGAGGTCATTCGAAGAATTGAAGAAGAAGGTCTCCACATAGCCGCTTTGAAAATGATTCTAATGAGTAAGCATCAGGCCAAAGGCTTTTACAAGGTGCATGAGAGTAAGCCCTTTTACGATAGTGTGACTGATTTCATGTCTTCCGGGCCCTGCATCGTCATGGTTCTTCAGGGGGAAGACGCCATAAAGCGTTACCGTCGACTCATGGGCGCCACCAATTACAAGGAGGCTGAAAAAGGCACGATACGCCATGATTTCGCTACGGATATAGAAAAAAACATAGTACACGGCTCCGATGCGCCGGAAACCGCTCGTTTTGAGATCGGCTACTTCTTCGGTGAGCTGGAGATAGTGGGACAGTGAAAAAAGTACCTGATACCGATGGCTTGCAGGCTGAATAGGCATGAGGTACGAAAAGCATGCCGGGTTCGTCGCATTTCAAGCTGACGAACCCGGCATGCATACTGATTCACAGTATGGTGCGGGCAACGCACATCCAAGTTGTTCACCGACTCACGGGGTCTGTTTTTCCTCTTCAGGCCCGTTTGACTCCTTTTTATTTTTAAGAGTCTCTACTTCTTCTTTCAGGCTTTCCACCTCACGCTTCAGCTCCTCTTCCCGGTTGCTCTCAAAATTCTCGGACGCTTTTTTGTCCTTGATTTCTTCAATCCCCAGGTAGGCTGCCAAGGCTCCGCCCAGAATCAGCATAATCGGGATACCGGCCATCAAGGCCTTCAGGAAAAGATCAAACCAGATGACCAGACCGATAATTCCAAGTACCAAGGCGGCCAATCCACCAACCAATGCCATCATGTCAAGCCTCCTTCATTTCTGTGATTTAAACAGACGGGTTCGAACAAACTGCGAGATACGTCACTATGTCCCGTACACGGATCCTGGAACGAATCCTTCACTTGCTACAGGATTCGTGAGAAAATGTCAAATCAAAATCGCTGCGACCCTCCGGCCTTTTCGGGTACCTCCCAAGGCGAGCCATTCATTGCCCGCAACCCAAAAGTGTCGGAGTCGGCTCAGGAGGCCGGGGCTTCCTCCGCTCCCTAAACAGCTCAACAGCTAAACAGCTTAACAGCTAAACAGCCAACCCCTATCCGCCACCAACCTCGGTACAGGATCAAAATCATCACCGTCTTGACCGCCTGGCGCCCATCAGAAAGGCTTTTTTGACACTGTGTAGTTTCCGATTCGGAAATGAGGGGTTTTTTGGCAAGGTCAAAAGGAGATCAAGGGGTGACGCGTAGGCCTGGAAATAATTTTCTTGCATTGAGTTTACAAATATGAAATATTCATCAGCTTACAAAAAATACGGAACCTGTCGGCGGGAAAAATTCCCGAAATCGCAAGGTTTCCCTCGGGCGAAAAATCCGGACGAAAAGCAATTTTGTTATTGAAAATTGTTTCTTGTGGAGTTATCCTTAATATTTGCTTTTCTCAGGGGGGAAGCCAGCGTAGCTCAGATGGCAGAGCAACTGATTTGTAATCAGTGGGTCGGGGGTTCGATTCCCTTCGCTGGCTCCAGCAAGTGACATGGAGAGGTTCCCGAGAGGTCAAAGGGAGCAGACTGTAAATCTGCCGGCTCAGCCTTCGGAGGTTCGAATCCTCCCCTCTCCACCACATACGCCATGAGCCGGTTTGGAGCCGTTAAGGAAAAAGCCGGCTCGATGTTTTTTTTTTAGCTTTAAGCGGGAATAGCT
>CAYPSZ010000325.1:0-1895 GCA_964413125.1 uncultured Desulfobacterales bacterium
GACCTATGAGCAGCAGGGCGAAGCTCTTGGGCTGCTGCAGCCACCGGATGAACAGGAGCAGGGCCACGCCCAGCACCACTTCAGGTATCATGATAGGGGACAGGAGCAGGGTGTTCAGGGTGTTTTTGCCGGGGAACTCGTAACGAACAAAGGCCATTGCCGCGGGAATGGCTATTGTGGTGCTCAAAATGGCCGTGAAAGACCCAAGGACCAGGCTGTTTTTGAAGGCATTCAAAATGCTTTGGTTTTGAACTAGTTTGACATACCAGCGAAGGCTTAAACCTTCCATGGGAAAGGACCCGAACTGCTGGGGGTTGAATGAGAGAATGACCACCGCCAGAATGGGGGCGAACATCCAGATGTAGACCATGATTGTGAATAGACGTATGAGCGACCATCCGGAAAATCTTGGCATGGGCCGACACTCACTGCAGGCTCTTGAAGATCTGATTGATCCCAAGGTAGCGGTTATATGTGTACACAATCACTCCCAGAAGTGCCAGGAGGATCACACTCATGGCGGAGCCGAAAGGCCAGTCAAGTGTCCCTACGACCCGTTTGAATATAAGGTTGGCGATCATCTCATTTCCGGGGCCACCCAGGATCATGGGAGGAAGGTATGTCCCCGAGGTCAGAACAAAGACCAGCAGGCAACCGGCGCTCACGCCCGGCAGGCTGAGGGGAAGGGTGACCTCGCGGAACGCCTGCCACTCCGTACACCCAAGGCTTCTCGCAGCCTCCAGGAGATTCTTGTCGATTCCTTCAAGACTTACATAAATATTTAGAATCATGAACGGAAGCAGATACTGGATCAGGCCCATGAGTACGGCGCCTTCGTTATATAGCATGCTCAGAGGGCGGTTGAGGAAACCCACGCTCATGAGCACGTGGTTGATGAGACCGGTATCCCCCAAGATGTTGATCCAACTGAGTGTCCTTATGATGAAGCTGATCCAGAAAGGCAGCATCACAAGAATCAGCAGGAAGGGTTTTAGCTTACTCTCGGTCCTGTAAAAAAAATAGGCGGGGATGTACCCCATGATAAGGCAGAGTGCAACCGTTTCGAGGGACACGCGTATTGTTCGAATGAGAAGGGAAGGGTAGAAGAAATCTTCGAAAAACTTGGCATAGTTGCCGAACTGGAACGCCGGTATGTCCGCTCCGCTGGGGGCCCTGAGCCAGAAACTGTAGACCACTATGAAGCAGACCGGGATGACGAGCAGGAAAAACACCGCGCTCACTGCAGGGGTGAGCAATGCGGCCGGCTTCCAGAGTTTCTGTTCCATGGGACTGCCGATGAATGAATAGGTTCATGTCAAAGAAGGCATCGGCGGCGTACAAACAAGCGCCTTCAGAGGAGGCCCAACCCGGACTTGTGTCGGGTTCGAAAGGCCGGCACATACGCCAGGAGCGGTTTCGGTGCGCACATGCCCATCTATGCGACCTTAAAGTCTGTAATACTAATGGACAGACCTTCGAGAGTCAAGGACAATTGAGGCGTTCGGAAAAGTGCCGGGGCTAGCGCTCTTGACAGCCACTGACAGGCCCTGATACAACCTATCAAATAACATGAATAATTAGCCTGATACTGTTCCATCGTGCGCCGGCCGTAAGAAATGTTCGATAAAGCCGGGGGCAGGGAAGCATAATTGCCGAGACAAACAATTCAGGTCGGCCCGGGAATTCCGGAAAGCGGGGAATAACCACAATGGCTAAATTGAACTTGGACGAGACTAAGGTAGCCCGAGCACGCGATGCTGCCGCTCGAATAGCATCCGACACCCTGGGTGGTATACAGGGGAAGACCACGGTCGCAGTGGAGCGCGCGGTCCTGCGCTTGTTGGGGGTCGAGGGGGTAACGGAGGAAGGGGTGCCCTGGGCCAACGTGGTGGCGG
>CAYPSZ010000326.1:0-23010 GCA_964413125.1 uncultured Desulfobacterales bacterium
GCCGAAGCCAGGCACGTCTATATGGAGCGGGATGTCTATTCCGGTGCCGAAGGCCACCCCGCCCAGCGGGAGTTCAAATTGGATAGCGTCGGCGTCAACATCGATCTGGAAACCGCCTGCAGGAACGACTGCCACTCCTTCCAGGTAATCACCGTCGGCGTCATAGATGAAACCGGCTTCCGGCACCGGTTCGCCGGGGGTCCAGGCCTTGATCAGGTCTCCATCGGCGTCGTACCAACCCACATGAATGTCTGCGATCTCAATCAGGCCGTTTCCGTCGGAATCCTCAATGATATCGATCCCTGAAGGGCCGAACACATCCCACATGGCGTCGCGGACAAACTCAATGGCCGCTCCAGGACCGCTCAACCTGGCCCGCAGATCTGCCAGAAAGCCGATGCGCATGTCGCGGATGAATGTGGCGGCCTTGCCCAGCTTGTCCCCCACCAGCGGGATGTCCCGGGCAAAGCTGGAGCCCATGACGTCCTGCACCGCGCCCAGGGCCCAGTCGATGCCGTCCAGGATATAGGTGGGGTCGTTCAGGATGCCCAGCAGGGAGAAGTCCGGAAGGGTCAGTTCAGGGAGATCGACAATGACCGCCTCCGGGCCCTCGGATCCGGACCCGGCCAGCCTGCGGAATGCCTCCAGCAGGGCGCCGTCTGCCCAACCCTCAGGGGCAGGGGCGTTATTGGTGTACACATGCACGGGATCCAGCCCCCAGAGCCCGGGAATCTGCACCGGCAGGTAGATGTCGAAGCCGCCGGCGAGGTCATAGAAAATATTGTCCCCTAGGCTCTCGGTCAGAAAGTAGAAGCGGCCGTCATCACCGGAGCCGGACTGCTGGTCGATCCCCAGCCTGAAGGTGGCGAAATCGGCGGATATGACATTCGCCCCATCCGTGTAATAGTTGTAGCCGTTGTCATAATTGAGCTGCCCCAGGTAAGCGGAACCGCCGATCACCCCGATGCCGAAGGGGTTGAACATGAGTTCCAGATCGGTGCCTTCCACCTTAACCCCGATTGTGACCCGGGTGCCGGTGTCATCCTCAGAGTCATAGTCATACAGGAAGAAATCCACGTTGCCGCTTGAAATGTCGCTGAAATCAATGCCCACATCAACGACCATCTCCACAAAGGCGTCCCAGGAGACATCGGCGCCGGCCGAGACCAGGTTGTTGATGAAATCCCAGCCCGAACCCAGAGACCCGCCGAAGATTCCGATGATGTCCCCCAGGTTGAAGGCGAAGCTCAGGTTTGTATATTCCTCGGCCAGGAGATCGGAGAGCACCTTGTCCCACCTGATATGGAGTTTGAGCACATCATCGCCGTCCAGGGACAGAGAGAATTTCTGGTCATCCACCGGAAGCGTGTTGTCGTCCGTGATGCCCAGGGCGGTCTCGAGGATTGCTTCCACTTCCTGGAGCACGGCCGCCGGATCTGTTGCGGCCTGCTCCACCTTATCCAGGAGGTCTTGCACGAAAGTGAAGGCCTCACTGATGCGGCGGTTGATGATTGGAATCACGGAGTCGTAAAAGGAGGTCCCTTCAAGAGCCGTTTCCAGGAACTCCACTCCGGTGCGGATCGCCTCGATGATGCTCGAAAAGTCAAGCTCCCTGAACTTGAATGCATTTGAAAAATCAGGAAGGACTACAACGACCCGCTTCTGGGTCAGGTACCGCTCGATCTCGCTCTGGGTGGCATCACCCTGGGTGATGATCTCCACCACATCCCAGTTCAGGAGATCCGGTATGGTGATGGAGATCTCCATATCGCTCAAGCCTGTTTCATCCAGAAGCGGGATGTCCGGATGGATGTCCAGGCCGCGCAGCCGGGCTTCACCATAGCCGGTGAAATCGAAGAGCAGATGCTCCATCAGACCGCCGGTGATGAGATCCGTGAACGAGAATTGCCTGTCGTCGTCGGTCTCGATGTTCCCGTCCCGATCCAGGGTCACCACGGCCTCGGCAAAGACACTCAACCCGGATCCGCTTCCCGGTCCCCCCACCTTGAGGCTTGCAAACCCGAGACGGGCCAGAAATTCCAGGTCCTCCACATCCAGAGACGCGCGACCTGCTATGCGGGCGTTGTCGATCAGGAATGTGATGCCTTCCTCACCCGTGGGCCCATCAAAGTCTATCACCCACTCGAAACCCGCCTCCACGGTCACCCTGGCATCGGCCGTGGCAGTGGTGCTCAGTTCCAGCACATCACCGAGATCAAAACCCAGATCAATGGGAAGGTCCTTGATATTGAGAAGGTCGTAACTGAAATCCACGATGTCGCTCTGGGTCAAAAGGCCCAGATCCACAAGCTCATACAGGCCGAATCCTTCCAGGGTGAGGTTTCCCGCCGCCACCTGGGCAAGATCGGAAAGATCGCCCCGGCCCACCAGCCCTTCATTGATGAGCGCTGCGATCTGCACGCTCACAAGGTCTGAATCCAAGAGGTCGCCCAGGGATATTTCCGTGTCGCCCAGCGAATCCAGGGCCCCTTCATCAATGAGGCCTGCCGTCTCGAGGGCGGCTATGGAAAGGATCGTCCCGGTGAGATCGAACTCGTCCGGGGAGAGGAATCCCATGGTCAAGGTGTCGGCCAGGGAGTGGGATCTCTGATTCAAGAGGGATGTCAAGTCCACAAACCGGGCCGCCACAGGATCCTGCGTCACCGTGGCGCCGTCCTCGGCATAAAGGGTTACGCCCCGTGAAATCAGCTCTGAGACGTCCATCAACCTGGAGGATATCAGATCCTGAAGGCTGATCTTGTTTCCGGGAGTGAAATCGGCCGCGCTCAGGAGGTCCACGTCAAAGAGCTGCTCCAGGCTCACGTTGACCGATTCCGATGCCAGCAGGTCACTCAGGGCGATGGCGGCGCCCGGAAGGGCGCCCGGCCGGACAAGTTCCAGATCTTCCAGCTCTGATATGGAAATGGTGGTGGACGGATTGAAGAAGCTTTCGTCAATCAATTCCCAGCGGCCCAGTTCCCGGAGCGGCGTGGCCGGCATGCCCAGGAGTCCGTCCAGGATGGTGTCCTTGTCAAAGAGGTCGGTGGGATTGACGGCGTTGAGATCCAGGAGTTTTTCAAAACTGAAATCCCCGAGGTTGGCCAGGTTGCGTAGGTTGAGATCGCTGAAGTTGAAGTCGAAGTTGACCGGCAGTTTGAGCGTGCGATTCACCGCATCATAAACAACGTCAATTCCCTCGGGGAGGATGCCGGCCCGGGTGAATTGCTCGATAAAATCCTGAACACTGCGGATGCGCTCAAAATCGATCCGGGAAGCGATCCTGTCACTGAAAGAAGAGGCAAAATCAAAGAGTTCCCCCAGGTTCTTGTTCACGATGGGGAGTTCATAGGACATGAAGCTGGAATTGGAAAGCTCCCCAAGCCAATCAAGGGTACTTTGAATGATGGCGATAAGGCTCCCCAAATTGAAATCGCTGAAGTCAAGGAGACGATCCATGTTTTCGTGGCTGAATGCCGGCGCTGAACCGCCGGCGGAGGGAAAAATGGTGCCGCTCAACATCAGGCGGGGAGGATCCGAGTTCGTCCCGAACATCACATTTCCCAGGGACGCATAAATGGGAACCATCACATCCACGTAATTGCCGTGTGCAGCCGGTGTGTTGGGTGTAGCCTCAAACCGGAACACCCCGTCCACATAGGAGGTCTCCGCCCCCAGGTCCAGAGAGAGACGCCCCTTCTGCCCGGTCTCGCTTCCCAATCCCACACTCAAAGGACCTATGCTCGCGCCCACGACAATGTCGTCAACAGAGGCATGGCCCTGGAAATTCAAACGGTCGATGTCAAAATCGACCTCGCCGGTGTCCCAGTTAAAAGAGAGACTCATGGCGAGGTCGATGTCCACATCCAGATTCAGTTCCATATCGCCTTGGAGCTCAAGGCCTATGCTCTGTGCCTGCTCGCCGAAATTCAGGCCCACGTTGCGCGCGAACACGAAATCCTGGGTAAAGGTGACCACAATACCTACGATTTCATCCGAGGCGTTCAGTATGGGGTCCCAGCTCAAACCGCCTGCCTGGCCGCCAAGTGTGGGGATCCAGTTGGCCTGCAGGTACTCGAAAAAACCGCCAAGGGTGGGGCCGCCGGGCCCGTAGTAATTGGTCCCCGATTCGCCCGCGGCTTCAGGGTTACCAAGGGGGATCGTGTGGTCCCGCGTAAAACCCGCGTCGCCCAGATGGGGGCGCAGATAGTGCCGGGTGTAAAGACCCAGGTCCAGGAGGTTCTCCAGCCCCAGGATGCCGTTCAAGGAGACATCGGTTCCGGGGATGGTCTTTCTCAGGAACTCGTTTCCTTCACTGATCACGCTTCCGTCGGTCGGATCGTAAATGGGAACCAGCTCCCCCCTCACACCCTCAATGGTCTCACCCAGCCAGTCCAGGACCAGGAAAGCCGCTTCCGTAAGAATTCCGCCGATATCTCTCAAATCAAAACTGAACCCTGGATTCAGTTCGCCGTCATAAAAGTCCGTGTCGCCGAAACTCAAGGACCCCAGTTCGAGCCCACCCACAAAGAAGGGCAGGTATGCAGAGATACTGTTTTGGTAGGATGTTGTTTTTGCTTTGTTTTGCTCGTGATCAAAGACGAAACTCCCGCCCTCGAGATAAATGCTCCCGCCAAGATTGAGTTGCGCGGTCCCTGCGCCGCCGGTGGTAATATCGATATCGCCGTACACGAGCCCCAGGTTTATACCGGCCATATTAACCGCAGCGTCGAAGAAAAACTCATCAAAGGTAAAGGAACTGTGCCCTCCGCCCGAGAGGTCCACGCTGAACTCCAGCGAAAGCCCTGTGTTCAGCGCCAGATCCAGATTCATGTCTCCCACGAATTCCAGACCCACCGAACCCAGGTCGGTTCCGATGTCGATGGGGAATGTCTCATTGATGGTGTAGGAAGGGTTCACGGAGATGGTCATCACCTGATCGATGATGCCGGCACCGATAAAACCGGCGGTGCTTCCCACACCGGGCAGGGTGATTATCCAGTGGTCATTCAGAAAATTGACCAGCCCGGTCCAGATATCAGAAGGGGTCACATCACCGCTCGCAACGGAATCGGCCCCGATCCAGTTGACGGTATCCAGGTAGGCGAAGAGGTATCTATCGATATCCAGAAAAGCCTCGAGACCCACCGCCGTGTCCACGCCGGGGAGCAGGTTGTCCGCAACAGCGGCACCCTCGAAAAAGCTCCCTACCGTGCGGCCGGTGCCGGGAACTTCCAGGCCGAGAAAGCCCGTGCTCAGGAACCGGTCCTTGAGATCCGTGACAAACCCGGCCAGATCTTCCAGGAGCCCCCGTATTACGCTGTCGGCCAAATCCCCGAGCAGGTCCCTGACATCCGGGGCCTCGATGAGAACCGGATCTTCAGTTCCGGCGCCGTCAAGGCCGAAGAGGTGCAGGAAAACCTGCTCCAGGCCGGCATCGCCGTATGCATCTTGATTGCTGCGGATTTGAAGGTCCGGGGTCAGGTCCGTGGTGACTCCGAAAACATCCACGGTCAAGGGCAACACCAGTTCAAAGCCGCCGGTTACCCCCGTAAAAACCACATTGTCGCCCAGCAGGGTCTCGTCGAACCGGTACTTGCCGTCGTCTTCCACACCGGTTCCCGGCTGCTGGTTCAGCACAAAGGCGATGGAGACAAAGTCCGACCGGTCGTCCGGATCAATCAGCTCCGGGTTGGTGGCGGCATCCCCGTCCCCGTCGATGGTGGCTGTGCCGCCTGTGACGCGCAGGCCGATGGAATCAAAGATCTCGAAACCCAAGGATATGTCCCGGGCCAGAAGCTTGAAGCCCGCATCCACCCGGGTGCCGGTCTCAGTGTCTTCATCCCAGTCGTAGAGAAAGAGATCCACCGGCAGGCCGTCTGCACGGCCGGAGACGTCCACACCTGCAGTCACCATGATGCGGGCAAACGCCTTGAAGCTTAATTCGCCGCTCCCCTCGAGGGCCACCAGGTCCTCGATACCTTCGAGGCCCGGCACCCCGCCGCCCACCAATCCGGTAAAGGCGGCAAGGTCGAAATTGAAGGGTATGTCTTTGCTGACTTCCTTTTCCTGTCGCAAACTCATCATGAGGACGCCGGCATGTATGCTTACCCCGAAAAGATCGTCATCGGATTCGAAGTCAAGCCCCAGGGAGTCCATGATGAATCTGACAAGCTTCTGGAGGTCGTTTTCCGGATCCAGCAAGGCCCGCTGCACTCGTGCCACCGCCTCATCGATGTCGTCCAGAAAACCCAACAGCTCTTTGGGCGACATGTTGATGAGCGGGATGGTCACATCCCCCAAGAGTCCATAAATGGGGTTGTTGGGATCGGTCACCCAGAAGGGAAGCCGGTCAAGGGCCTGGAGCACGAAGTTTTTGCCTCTCAGGACCGTTGACATGAGGTCGTCCAGGCGCAGGTACTCGTAGACCTCGAAGGCCTCCGGCAGGTCCTCGATATGGAGAGTAACGTAATCGCTTGAGGATTTGGGCCGGCCGGCATCGGCAACGCTGAACTGAAACGTGGTAGCCATATCAGGGGCCAGCCCGCCCAAACCGGGGTTCACCTCTATGCCGTGAAGCTCGGCGCTTGCTTCACCGGTCAGCATGGCGTAGATGATATCCCCTTCCGTGTCGCTCAGGATCTCATCCAAGGTGAACGTCCGGTCCGAGCTCGTATCGGGGTTTCCGTCCTCATCCAGGATAATGGTTCGTGTCAGGGTCACGTGGACCGGATTGGGTTCCCCAGCATTGCCCAGGGTCACACCGATGAACCCGAGCCTTGCAGGGACATGGGAAACCAATACATCATATGAAACCGTGGCCGTGAGCGTGAAATCCCGGACCCGCCACATTTCGGCCGGCAGGGCGTCCACATGGATCAGGAGATCCAAAGCCCCGCTCACCAAGGCCTGCAGGTCCGCCTGTGTGCCGGTCACAAGACCGGATAACTGAAACCCGTAATCGCCGGCCAGGGACACTGTGTGGCCTGTGAGGCCGAAAAGGTCGGGGACGTAAGAGTCGGCTTGAGCGGTCGTCAAAAGTCCCAGGGCGACAATGAGATCCAGATCGGTAAGATCATTGATCCGCAGGGCCCCTGTCCGATCCAGGGCCTCAATGTCCACAGAAGAAACCACGATATCCGATGACGTGATCAATCCGGCCGCCATCAAATCGGAGAGACCGGCAAGCCCGCTTCCCACCAGGTCATCCTTGTCGATGACGGCTGAAGAAGCCAGATGCGAGGGATTCACCACGCCTTTTTGCACAAGCGCCGGCAACGGAGCGATTCCGGCGCTCAACAGGCCCGGGGTTCCGTTCAAGGAAACCCGGTCTTCGCCCTCCCCGGGGAAGAGCCCGTGTTCCCTGAGCAATGCCTCATCGAGGATATGGGACCTTTGGATGGATTCGGTCTTGAATCCGGTCACGTGGGCGGCAAGATCGTTTTCATCCAGCAGGCCGGCTTCAACCAGCATGGACAAGGACACCAGGCCGGAGTTCAGCAGGTTGTACAGCGCCACATTGCCGGCGAACACCAGGTTGCGGCTGTTCAAGTCCGTGAGGGTGACAAGACCCGAGTCGCTTAGTTCAACAGCATCCAGGGCCCTGTTCCGAAAATCACTGCGGATCAACAGCCTGTCTTGAACCAATCCGGCAAGGCCTGAAAGGTTGCGGATGATCAGGTCGCCCGCGGCGACAAGGCCCAGATCCACCAGATCCCCGATGTAGACCTTCTTGATGAGGTCATGGAGATAAACCTCATGGGCGCTGATATAGTTGTTAAGATCTCCGGCCTCGAAAAGACGGGATCTTTCCAGGTCCCGGATATCGAGCTGTGTTGAAGGATCACCCAGGTCATCCCGGGTCAACAAACCGAAATCGAGAAGCGCCGGCAGTGTTACTCCCGGTAAATACTGAGAAACCAGGCTGTAGAGAGGAACCTCGTCCTCATAGTCGTCATCCACATCGACGCCGAACTCCGCCTCTATGATTGCCACAGAAAGGTCTATGTTATTGAAATCATACAGTCCGATGAACCCTTCCTGCACATATTGATCAAATGTCACGTCATAAAGGATGGAAGAGAGGAGGGTGTCCAGTCCCACCGTTCCCACATGCACCATGGGGTCCAATTCACCGTCCGCGAAAAGGGGCTTAAGCGCCGGAGGGTCGCCTTCAGTGACCTCAATCGCCTCCAGCACGCTCTGCTCAAAAACTTTGTTGATGAAAGCGCGACCGGAAAGCAGCCCCCGCTTCACGAGTTCTTCGAAAGTGATGCGGCTGTCGGCCAGGAAATCCTCGATCAGCACATGGCCGTCCCCATCGGGATCCAGGTTCTCGTCTGCGATGTACTTCTCGGATACAACGTTGGACCCCAGGAGAAACGCGAGATCCACGGTGGTGTCCGGCGTGAGATGGGTGGTATCCGCCAGCCCGGCGTCAACAAGCCGGCGTAACGTGACCACGCTCGTCTTCCAGAAATCGGACGGATCCACCAGCCCGGCGGTGACCAGAGAGGATTCATCCACAATACCCGAGGCGAACAGGCCTTCCAGGTCCACAGGGCCCGATTGCCCCAGGCCCTCCTGCATCAGAAAGTTGATTCCCAACACATCCGAATCATAGAGGTGGGAGGCGGAAAGGGATGACACAACCAGGCCCAACTGGGCCGGGGTTTGAATCCTCGCCATATCGTCCAGGGTCACGAGACCCAAAGAGATAAGATGGCCTACATTGACGAGGCCTTCCTGTACCAGGTCATTGTCGATCAATCGGCTCCGGGGGACCAGGCCCGAGGCGAGAAGATCGCTTTCGGAAATGGTGGCTCCGCCAAGGTTGAAATCCAGGGGAGTCAGCAGGCCGTAATGCACCAGGTCGGCCAGGGTGGCAAGGTCGCCGGTAAGAATATCGGTGACGGCGACAATATCCCGGCCCCGGGCATCCTGGGAAATATGGGAAGCCAGGATCGCAGCTTCCAGTAGGTCGGACTTCAGAAGATCTTGCCTGTTTACGAAGCCCTGAACGAAAACTTCGCTCAAAAACACATCGGAGAGATCGGGAACCAGATCCTGCTGGGTGATAAGCCCGTATGTCAAGAGGTCTGAAACGGTGACATGGGTTTCACCAATAAGGTCCGCCAGGGCGATTCCGTCGCCGTGTACCACAAACCCCAAGGTATCCAGCTCTTCCATCAAAGTACGGGAAAACCCGAAGAGGTCCAGGTCGGCCAAGGGCAGGTCCGCCAGATCTTCCCGGCCGATTTGGCCGAGATCTATCAGACCGCCCACAGTCAGGTAACCGGAAGCGATGATTTCCGCCGGTTCCCTGCGGCCCAGCAGGCTTGAATCGATCGCACGGGAGGCCAAGAGCTCATTGCTGTCAATATCGCCCAAGGGCCTCACGTCATTGTGGTCGATTATGCCGAAATAAACCAGATGCTCGAGCCGGACCGGGCTGTTTGCCGGAAGTGTGTCAAGATCAATGATGGAACCGGGACCGATCAGTGTTCCGTTGGCTACGATCTGGTCATACAGGGTTGCAGCTTGAGAGGCGACCTCCGAGGCCAGAAGTGCATCAACAGCCATCTGTGCCGGGCCTATCAGGCTTGTACGCGCCAGGTCCGCCAGATCCGCCAGACCGGAATCCACCAGGGCGGGAATGTTGATTGCATCAAGGCTCAGGTTCCCAAAACCCACAAGGCTGTTATCCACCAGGTCCGAGAGGCTCACAAGCCCTGAATTAATAATGGTCCCCAGGTTCAGGGCGCGGGTGGCCAGGTCCGTGGCGTTCAAAAGAGCCGCCCCGGCCAGTTGATCGATCCGGGCCAGGCCCGAGTCGAGCAGGCCCAAGAGAGGCAGAGTGTCGGTGATCAGGTCGGCCGCGGCAACCAGCCCTTCTCGAACCAGTGCACGAAGTGTCACCACACCGGAATTGACCAGATCGTGCAGGGAGACATTCCCCGGTTCATCCACCAGATCGTTGAAATCGAGTTGAAAGGCGGTGGCAAGTCCCTCAGCCACAATATCCGTTGCCGCCAGGGTGATATCCGCGAAATCATCAAGTGCCAAAAGCCCCTGATCAACCACCTGGAAAAGGCTTGCAATGCCCCCGGACAGCAAGCCCGCCGCATCCACCACGGTGGATGAGGCAAAATCAGAAGCGTCTATGAGCCCGGAACCGATCAGGCTGCTCAAGCCGGCGGTTGTATCCGAAACGAATTGAGACAGGTCAACCATGGCGGATGAGGCAAAATCAGCGGCCGTTACAAGCCCCTGATCCACCAGGTCCTGCAAAGAGGCAAGCCCGGAGTCGATAAGATCACCTATGCCCAGGGAGTTCAGGTTGATGTCCCCCAGGCCCGCCAGACCGGAGTTGAACAGATCTTCCAAGAGATTCCGGGCGGTATCTATACCACTGCCAAGGAGACCGTCCAGATCGACAAGATCCTCCATGCTCGCCTGGCCGGCCAGGTCCGATCCCAGATCGGCCACGTTTGTGGCCATAAGGTTGATATCCCGGATGAAACCCAGGTTCCCCGCCAGGGATCCGGCCGTCACCACCCCGGCCTCTATGAGCTCCCCAAGCGTGACCAGGCCCAGATCGATCAGCCGGTCCAGGTTCACCACATCGCCGGGTTGCACCAGATTCAGCTCATCAAAAACCCCCTGTGTGATGAGACCGCTGTTGATAAGGACAGTGCCGTCGATTCCGCCCCAGTTATGGACGGAAGCGGCCTCCAGCACCCCGGCGTTCCAAAGTCCTTCCAGGGTGACATATCCGTTGTCAATGAGGTCATCCGGATCAATGTAGGGACCCAGCTGGATAAGGCCTTCATTTTCAAGGAGATTAAGGTCCAGACGGCCCAAAGCATCAAGGTCTCGGAGGGTTAAGGCGCTGATCTCGATCTGAAAATCCAGAGGAACCGTGAGTGTTGCGGTATCGGGATCGTATACAACCGTTTCCCCTTCGGGAAGGAGACCCGAGTCTGAAACGGCGTCTACAAAATCCTGGAGGCTCCGCATGCCCTCAAAATCAAACCTGCTCAGAACCGACAGGTCAAAAGCCGCCCCCAGGTCCAGAACATCGGCCAGCGAGGCCTCAATAAAGGGAATATGGACATTGAAGGAATCCGATGCGGCAAGCCCCGTGAGCCAGTCGTCCCGCATGGATTCGAGTTTCTCATGCAGGTCGATAAGGCGAAGTGCGGCAAAAGGCGCGAAAGCATCCAGATTGGCAGAGGTCACAGCAACACCATCCGTACCTTGCCCCCCTTGGCTCAGCGGGAAGAGATCTCCCGCCATGCCCACCGTGGCGGTGTCCCCCTGGTTGACGGAAACACCGGCAAGAAATGCATAGACCGGCGCCTCCATGTCCATGAAGGATACGGGGTCGCCCTCGGGATCATAGACTATTTCATACTCACCCCTCTCCCGGTCATGGAGCACATCCAGGTGGACCCCGAGGCTGAAGGAGCCCCGGGAAAACATGGGGTGCCCGGCCGCCGCCTCCAGGTCGCCGATTAGAAAGGGAATTACAAGATCGGTGGTTGCGGCTGAAGCATCAAACTCGAGCCGGGTGACGTTGAACTCAAAGAACGCTCCGGCGGGGGCCCAGCCCAGGGACAGGTCAAAAGCAAATCCGGCATTGATTTCGGCCTCAAGTTCGGTATAGGCCGGCCCGATTCCCTGTATCGTATCGCTCAGCCCCACCGGCACCTTTTTGGAATAGGTGGCCTCGGCGTCAAAACCCACCTCAATGCCGCTTATCCAGTCGCCTGTTCCGGTGAAGGTCCTGTTGGTGAAATCTGAAGAATGAGCTTCGCCGCCCAGCAGGTCATCCAGCCAGTCAACCCGAAGGGCGTTCAAAAAATCCTGAACCTCGAACCGTTCTTGGGCACCCTCCGCCTGAAGCGGCGTCAGGTAATTGTCAATGACGGGACCTATATCGAGATAGTCGGTGAGGCCAAAGAGGCTGTCTGGAGAAACAGCGGTTCCGGGAATGTTTTCACCCCTCAGCTCGGGGTATCCCAGAAGCAAATCACCCAGGAGTCTGTCAGTATAGCCCGCAAGGTCGCCCAGCGCCTGCTCCATGCGGTCGGTGGCGGCTGTGGTGGTATGGAGATCCACACCCGCTGGGATTTCCGACACAACCAGTTGCAACCGGTCGGCTTGCGCTTCGACCTCGAAGTAAAGATCCCCGGCGCCGAATCCGAACGGGCCTTCAACTTTATCAAATGAGCCCGAGACCGACCCAAAGGTAATAATATCAAAGGTTTGTCCCGGGTCAGGTTCGAAGCCGTCCAGCAGGATGATCTCCAGCGTTCCCGCCAAAGAGGCCAGGCCGCTAACCTGGATCTGGTCATACCCGTCGGCCGCACCGGCGGCGCCGGCGCCTGCAATCTCGATTTGAACGGCGCTTGAGGGCGTAAGGGTTAGGCTCTCAAAGGCCTGGATGCCCGGTGAGTTCCCCGGGCTCAGGGTTCCGGATACAACCACATGGCCTTCGAATGACCCGCTGCCGGAAAGTTTTGTTGATATTTCAAGTTGTTTAATGCCGTGGGGAGGATCCGTTGCATCGCCGAAATAATCATGAACCGGCACCGTCAGCCTGTCATCCAGGATCAGATATGGACGGGAATGGGTTTCCCCGTCCTTATCCCCTGATCCATGAAAAAGGAGGCCGGCGGCATCGGCTTCAGCATTGACGACCTCGTCCACTCCTCGTTCATCATCCGAGAGAGCGGCGTCCGGATCAGGTTCTTGGTCAGGATCTAAAAGGAGGTCATACTCATGGAGGTCGGAAAAGAGGTCCGAGACATCTTCACCCGGATAATATGATGTTTGCGAATCTTGCGAAGTGAGATCTTGGGCGGAAAGGAGGACTTCCTCCTCCGGCCGGCCTTCGTCGAACAGGTAGGGACCGATGGCGCAGATTCCTCCCAGCAGGGGGTCCCCGGCAAGAAGGATTCTCGGCTCAAGGCTTTCGAGCTCAAAAAGATTAGGCGGCTTTGAAGTTCTCACACAGATCCATGCACAAGATGAAAATACCCGGTGAAATTCCGTTCCGTCCTAAATCAGGCTTGGGTTATTGAAGCATAAAAATAAGTTTGGGCAGAGGGTTAATGTGTATCAAAACTCTATTTTGGCACAATCGTTTACATGACATGATTCCTGCTTCAAATAAGAAGCGGCAGGATGATCAATTTTCCGCCTGAGGGTAACGCCATGTCAAGGACTTTTTTTGATTCCTTCCAGAAAACCCTGCTTGCAAAGGGATGAGGGAACTTCAGGGCCGCTGAATGGCTGGAGGCACCAAGGCCGCATCAGTGTTGGATGAAAAAAAGTCCATCGCTTTATCATGGTCATTATTAGGCCTTATCCTAGCTTAGAGGCTCAAAGCCGGGTCATGCTGTTTGATTCCTTTTCCCTAAGCAGGCTTATGTGCCATGAAAACAAATCTTCATCAATTTCCTTCATGATCTTTCTGGCTTCTATTAAGTCAAACTCAGGCACGTATATTACCATTGGTGCATTATCCGAAAGCACCATTGCACAAAAGAACAATAAAGAGTCTTTTGAAAAATCCTTTTGCATATGATAATCGCCCTTAAATCGCTCAAAAAGAATATGCCAGTATTTGAACTGTTCCAGCCCGTTTAGGACCACCGGCCTGAAAAAGCCTCTGAGCCGGGCAACCACGGGAAACCATGCAAGACCTGTTTTCCGGGTAGCATCCCCCGCTTCAAATATCCTAAGTTCATGAAGGAGTTGAGAGCAAAGGATGTGTTCCACATCCACATTTTCGGGATCAAGTGCAAAGGCCCTCTGATAACAGGTAAGGGCGGCCTCCCGGTCGGCGCGGAGGATGTGGGCGTCCCCAAGGTAACCAAGCACAAGGCCGTTTTCCGGCTCAGCCCGGACGTGGGCCTGCAAGCATGAAACAGCGGCATCCGCGTCGCCCGCCCGAAGGTGGAAGAGGCCCATGGGTGTACCTTGAGGCAGGGTGTGCCGTTTCTCGTGAAACCGGGCTTCCATGCCCGCGGCAAGCCTCGAAAACACCGAGGTCTGAAGCTTGTGCTCGGCCCTGTGTTCTCCCCACGGATATTCAAAGGCCTTTTCGAAGTGCAGCCAGGCCTTGTATACGGCCTCGGGGTCATCTTCCAGGGAAGGCTCCCATGTGTTAACTCCCAATCGCTCCATCCAGAAGGTTGCCATCTGCAGCTCCCTTTCAACGTCCTTGGCCCATGGAAAAAACCTGGAATAGTCCCGCAGTGTATCGGCGGCTGCAGCAAACCGCATCTCCAACAGGTTCTGAACCGCGGTGTTATAGAGTGTGTTTTCGTCACCGAATAAGCCTAGCTGCTCTTGCATGTCTTGTCCTTAACATCTCGTAATTTTTATCACTTAAAGCATCCAAACATACATCAATATGCAACAGGATCAACAGGCAGTCCCCCTTCGACGCCATTCATAAAGGGCCACCGCCGTGGCTGAAGCGGCATTGAGGGACTCCACATCCGGGCATATGGGAATGCGTACCGCCTTGCCGCGCAGATGGGGCGGCAGTCCCTTGCCTTCCATGCCGGCCAGCAGCCCGAAGGCGGAGGGAAACACCGCCTCGGTCATATCCCGTCCATCGGCGGAAAGCGCCAACATGGGCAGGCCGCCGGGAAGGGAGGCCAGGGAAGGGCCTTGGCGCAGGTTCACCCGTAACGCCGCTCCGCCCGAGGCCCGCAGGGCCTTGGGGTGAAAAGGATTTGCGCTCTCAGAGAGCAAAACCACCTGGGTGACCCCGAAGGCTGCGGCCGACCGAATCACAGCGCCCGTATTCTCCGGGTCTTGAAAGGGTATAAGGAGGGTGCAGCCCGGGGGGAAGCCTTCTTCCGGGGACCATGACCCGGGTTCACGGGCTTCCACCAGCAGGAGCGGTCCACGGGTGCCGAAGATATCAAGCTCCTGAAAGAGCGGATCGGCCAGTTGCACCCATTCCATGCCGGACGGCGCGTTCTCCGGCGGTGGATCCCTGTCATTTCCGGTTATCCAAGCCAGGCATATGCTTGGCAGGGACTCCAGCGTCTCGCCTATGGGCCTGGCCCCTGCAAGAATGCCCTTTCCGGCCTTTTTGACGCCCCGGCCGGTCAGCAGCCTCTTGAGCCCCTTGTAGCGGGTATTCTGCTCACTTGTGATGACCGTAACTTCATGACGCCGGACAGCCCGCTCCCTCAGCACGCGGCGCGGGCAATCCATGCGCTGGAATACCAAGAGACGTCGTTGGTGACTGGTCTTTCCGATTCGATAGGCCTTGTCTTCCACAAGAGTGAACCTCCGGCCGAAGCGCTCAAGGGCAAGGCTGATTTCCGGTTGGCAGGCCGGGCCTTTCATGAATATGACACGGCCGTTCTTTTCCAGGCACCCTTCTATACGTTCCAGGGTCTGATCAACGCGCTCCAGCGCCCGGGTGATTACACCTTTAAAAGGCATCTCAAAATCCGGCCTTATATTGCGATTGATCACCTCTATGCCCTGAAGCCCCAACTGCTCGATCACCTCCTTTAAAAACCCCGCTCGTCTTGAGCGACCTTCAGCCAAGAAAATTTCCAGATCCGGGCGCATGATCTTGAGCGGAATGCCCGGCATGCCCGCTCCGCTTCCCAGGTCCATGAGAGGCGACGGCGGGTCGATCATGCGGGCCGGCAGGACCGAGTCCACATAGAGCTTGACGACCATACCGGTGAAATTGTGAATACGGGTCAAGTTCAATTCAACGTCGTGGTGTCTGAGCAAGCCGTGATAAAGCCGGAACAGCTCAATCTGTTGTTTCGTGAGAGGAACACCGCAGCTTTGAAATATTGCGGCCATGGATCGAGGGTCGTGCGCCTCCGGCCGCATGTTCCTCTCCGCACGGCCTGATGGAGGCTTTCCTTTCCGGATACATGAAACAACTTGACGTTTTTTCATCTACTTGTACCCGTCATAGTCAAAAGAGGATCTCAACCGGGAAGAAGCGGGAAGGCCGGGGCCCGGCCGCTCCGGGCGCAGGCTCGCTTTAGAAATGTCCGACGGCTGATCTTCGCGGCGCTCATGAAATCTTTCTTATGTCGGGCAGGTAATCCTTCCTTACATTGTGAACGGCATGGAATATGTTGCCCCTTATTTTGGAATTTTTTCGGTAGAGATTGGCCAGCATCTCCTTTATCTCAGCCCTTTTGGTCATTCCGGCGCTCGGGCAGCCCAGTTCTATGCCGGCCCACCCCATGTACCTGGAAAAACGATCCAGCAGTTCCTCTCCCACCAGGTAAAGAGGCCTGATGGCCGTGATCTTACCATTAAAAAACCTCTGCACCGGGACCATGGTGCTGATGGAACCCCCGTAAAACAGGTTTATTAGAAGAGTCTCGATTACATCGTCCTTGTGGTGGCCGAAGGCTATTTTGGAGCAGCCCAGGTCCCTTGCCGCCTCAAAAAGGGCCTTCCTCCGCATCCTGGAGCACAAAAAGCAGGGGTTTTCAAGGTTTTCCGTGCCGTGCGCCCTGGGACCGAAATCCCCTCGAACAACTCGGTGGACAAATCCATGTTCCTCAAAAAAATCCTCCATCCTTGAGGCCGAGTCGGCGCCGAAACCTGGATCCACATGTACTGCGGTGAGTTCATAATCTATGGGTATACGGCCGAGGCGTTCCCTTAGGAGCCACAAGAGGGAAAGGCTGTCCTTGCCCCCGGAGACCGCCACAAGTACACGATCTCCGGCTTCCAGCATGTTGGATGCATGGATCGCCCTGCCGGTGAGCCTTCGAATCTCTTTTAAAGCATGGCCCAATTGACACGCCCTTTCACTCGGTCTTGCGCTGATCCGGACTGATCATTCATAAGTCCTCTCTCCAAAGATGAGGGTCCCGATGCGAACAAGGTTGGCCCCTTCTTCCACAGCAACCCTGAATGAGTTGCTCATGCCCATGGAAAGTATTTTCATGTCCACGCCGGGTGGAGCCTCATCCTTCAGCCGTTCAAAGAGCCCGCGGGTTCTTCGAAAGCACGGCCTGGCACCTTCCGGGTCTCCCGTGAATGGTCCCATGGTCATGAGCCCCATGATCTTAAGGTGCTCCAGATTTGACATCTCTTTAACCATACCCACGGCTTCATCCGGCATTACACCCGCCTTCTGATCCTCTTCACCACTGTTGATCTCTACCAGAACGGGCATTACTTTCCCAATCTTGGCGCACTGTTTGTCTATCTCATAAGCAAGACGCATACTGTCAACTGTCTCTATCATGTCAAATAGGGCCACCGCCTTTTTGACTTTGTTCCGCTGAAGGTGACCGATCATGTGCCACTTGACCCTGTCCCCCACAACATCGAACATGCGCTCGGCCTCCTGAAGGTAGTTCTCGCCTATGATCTCAAGGCCTGCCTCCACCGCTTCAAGAATCTCCTCGGGCGTCCGTGTCTTGGCCGCACCCACGAGTGCGACGCCTTGGGGTAGCTCCTCAAGGATCTTCCTCACGTTTTCACGAATCATGTCCGCCTCCGTTTCACCAAAAACCACAACGAAAGACCCAAAGAAAAGGCATTCCGGTTCGCTTCATGTCCCATTGATACCCGAATATTTGGGCGGTGTAAAGGAAGGGATCGATCCGCAGGGGGAACATGTTCGAGGGGCTGTAACAGGTCTTGAGCAATCTCTTTCTTTTCATCCGCCGGGGTGGTAGAAGAATGCGTGCTCAAGCGAAAACATTATTGAAATCACCAAATGAGCGTGCCATGACCTTGTCAGCCACCACGCCTTCCTGCGAAATACTGACGGTCGGAACCGAGCTCCTGCTTGGCCGAGTCCTGGATACCAACTCTTCCGATCTTGCTCGGGTTCTGGGTCCAATAGGCATACGAGTCCGTTTCCGCACCGCCGTGGGCGATCGAATGAGCGACATGCAGGAAGCCCTGCTGCATGCCCTTACACGATGCGATCTCATTATACTCACAGGAGGCCTCGGACCAACCGAAGACGACCTTACCCGGGAGGCAGTGGCCCGCGTAGCCGGAGTCCGACTGGAGTTCAGGCGGGACCTGATGGACCAAATCGAGGCCGTGTTTGAAAGAATCGGTTACCGCATGACCGAAAACAATCGCAGGCAGGCCTATATCCCCGCAGGAAGCCTGCCTGTCCCCAATCCGGTGGGAACCGCACCGGGATTCATTGCGCAAATAGAAGGCAGACCGGTTGTTTGTCTTCCCGGCGTACCTTTTGAACTGGAGTACCTGATGGAGGCCCGGATCATCCCCTGGCTTCAGGAGAGATTCTCCCTGGGTGAAAGCCGTGTCTTGACCAGGGTATTGAAAGTTGCGGGTATGGGTGAGAGCAAGGTGGACCGCCTTGTGGGGGACCTGATGAAGGAGGGGCTTAGCCCCGAGGTGGCCCTGCTGGCCTCGCACGGCGAGATCCAAGTCCAGATTACGGCCCAGGGTTCCAACCCCTGGGAGCTCAAAGCTTCAGTGGAGGCAATTGAGCGGGAGGTAAGATCCCGGTTGGGGCGGAAGGTCTACGGGGCTGATCAAGACACGCTGGAAGGGGTTACGGCAGGTCTTCTGATGAGCCGCGGTTTATCCCTGGCAGTGCTGGATACCTTTACGTCGGGACGGCTTGCTGCGAGGCTCCATGACCTGGATGAATCTCCTGTCTTGATGAGCACCGTGATCAGCAGCCCGGAGGCAATCGCAGAATGGCTCGGCATGGAGCCGCCCGTTGACCTGGAGGACACGGCCCGACTACTTGCCGGGGAAGCCGGCAGGCGTTCGGGGGCACGCATAGGCCTCGCGGTCACCGGGTTTCCCAAGGCTCGGATCTCAAAGGAAGGCATGTCCGGAGTTGTGGCGGTGGAAGGGCTCTCAGCGCCCCGCACCTTCTCATGGGCCGCCGGGGGCCCCGTTACAGCCATGCGACGTAGAGGGGCTGCAATCGGACTGAATACACTCAGGTTGGCCTTGCTGGAAGATATGGGGAAAAGGGCTCCATCTTAAGGCCTTCTTTCTGCAAAAAGCCATTCAATCCCCAACAGTGCAGCAAACCATCCAAACGATCCCAACGATCCTAACGATCCTAACGATCAAAACGGGCCTCCTCCAGCGACTCTAAATGGGAGGAGACCCGTTAAAGCCAAAAACGGACCATCAGCAACTGCAAGAACTTCCACAACCACTGCCGCAGTCGGCCCCGGCATTCAGGTTGGACTTGATGGAGAAACCCGAACCCATGGGTGTATCTACAAAATCCACGTTGATGGGCTTGACCTTCTCAAAAAGATCTCTGTTGATCATGTAGGTCAGATCATTCATTTCAAAAACCTGGTCATCATCTTTCGGCTCATCCAGAGCCATGCCCAGCGAGGGCCCTGATCAGCCTCCCTGTGCAAGAAAAAGACGGATCCCCGGGATATCGCCTTTGTCCTTGATGAAGTCTTTGATCATTCCGTCTGCCTTTTCCGTTATTTCAAACATGTTTTCCTCCTTGAAATGTCTCTGCCTCAGTGGGCAGCGTCTATGCTGATATACTATATATTTCCTTGGAATTGTCAATAGAGAGCCGGATTATCATAAAAGGTTACACGGTATCAAGCCCCGGTCTAAGAGTGCCGCTGCCGTGTTAAGGCTCCTCTGAAAGCCTCTTTTCAAGCCACAACAGCACCTTGTCGAATTCGTTTCCGAGCTCCGCCATGGCCTTGCCGCGGTGGCTGACCTGATTTTTTTCCTCGAAAGAGAGCTCGGCGAAAGTCTTTTCAAGAGGCGGGTAGAAAAAGACAGGATCGTAGCCGAATCCGCTTTTTCCTGAAGGACTCAGTGCGATCTCACCTTCACACCGGCCCTCATAAGTCAGCGCAGGCCCTCTGGGAACGGCTATGCTGATAACACACTCAAAAGCAGCCTTTCGATCCTTCACACCGTTCATGGCCCCTAAGAGCTTTTGGTTGTTCTCATGATCGGAGGCGCCGTCGCCGGCATACCTGGCCGAACGAACGCCGGGCTCGCCGCCCAACGCCTCCACCACCAGGCCCGAATCGTCCGCCATGGCCGGGAAACCCAGCATCCGGGCGGTCTGATGGGCCTTCTTGTATGCGTTCTCCTCAAAGGTGGCGCCGTCCTCCAGCACCTCGGGAATCGGCCCGAAATCGGCAAGACTCAGCAGCTTTACACCGCAGCCGGCCAGAAGCCCCTTAAACTCATTGATCTTGCCCTGGTTTCGGGTTGCCAGAATTATCGGTCGATCAAGCATGAATACGGATCCTTTCCATATTGCCAAGGGTTTTCTCCATCTCAGCCGCTTTTTGTTCAAAGCCCGGCTTCCCGATCATTGCGAACATGGCGGCCTTATAAGCCTCAACGCCCGGCTGCACAAAGGGATTGTGTCCGAACAGGTAACCGCTCACCGCCACGGACATCTCCATCATGTAGTAGATCCGGCCGAGGTTGTAGGCGTTTCTCCTCGGGATCTCAAGAGTCATATTGGGAACACCGCCCAGGTGATGCGCATAAGCCGGACCTTCCACGACCTTCCGGTTCACGTAATTCATGTCCAGGCCCTTGTCCGCCAGGAAGTTCAGGCCGTCCAGGTCCTGATGGTCCCTGGGAATGGTGATCCGGTTGTCGTGCTCCATCAGGAGAAGAAAGGTCTCCATGATGTTGCGAGCGCCCTGCTGGACCATCTGTCCGTTGGCATGAAGCTTCTCGCTGTAAAGGGAGGGGGATACCCACATCCCGTGACCTTTGTGGCCCTCGCTCTCCGGGAAGAGCTGCTCCATCCATCGGGCAACATAAGAGAGCGGGACCGAGTTGGTGGCCACCACCTCCACACGCTTACCCTTTTCCCACGCTGCATGCCTGATTGCCGCGTGCACCAATGCGGGGTTACTCCAGAAATCATCGGATGAGCATACCCGGCGCATGTTCCGAAAACCGGCCACAAACTCCTCAATGTCGATGTTGGCCATGGCAAGTCCCACCAGGCCGACGTCCGAGAGCACGGAAAACCGGCCACCGATGTCGTCGGGGACCACGAAAGAACTATAACCTTTCCTGCGAGCCAGTTCACGCAGGGCCCCACGGTCACGATCCGTGGTCACCAGGATGCGCCGGCCCGTTTCCTCTCCCAGGCTTTTCTCCAGCAGTTGCTCCAGGATGCGAAAGGCGACGGCCGTCTCAGTGGTGGTCCCGGACTTGGAGATCACGTTCAGGCCCACCCTTTTTCCTCTCAGCATGTCCAGCGTGTCCCTGAAATAATCCGGATCCATGTTCTGCCCCAAAAAATAGATCTCAGGCCCTCCTCCCCGTTCTTGGCGGCTGAGCTGGTTGAAGTAGGTGTGAGTAAGGGCCCGGAATGTGGATTCGATGCCCAGGTAGGACCCGCCGATGCCGATGGAAACAAACGCATCGATCCTGCCGGCCAGGTCGCCTGCTGCGGAACGTATTTCTTGAAGGTGGGAGGGCTCGATTCGCTCGGGCATTTCCATCCACCCGGTCATAATAACATCCCCGTCCCGTATGTCACCGCGGCCCTGATCCAGCATTTGCTTTGCCTCCAAAACCCTTTTGATGAGAGACTCCACATCCTTTCGCTCGATGGCCCCCTCTCCCGGGGTATCGAAGACCAGGCTTATATCCAGGACCAGGCTGTTTGAGTCCCTAAAAGCTTTGGAATCAAAAGGCTCTTTGTCCCCGGCCCCTTGTCGCACCTGCCTCCTTATGGTCTCGTTGGGTCCCATGTCCTTGAGTTGAAGCTCATTCATAGTCGCCTCCAAACATCCGCAACAGGTTTATTGCTATTGATCACCCCATTGATGGATACTGCTCGGGAATCCCACCAAATCAACAGGGGTAAGAAGACTGATCCCGAAAAGCAAGGGATGACCTGCAAAGGTTTTTTTGGTCGTCATATTGCGCAAAACAAGTTAATATACATGGCACTGGAATTTCAATGTCTATATCCCGATATTGTTCAGGCCCGGCGGTCCGCCGCCCCGCGAAGAGACCCCTCTTCCCGAGAGTTCGTGGGGACTTCGGGAGGAAGGCTCACTTATTTGCCCGGGCGGAGGTGTACAAAATCATAATTTGGGTATACCATTTTATACTAAAGCCTGCGCAGTCAAGGGACTCTGATTCGCCCTTCCGGGGAAAGTGTAATCATATCGAATTGATAACCATGCGCAAGCCTTCAGGTCCACTTGGCTTGCATTTTGCATTATTTGCACTAAAGTCGTTTACGAGGTGCGATCATTGAAGCGGCAATCCGGATTCACTCTTATAGAACTAATCGTTACCTGTGTAATCATTGGTGCGGCTGCAGGTATCGCTATTCCCACCTTTGCCGTGTGGCTGCCCAACTATCGCCTCAAGAGCGCTGCTCTTGACCTGTTTTCCAGTTTTCAGCAGGCCAAGATGATGGCAGTACGCGCCAACGCAGACCATAGCCTGGAATTTGACACGACCAACAACCGCTATATCCTTAAAGACGCCGATGGCGTCATTGTCAAGACGGTTGAACTCAGCCAATACGGCAACCCGGGGGACATCAGCTTCGGATGGGGCGATGCCACGAAGAACGCCACCGATTCCGGTGGGACGCTCCCTGGGAGCCCTGTGACCTTTGGCGGAAACTCGGCAACCTTTAATCCTAGAGGCATGGGAAATGCCGGTTATGTTTATATTAATAACACCAAAAATGCTTCTTATGCCATTGCAAAAGAAGCCACAGGCCTAATAAAGATGAAGAAATGGAAAGGGTCTAATTGGGAATGATGCCTCACACACGTTCAAAACAATGCCATGCCAGGCAAAGCCATGAACATGGTTTCACATTGACCGAAATCCTTGTGGCCTTAGTGCTTGCCGGCATTGTAATGGCCAGCCTCTACTCAGCCTACATCACTCAACAGCGGGCTTATAAGACCACGGAGGATGTAACGGCCGTGCAGCAAAACCTCCGCTCGGCCATGTACTTTATTGAAAAAGACCTGCGCATGGCGGGCTACG
>CAYPSZ010000327.1:0-4353 GCA_964413125.1 uncultured Desulfobacterales bacterium
ATCTCCATCTTTTCTTTTGTTCTTATTGATGAGAGTCACCATGGTTGCTGCGATCACGGTGGCTATGATTATGTACCCGTTGCCCGAGAACATCAGTGACAGCAAGACAGCCACGGCGCCGGCAATAAGAGCCGCAAATACGTGACGACGACCGCGGAGCTGAAAAACGAGGAGGCAGAGGAACATGGCAATCAGCGCATAATCCATGCCCAATGCGCCCTTCGGGATGAAACGGCCGGCCCAGGCCCCGGCCATGGTACTAATGACCCATACTGCGCATGTGGACTGGTTTACTGCCAGTGCGGATCTCCATGTCCACTCGTCCCTGTTGAATCGAGCATGGTTGACGGCAAAACTCTCATCAGTGATTCCATGAGCCAGCAGGGCCAGCCATCCTTGTCCTGCACGTCCAAGATGGGGCGCCATGGCTGAACTCATGAGGAGGTGCCTTAAGTTGACAACGAAAGTAGTGCCCACAACCGCACACCAGCCGGCTCCGGCCCCCAGCATGGAGATGGCGATGAACTGGGAACTCCCTGCAAACACCAGGAGTGACATTAGACCCACTTGGAAAGCATCCAGGCCGGTCTTCTGTGCCAGCACGCCAAAGGCAAGCCCGATGGGCAGATATCCCAGGAATACGGGCCATGCCGCGGCCAATCCCTCTTTGAAGGCCTCAGGCCAGACGGAGGCCCTTGCGGTTTTGCTATGGGTCATGGGTTTATCCTGTCCGGGGTCTATTTTATTCACCCTCAACTTTTGACTGTATGCTCACACTGGAGGAATGCCGGATTAAACCCCCTGTATGGGACAAACGTCGCATCTGGGCGTCTTACGGCAGCACTCCTTGCCGGTCCTTACAATGAGTGCGTGAAACTCTTGGTATAAAGGCACATCCTTCGGCAGCGCATCCATGAAGAGTTCCTGCATATAATCGTACGACACCTCTTCCTCCACCATATGGTGGCGGGATAGTATACGGTAGGTATAAGCGTCAACCACAAAGAACGGGTGCTCAGCGGCATAAAGGGCTATGGAGTCGGCGGTTTCAGGACCTATGCCCTTGATTTCCAGCAGTCCGTTCCGAAGGGTGTCCGCGTCCTCCTGAAACATTAGATCCAAGTTCCCACCGTACTGTTCCACAATGAACCGTATCAGGTTTTTCAGCCTTCCTGCCTTCACATTGAAATATCCTGCCGGACGAATTGCCGCCGACAGGACATCAACAGGGACAGTATGGAGCCGGTGAACGTCCAGGAGCTCTTTCCGCCTGAGGTTTTCAATGGCCCTTTCCACGTTGCCCCAGTTGGTGTTCTGGGTCAGCACGGCCCCCACAATTACCTCGAAAGGACCAGCAGCAGGCCACCACCCCTGTGGACCAAAACGGTCGAGCATAAGGCGATACATCTCCATAAGACGCCGGCCTCTGGGTGAAACGGGGCGATGTTCATCCTTACTCTCGCCTTTCAAGCTTCCCCTCCTCCTTGACCTTCTCGATGATTCCGCCACGAAGACCACGGCGCGGCGTGGCCGCCGCTGTACCGCCTTGACAGACCCGTGAAGATACCTTAGATTGTCGCCTCATGTCAACGAACCGTGGGACCTTCACGGCTCCGGGAGAAGCGGTATGGCGGCGCCAATAGACCTCAAGACAACGCGCAACATAGGCATCATCGCGCACATCGATGCGGGTAAGACCACCATCAGTGAACGTATCCTCTTCTATACGGGACGTGTGCACAGGATGGGCGAGGTCCACAACGGCGCCGCCACCATGGACTGGATGATTGAAGAGAAGGAACGGGGCATTACCATCACTTCAGCCGTGACCACCTGCCATTGGCGGGGGCACAGCATCAATCTGATAGACACCCCGGGCCACGTGGATTTCACCATAGAGGTTGAGCGTTCCTTAAGGGTCCTTGACGGAGCTGTAGGGGTTTTCTGCGCCGTAGGAGGGGTGGAGCCACAGTCGGAAACCGTCTGGCACCAGGCGGACAACTACAGGGTCCCCAAACTTGCCTTCATTAACAAGATGGACCGCATAGGTGCGGACTTCAACCGTGCCGTTGAAATGATTCGCGACCGGCTCGGGGCTGTCCCGCTTATCATTCAACTGCCCTGGGGAATTGAGGACCGTTTCAAAGGAGTCATAGACCTCGTCCAAATGAGGGCTTTCCTCTGGGAGGAAGAAAACCTGGGACTCGAATTTCAAGAACTGGATATCCCCGAAGACATGAGAGAAGAGGCGGCCATGTATCGCGAGGGGCTTATTGAGACCTTGGCGGACAAGGACGACCTGATCATGGAGAAGTATCTGGGGGAACAGGAAATCAGTGTTGCGGAAATCAAGGCGGCTATCCGGCGGATGACCCTTAGATTGGATCTGGTACCGGTTTTCTGCGGCACGGCTCTTCGGAACAAGGGCATCCAACCCCTGCTGGGCGGCATTGTGGACTATCTCCCCTCTCCTACCGAGGTTCCTCCCATAGAAGGTAAAAGCACTATCACCGGCAAGACCGAAACCAGGCCCGCCGGCGTCAAGGAGCCTTTTGCGGCCCTGGCCTTCAAGGTCAGCATGGATCAGGGCCGTCGCATGACCTACATGCGCATTTACTCCGGAAGCGTCCGTGTGGGTGAAACGGTTTTCAATCCGCGAAGGAACGTCAAGGAGAAGCTGGCACGGCTCCTCAAGATGCATTCCAACAAAAGGGAGCGTGTGGATAAGGCCTCGGCCGGAGAAATCGTCGCCGTTATGGGGCTCAAATTCGCTGCGACCGGAGATACCCTCTGCGATGAGGACCACCCCCTGATGCTCGAAGTGATGCAGTTCAATGAGCCGGTTATTTCCATTGCCGTGGAACCCAGGCGAATTCAGGACCAAGAAAGGCTGATGGACTCCCTTGAAAAGCTTTCCGCTGAAGACCCGACCTTCAAATTCAAGGTGGATGAGGAGACCGGGCAAATCGTCATCTCCGGAATGGGAGAACTGCACCTGGAAATCATCACCGGTCGCCTGAGCCGGGAGTTCAACGTGGAGACCAATCAGGGGCGGCCGCAGGTGGTGCACCGTGAAACCATTGGAAAAACAGTGGAGCACGAAGAGGTCTTTGAGCGGGAGCTGGCCGGACAGCAGCATTTCGCGGGCGTACGGATCCGCCTGGCCCCGCTTCCCCGGGGACAAGGCTTCAGATTTATTGATCGCTGTGAAAACCCGGATCTTAGCGAAAGCTTTCTCACAGCAATTCGTGAGGGCATTGAAGAGGCGGCCACAAGCGGGCCCAGTATGGGATACCCGGTCATAGACGTTGAAGTCTCCCTTGTGAATGCCCGGATCAGCGAGATGAATTCAAGTGATACCGCCTTTCGAGTGGCGTCCGGTATGGCCTTTCAGAAGGCCGCGGCCCTGGCCGAACCCTTTCTGCTGGAGCCCGTCATGAAGACGGAGATACTTCTTCCGGAGGAATTCATGGGCGAGGTCATAGGTGACCTGAACGCCAGGCAGGGAAAGGTGGAAGAAATAACCAACCGTGGTCCGGTCCAGGTCATTGCCGCCAAAGTACCACTGTCCAGCATGTTCGGGTATTCCACGGCCCTGCGCTCCGCATCCCAGGGCAGGGGCACGTTCACAATGCATTTCAGCCATTATGACAGCCTGGAGCACGGCTCAAAAGGGCATTGACAAAAGGCTCCTCCCGGCACAATACAAAAACCCGCCTCTTTGAAGTACATTCTTCCTTGACAACCCTCTTGGGTATTTACTATAATTCGTGGGCGTAATGAGTTACACATTTCAGGTTTTGTAGAGGTAGGCATGAGCCCTTTAGGGCGAATAAGAACAGAGGAAAGGAGGCTCCCAGTCTAATGAAGAAACGTTTTTTCAACCTGATGCTGGTCGCTCTGGTCGCTGTGATTTTTGGGACGGTCGGTGTGTTGACGGCAGCCGATTGCTCCTATGATGTGGACGACATCATCATCGACAACAAGGATGGGTATGAGCGCGCCAGGCAGGGCCCGGTGCCGCTGACTCACAAGGCGCACGTAGAGGACTACGGTGTGTCCTGTATGGAGTGCCACCACGTTTATGAGGACGGCAAGAACGTATGGAAGGAAGGCGACCCGGTCCAGAAGTGCAGCGAGTGCCACGATTACAATGAGGACAGAGGCAATGCCAAGAAACTCCAGACGGCGTTTCATGCCAATTGCCAGGGTTGTCACAGAGAAGTCGCCAAGGATGGCAATGAGAATGCTCCCACAAGAAAATGTACTGACTGCCACAAGCGATAGAAGGCTTTAAAAAAAACCAGTCGACTGTATGTGAATGAAAAAGGGCTGCTTCCATATGGAAGGAAC
>CAYPSZ010000328.1:0-15434 GCA_964413125.1 uncultured Desulfobacterales bacterium
CCTGCTCATACACGCGGATCGCTTCTTTGAGCCGTTGGTGTTCGGAATGGAAGGAGCCAACCCCTACGGCGAACGTAACAGAATTGTTTTGGACATAACCGGTGTACTTGCACTTCCGTTCCACATAGACCCGGTTATTCAGAAAGGCCGCCTGGTGCGCGACGTTCGGCACCATTACCACAGGGGGGAAAGCCGGCTTCGGCTGGTTCTGGATCTTGCACCCGCTGAAGGGTACGAGGTGACGCAGAGGTTTTATGAAGAGCAAAACCTCTACTCACTGTCCATCATGGAAATCAAGCACACCCAGAGCCGATAAAAGCGATTTCGGAGGAAGGATACGGTGAGACTCCTTCGTAACGGCCGGTCAATGGGGGAAGCTACGTTCCAAGCCCGCCTGTCCATCTCAAAGTCAATAATGGAGGGGACGCCATGCGCATAGCCGTATGCTCTGACATTCACGACAACATCTGGAAACTCGAGACCGTCTTGAAGCGTATATCCGAGTGGGACGCCCTTGTCTTTTGCGGGGACTTCTGCGCCCCGTTCACTCTCGCCCAGATTGCCGAGGGCTTTGCAGGGCCGGTACACGTGGTGTGGGGGAACAATGACGGTGATAAGTGGCTGCTGACACAAAACGCCCGGTCCTCAAAGAACGTGAAGCTTCACGGCGACCTGGCGGAAGTGGACGCGGGAGGACGGATCATAGCGGTGAATCACTATCCCCAAATCGCCCGGGGGATGGCCCTGTCCGGGCTTTACGATGCAGTGTTCTACGGCCATGACCATACGCCGCACCAGGAATACATAGGCAAGACCCTGCTGTTGAACCCGGGAGAGGTCATGGGACGGTTCGGAAAAAGCACCTTTGCCGCCTATGATACTCAGACCGGAGAGGCTCAAATAATGTCGGTCCGGTGAATGCGTTAAGGTGCGGCGGCCCATGGGATATGGGCCTGAGTCAATCAGATCGGGATTTCCAGCTCCAGTTTTTTTAGGACCCGGATCTCGTCCCGCAGGCGGGCCGCCTCCTCGAACTCCAGCCGACCGGCAGCTTCCGTCATGCTCGCTGTGAGCATCTCGATTCGATCACGGATTTCCCCTACCGTACCATAAGCCGGCGCTTTGATCTCCGCGACCTCCGCACGCACTGTAACGTAATCCGCCTCATACACGGACTGGAGGACATCCCCGATATTCTTCCGGATGGTCTCCGGAGTGATCCCATTGGCCTCATTGTAGGCCGACTGAATCCGCCTCCTTCGGTCGCTCTCCTCCATGGCCCGGCGCATTGAACCGGTCACACGATCTGCATACAATACGACCTGTCCTCGAACATTACGGGCCGCACGGCCCGCAGTCTGGATCAGAGACCGCTCCGAACGCAGAAAGCCTTCCTTGTCCGCATCCAGAATTGCCACCAAAGAGACCTCGGGCAGGTCGAGGCCTTCCCTGAGCAGATTGATTCCCACCAGGACATCAAAGACTCCCAGTCGTAGATCTCGGATAATTTCCATACGCTCGATGGTCTTCACGTCCGAGTGAAGGTACCTGACCCTCACGCCCAGGTCATCGTAGTACTCGGTCAGGTCCTCGGCCATGTTTTTGGTCAGGGTCGTGACCAAGACACGCTCGTCCAGGGAGGCCCGCTCCCTGATTCTCACAAGGAGATCATCCACCTGATTCCCGGCCGAACAAACAATGATCTCCGGATCCATCAGGCCCGTGGGCCGTATGATCTGCTCGGCCACAGCCTCGGCCCGCTCCATCTCATAAGGGCCGGGAGTCGCAGACACACAAATCACCTGGTTGACCCTTTCCTCAAACTCCTCGAACTTCAAGGGACGGTTGTCGAGGGCGGAAGGAAGACGGAAGCCGTAATCCACCAGGGTCTGCTTTCGGGATCTGTCACCATTGTACATGCCGTTGAGCTGGGGGACGGTTATGTGACTCTCGTCGATGATGACCAGAAAGCCCCGAGGGAAATAGTCCAGGAGCGTGGGTGGAGGTTCTCCCGCCGACCTCCCGGTCAGGTGCCTCGAGTAGTTCTCAATGCCGTGACAGTAGCCCATCTCGATCATCATCTCCAGGTCGAAAAGTGTCCTCTCCTCGATGCGCTGTGCCTCCAAGAGCTTGTCTCTACCGCGAAAGTCGGCCACACGTTGTGCCATCTCATCCCGAATATCTCGAATGGCGCGTTCCCTTATGTCCACGGAGGTCACATAGTGAGTGGCGGGATAGACGGTCAGACGATTGAGTTCCCGGCCCGATCGTCCCGTCAGGGGATCGATTTCGCGGATTTCCTCTATCTCATCCCCGAAAAACCCTATTCGGACAGCCCGCTCCTCCTCGTGTACCGGGAATATGTCCACGATGTCGCCCCTGACTCGAAAGCTCCCCCGAACAAAATCGTAGTCCCCCCGTTCGTAATGGATATCCACAAGCTTTCGAAGGACTTCTTCCCGTGAGATTTCAGCTCCGGCCTCAATGTAAAGAAGCATCCCGTGATAGGCCTCGGGTGATCCCAGGCCGTAAATACACGACACGCTTGCCACGATTATTACGTCCTCACGGTCCAGCAGGGAACGCGTTGCCGAATGGCGCATCTTGTCGATATAATCGTTGATGTGTGAGTCTTTTTGAATATAGGTATCCGATTGTGGTATGTAAGCCTCGGGCTGGTAGTAGTCGTAGTAACTCACAAAGTACTCTACAGCGTTATGCGGGAAAAAGTCCTTCAGCTCTCCATAGAGCTGGGCCGCAAGGGTCTTGTTTGGCGCAATTACCAGAGTCGGCTTTCTCACCCGTGCAATCACCCGGGCCATGGTGTATGTCTTGCCCGATCCTGTCACACCCAGGAGGACCTGATTCCGCAGGCCCGACTCAATCCCTTCGGCCAACATATTTATGGCCTGCGGTTGATCACCGCAGGGCTCGAACAGGCTTGAAATCTCGAAATCCGCTGTGGACCGTTGCTGATCCCATCCTTCCCCGGTGTAGGGATCAACAGATCTCATGTCGCCACGTGGTCCCATGGGGCCCATCTTCCAGGATCACCCCCTCCTTCCTGAGCTCATCACGAATCTCATCAGCCCTTTTCCAGTTCTTTTCTTTACGAGCCTTTGCCCGCTCAACCACCAGCCGTTCAACCCGTTCAGAGTCAGGTATCCCGGCGGACCGGGACAATTCATCCAAAAAGGTCCCCGGCGGATAGTTCAGGACCCCCAGCACGCTTCCAGCCGTCAGCAGGCGCTTACGTTCCAGTTCCAAAAGGTCGTTACCCCTACCTTCACACCGTTGATCAGAGGCATCCAAGCTCCGGTTAATCTCCCTGGTCTTGTCGAAAACAAGTCCTATGGCACCGGCGGTATTGAGATCATCGTCCATGACTTCAATGAAACGGGCAAGAAAGAGATCATCCTGATCCTCCAAAAGGCATACCGGCCTTTCTCCTCCTCTCGATACGGGCGGCCCGATGATGGTCTCTATCCTCTGGAGGGTCCGGTATATCCGGACCACTCCGGACTGCAGGTCCCGGACCGCCTCACCTGAAAAATCCAGCGGGCTGCGATAGTGTTTGGAGAGGAGGAACAGGCGAAGCACTTCAGGATTGTATGTCTTCAAGGCATCCCGAATGGTCAGAAAATTGCCCAGCGACTTGGACATCTTCTCGGACTCAACGGTTACGAAACCATTGTGCACCCAGTAGCGAGCGAAATCCTCACCGTTAGCAGCCATGGACTGGGCACGCTCATTCTCATGATGTGGGAAAAGCAGGTCCTTGCCGCCACCGTGTATATCGAACGTGGGCCCCAGAAGGCGACTGCTCATGACCGAGCATTCCATGTGCCATCCCGGTCTTCCAGGCCCCCAAGGGCTTTCCCAGCAAGGTTCATCCGGCTTGGCTGATTTCCAGAGGGCGAAGTCCATGGGGTGTCGTTTCCTCCTGTCCACCTCGATACGGCTTCCGGCCTTCATGGCTTCCAGCTTCCGCCCGGAAAGCCCCCCGTAACCCTGAAACGATTCAACAGAGAAAAAAACATCACCCTCAACTTTATAGGCATAGCCCCTTTTGATGAGGGTCTCGATCATCCGGATCATGTCGGGGATGTAATCGGTGGCGCGCGGCTCCCAGTCGGCCCGGCCGACACCCAGCCGGGCCATATCTTCGTAAAAAGCATCAATAAACATCTGCGCCAGTTCGCCGGGATCTTTTCCGAGCTGACTCGCCCTCTCGATGATCTTGTCATCCACATCCGTGAAGTTGCGGACATAAGTGAGATCATATCCTCTGGCCCTCAGGTACCTGGCCAGCACATCGAACACAATGGCTGAACGGGCATGGCCGATGTGGCAGTAGTCGTAAACAGTGACACCGCAGACATACATCCCCACACGTCCTTCCCTGATGGGCCTGAACTCCTCTTTCCGCTTGTGTGCCGTGTTGTAAAGCTTAATGGGCATCCTGCTGATCTCCTCGGATCGTCCTATGGCTCACCACCGGTGAGACTGACAACGGCGTAGGCCTCCATGGCCTCGCCGCGGCCGCAATATCCAAGCCCTTCGGTTGTTGTCGCCTTGATGTTGACCCTTTCGGAAGAGACCCCCAGCGCGACTGCCAGTCCATTACGCATGGCCGGTATGTATGAAGACAGCCTGGGCTGCTGTGCCACGACCGTCGCGTCCAGGTTGTTGATACAATAACCTTCCTCACGCATGATCTTGGCCACCCTCTTCAGCAGTTGAAGGCTCTCCGCACCAGCCAGCGAAGGATCCGTGTCCGGAAAATGTAGGCCTATATCTCCTTTCCCCACGGCCCCCAAAACGGCGTCCATAACCGCATGAACAAGCACGTCCGCATCAGAGTGCCCCAAAAGGCCCACTTCGCTTTCTATGGCGACACCGCCTAAAATGAGCGGCCGTCCGCGGACGAGCCGGTGGACGTCATTACCGAATCCGATTCTGAACAATATGACTCCATCCTTCCGGCGCACACGGCAAAGTAAGGGTCATCCGAAAAACACCCCCCGCAATCGGGCCGCTCTCAGTGACAAGTACTGCAGCTTGTACTGGAGCAACCGGAACAGGACGAGCCGCCTCCTGCAGAGGGGGCTGAATAGGTGCCGCTCGACTTGAAGCTGCACGCCGACATCAGGCGCTCCACGTCGTTACCGTTGCAGTCGGGGCAGGATATATCATCACCGTTCCCCAGGACCAGGCACTCGAATTCGCTCTTACAACTGCTGCATTTGTATTCATAAATGGGCATAATCAATCTCCGGCCGGCCGTGCTTACTTCGCCATGAAGAGAATCTCGTCCACCAACTGGCAGATCATATGGCCGGCAAAAATATGGGTTTCCTGTATCCTGGCGGTGACCTTGTTGTTCACAACTAGGCTGAGATCCGCCATATGCCTTAGGGTACCGCCGTCTCCTCCGGTCATTGCCACCGTGTAAAGCCCCTTTTCCCGGCCCACCTTCACAGCCTCGATCACATTGGGCGAATTACCGCTGGTGCTGACGGCGAGAAGGATATCTCCCTCCTTGCCTATGGCTTTAACCTGTTTGGAGAAGATGTCGTCAAAGGAGTAATCGTTCGCTATGCTGGTCAAGACCGATGTATCTGTGGTCAAGGCCACGGCGGGCAGGGGAGGGCGTTCGAGTACGAAGCGGTTCACAAACTCTGCGGCAATATGCTGTGCATCCGCTGCGCTCCCGCCGTTTCCGCAGATCAAAAGCTTTCTATCATCCATGAAAGCCTGGCTGATCCGTTCCGCCGCCTGAACAATCGCCCCCGCCCTCTCACGCACGAAATCCTGTTTTACCCTGATGCTCTCCTCCAGGGCCTTGTGAATGAGTTCTTCCATGGGATATCTCAATACGTCTTTCGGACTTGGTCCGGCTCGGTAAAATTAGGCACGACAAGAGGTCTTGTCAACTTGTGGTTTCAGCACCGGCTGACGCCAGTTCTCGAACGGCCCGGGCCACGACGGGAAGATCCGCGTCCAGCAGTGTGCGTGTATCCAGTAGAACCTTCTCGTTTTCCACCCGTCCTATGATGGGCGGATCGTTCGCCCTCAAACGTTTCTCGATCCTGTGAGCGGTCATTAGGCCGGGCACCAGAGCAAGCAGGCGCGTGGGCAGTTCCAGAAGGGGCAGGGCTCCGCCCCCGGTCTTGGAGGCGCCGTCTTGAAGTATCAACGAGAAGTTGCGCGAATCAATCGTGCCGATACGCCTCCTGAGGCCCAAGGCCCTGGATCGAAGCTCACCGTATGACCTGAAAATCATCCGCAGTGTGGGGAGGGATTGCGCTGCCTTATCCTCGTCCCGGTAAAAGCGAAGGGTCTCCTCCAAGGCTGCCAGAGTCAGTTTGTCTATGCGAACCGCACGGTTCAAAGGGTTGGTTCGTATCTTCTCTATGAGATCCTTTCGGCCCAGAAGAATGCCTGCTTGGGGACCGCCCAGCAGCTTGTCCCCGCTGAAGGTTACCAGATCCACCCCCGTCGATATGACTTCCTGAACGGTTGGCTCTTTCATGATACCAAACCGGGAGAAATCCAGGAGACAGCCGCTCCCCAAATCTTCCATTACGGGTATGCCATGTCTACGGCCCAGTGCAACCAGCTCTTGAGTTTCCACGTCACCGGTGAAACCCACGAGCTGAAAGTTGCTCCTGTGAACACGAAGCAGCATCCCTGTCTCAGGGGTTATGGCATCCTCGTAGTCCCGCAGGTGAGTCTTGTTGGTGGTTCCCACCTCCACCATTGCGGCGCCGCTTTTCCTCATGACATCCGGTATGCGAAATGAACCCCCGATCTCCACCAGCTGTCCGCGGCTGACAACAACTTCCCTGCCTCTTGCAAGGGTTTCGAGGCTCAAAAGAACCGCCGCAGCGTTATTGTTCACCACCATGGCCGCCTCAGCCGATGTCAGCTCCCTCAGGATAGCCTCAGCGTGGGAATACCTGCTCCCTCTTGTCCCTTTGTCGAGGCTGTATTCAAGATTGCTGTAACCGCCGCCTATCATGCAAAGAGTCTCAAGGACCCGGCCGGCAAGTACGGATCGTCCAAGATTGGTGTGAACAACAACCCCTGTAGCGTTGATCACCGGCCTGAGACTGGGGCGATCAAGGATCTCAAGCAGTTGCGTCGCCCGAAGGGAAATCATGTCGAGTTCAAGGACCGATGCGTCCTGAAGAAACCCTTCCCCGATACCCCGTCGCAGCTCGTCCAGGGTGTGATGAATCGCCCTGAGGACAAGTGATCTAGGGTAACGAGAACACGCGCCGGAGAGTTGCGGGGATGCCATGAGGCGATCCACCGCCGGAATCATACGATACAAAGCTTGCTTATCCATGATTGAGCACCTGAAAACCATGCCTGGAAACAATACAATATAGGCGAGAATTTCAGGGGCGTCAAATCGTGAATGGTTTTTATCCTTGAATTTACCTCTGTGGGGGGCTATAATTTCATCTTACGGTGGGTGTAGCTCAGTTGGTAGAGCACTGGGTTGTGGCCCCAGTTGTCGTGGGTTCGAGTCCCATCACTCACCCCAAAAAGGGACAGCGAAAAAGAGGGGGCACTTATCCCCTCTTTTTTATTTCAAGGACGCGGCCCCGGGAACTGAATGGTTCGTCTTCATGCTGCAGCTCTTTCGAAAGTGGTGCCCGTATATAGAAAGCGTGATGGCCAGGGGCAAGAGCCTGCGACGGTAAAACACAGTCCATGTGAGGAGCTTCCAGTACTGAAGCCTTTCGCGACCGAGAATCCCGAGCCTGACACCGGATCGAAAAAGGGCCAGGAAACGCTGTAGATCCAGCGAGGGTTGGACCTTGGGGACCTGGTACTCCCGCAAGAAGGTCTTTATCCTCCGGTAGTAATGCTTGGGGGCATAGATATGGCGCATGATTCCTTGATACCCTTCTAAAAGCAAATCCATCCCCATTCGTGGCATTATATTAGTTGTACCGTCCACATCACCTGACATTGGCCCAAGAAGACGCCCTTCCTGCTTCATTCGCTCGTACAGCTTGGTACCAGGAGGAGCTTGCAGCATCCCCACCATTGCCATGACGATTCCGCTATTCTGTATGAAGTCGATTTGGCGCTGGAATATTGAAGGGCCGTCACTGTCGAACCCTACGATGAAGCCCCCCTGTACCTGAAGACCTGTCCTCTGTATTCGTTTTACGCTGTCAACCAAATCTCGGTTGATATTCTGCTTCTTGTTGCATTCCGCGAGGCTGTCTTCATCAGGCGTCTCTATACCTATAAAGACCGAATCGAAACCCGCTTCCACCATCATCTTCATTAGTGGTTCGTCATCCGCCAGATTGAGCGAGGCCTCGGTGTTAAAAGGAATGCCGCGTTTTCCCTTACGCCATTCAATGAGAGCCGGCAGAAGGACACTCATCAGGTAGCGCTTGTTTCCGATAAAGTTGTCGTCCACAAAAAACACATTGCCTCGCCAACCCAGATCGTACAGTCGATTCAGCTCTTCTATGATCTGTCCGGCGGTCTTGATGCGCGTCCTGTGGCCGAACAGAGACGTCACGTTGCAGAATTCGCAGTCAAAAGGGCATCCCCTGGAAAACTGGATGCTCATTCCCGCATATCTTTTCATCGCCGCAAGTTCCCACAAGGGAGGAGGCGTCTTTTTCATGTCAGGGAATTCATTCGACCGGTAGATCCGCCCGGCACATCCCTTTTCCAAGTCCTCGAGAAAAGGGGGAAGTGTGGCCTCAGCCTCATTCAGGACGAAGTGATCCACGTTCTCGAAATCCTCGTGCTCAGTGGTAAAAAGGGGCCCCCCCGCCACGACCTTAAGCCCGGCCTCCTTGCAGCGCCGGATAAGGGCGCCGGCCGAAGCCCTCTGGATCACCATGGCGCTCACAAAGGCGCAATCAGCCCATTCCAGATCTTTCCGGGTAAGCTTGGTAACGTTCATATCCACAAGCCTCTTCGGCCATTCTTCGGGAAGCATGGCCCCTATGGTCAAGAGTCCGAGAGGTGGGTGAGCCGCCTTTTTTCGAATGAACTTTATGGCGTGTTTGAAGCTCCAGAATGTGTCAGGATATTCCGGATAAATGAGAAGTACACGCATTATATTCTCCCAACAAAGAGGGCCCCGCCTGAGCGCTCGCTCGTTCTGAGATTAATTGAGCTTGGAAAGGAGCTCTTCCGAAACCTCCTCCACACCAGGCCGGCCGTCCAGTTCGATGATGCTCGGTTGACCACCGCTCTTGACGGAGATTGCCTTGAAATAGTTCACCGCGGCCATGGTCCCGGTTTCCGTGTCGTAGTAGATGTCGTGCCTCTTGTCTATGGCCGCCTCGTCCTGGTCGTCCGAGCGGGTTTTGAGATCCCCGCCGCACACCCTGCATTTATCTCCGTTCGGCTTGATGGCGTCGATGTTCACATTATTGGGGTGATTGTTGTCATTGACACAGAGGCGGCGGCCCATGATTCTTCCTTTGGCTGTTTCCCGGGGAAGCACCATTTCAATGACCACATCCAGCTTCATATTCTCCATTTTCAGGGCCTTGTCCAGTTCCTCGGCCTGCGTTAGATTCCTTGGAAAACCGTCAAGAAGCCAACCGCCGGCACAGTCATCCTGTTTAAGACGGTCCAGGATCATGGGAATGGTGATACTGTCCGGCACCAGTTCGCCCCGGTCGATATACCCCTTGGCTTCGTTCCCGAGTTCCGTGCCCTTGGAGATGTTCTCCCTGAAAATAACCCCTGTCTCTATGTGCGGGATTTTGAATTTCTCTTTTACTATTGCACCTTGGGTACCCTTACCGCTTCCGTTAGGTCCGAAAAAAAGAATGTTCATGTCTCTCTCCTTGTCCATTTGTTATGAACCCGACTAAACTTCTCGTGTTCTGTGACAACCTTTCAGGGGTAAGTCACTGCTAAGAGGTCGGGACAACTTGTTGTAAAAGGTTGTCCCGGGCGAGGAATTCCACCAACAAGCCGCAGGTTTTATATGGGAAAATCAGGTCCCTGTCAAGGAATCACCGATTCGAGTGAACATCCTCATGATTTCATACCCCGGGTCCAACAGCAACCCGTTCTTCAAGGACTCCGACTCGCTGAAAGGCCTTGGAGCGAGCTGCCGGGCCAGATCCTGCCTTGTGGCCCAGGCAAAGGGAGGCGGTTCAGGGGTGTGCGTTCTTCGGGAAATGGGCGTGAAGTGATCGCTGACCACCAGGACACGAAAATCCCGCCCCATTTCCTCGAGCCCCTGCAGAACGGGCCCCACGATTCGAGCGTCGAAATACTCGATGGCCCGTATCTTCATGTCCGGATCCCCGCTGTGGCCCGCTTCGTCCGGAGCTTCCACGTGGAGGAACATCAGGTCCTCGTCATCAAGTCCGCGAATGGCCTCACGAACCTTTCCCTCGTAGTTGGTATCCAGAAGCCCGGTGGCGCCTTCCACCGGGACTGGTCTCAAACCGGCATAGATCCCGATGCCTTTGATCAGGTCCACGGCTGATATCACACCTCCAGTGAGGCCGTAAAACGATTCAAAAGAAGGCATGACCGGCGGCCTTCCCTGTCCCCAGAGCCATATGGACGTGGCCGGAATCTTGCCGGCGGCTTTACGTGCATGATTCACCGGATGGGCCGAAAGTACGTCCCATGACCGCCGGATTAGTGCCGCCACCGGGTCATGGTCAGCCGTATGCATGTACGATGCCACATTCCGATCCAGGACATCATGGGGAGGAACAGTCGGTGAACTCAAGGTTCCGCCCTTCCAGGTCAGGAGATGGCGGAATGCCACTCCTGTGTGCAGTTTGATGAGTGGACTCTCCAACTCCCTTCGCAGGGCCTCCACCAGGACACGTGCCTCCTGGGTGGTTATGTCTCCGGCATTGTGAGATATGATTACGATCTCATCTTCTGACCGCCGTTCCAGGGTCACCAGGTTCATGCGAAACGCCACATCGCCGTCCAAAAGCTCGACTCCCATGCCGGCAGCCTCGAGCGGAGACCTCCCGGTATGATAACGAAGCGGATCATATCCCATGAGGGAGAGGTTGGCGATATCGCTGCCCGATTCCATCCCCTCCGGCACGGTACGGACACGGCCAAGACCGCAGGCGGCGACCCTATCCATATTGGGTGTTGCCGCCGCTTCGAGACACGTCTTGCCTCCAAAGGCCTCCAGGGGATAGTCGGCCATGCCGTCGCCCACCAGTATCACATATTTTGTTCTTGCTTCTTGTCTCATAACCGCCTTCTCAGGATCACGGATCCTGTACCCGAAGCATCATTGTGGGGCGGGTCAGGATGTCCAATGGATCCAATCGGGCCAGTGCCTTAACCACGTCCGACTCCCGGGCCTCGTGGGTCAACATGACCACCGGGACAGATCCATTCAGCTTACGGCCTTTCTGGATCACCGACGACAGGCTTATTTCGTGTTCGCTGAGGATTCCGGAGATTCGGCTGAGCACTCCCGGCCGGTCCAGGGCTGAAAACCGAAAGTAGTAGGTACTCCTGAGTTCATCCATGGGCTGAATGTCGATCTCGCTTTTGAGCGGGCGCGCGTGTGCCAGGGGCGGCATGAAGTCTTTTATCCCCTGACGTATTTCCCTTGCCAGGCAGATAATATCCGATGCCACGGCGCTCCCTGTGGGTCGCCTTCCGGCGCCAAGACCGTAATAGAGGTTGGGCCCCACAAAATCCCCCTCCAGATAGATGGCGTTGTAAGGACCGTTGACATTGGCAAGCATATGATCCTTGGGAACCATGGCCGGATGCACCCGGGCCTCCACACGCCCGTCATGGTGACGGGCAAGGGCCAGAAGCTTGACCCGGTAACCGAATTCATCTGCAAAACGGATATCCTCGGGGGTAATCCTTTCTATACCCTCCCTGTGAATACGAGCGAGGGAAGGGGGGACACCGAAGGTGATGGCGATAAGAATGGCCAGCTTGTGGGCGGCGTCCGTGCCGTCCACGTCCAGGGTGGGGGGGTCTTCGGCGTAACCCAACTCTATGGCCTGCCGGACGGCTTCATCATAAGGCTGATCCATTTCGGTCATACGGGTCAGAATATAATTGGATGTCCCGTTCAGGATGCCCATTATCAGAACCACCCGATTGGCGGAGAGCCCTCCCCTCAGGGACCCGATGATGGGAATTCCACCTCCTACACTGGCTTCAAAGGCCAGATCAACGCCACAGCGCTCAGCGGCCTCATAGATCTCACCGCCGTGTTCGGCCAAAAGGGCCTTATTGGCCGTAACCACGTGCTTGCCGTGCTCCATTGCCGACAGGATGAATCGGCGGGCCTTATCCACCCCTCCCATTAGTTCGGCCACGATTTGGATTTCCGGATCCTTAATAATATCCATGGCGTCAACAGTCAGCACTTCCGGATCCACAGGCACCCCTCGATCCGACACAAGGTCAAGGTCCGCGATTCGGGTCACCACGACATCCGCCCCAACGCGATTTCGGATGACATCCCGATTCTTGAGCAGGACCTCCACTGTGCCCGCACCCACCGTCCCAAAGCCGATTATACCCACTTTTACAGATTTCATGTCTTCTCCCACATGCAAGCTCTTCCACAAGCCGGCATCAAAGATATCACCTCACAGCATCTGTCGAATCCCGCGAATCGCCTGGCCGACTCGCTGGGGGTTCTCAACAAGGGCGAACCGGACGAAATCGTCCCCGTATTCACCGAAACCAATACCCGGCGAGACCGCCACCTTGGCCTCCTTTATGAGCATTTTGGAGAACTCAACGGATCCCATTTTCCGGTGTGATTCCGGGATGCGGGCCCACACGAACATAGTACCCTTCGGAGATTCAACAGGCCATCCTATGCGGTTAAGCCCGCTTACCAGGGCGTCCCTTCTCCTTCGGTAGACCTCCACGATCTCCGACACGCAATCCTGCGGCCCGTTCAGGGCGATGATCGCAGCTATCTGTATGGGCTGAAACATGCCGTAGTCAAGGTAGCTCTTTATCCTGCGAAGCGCGGATACTATCTCAGCATTACCCACGCAGAAACCAACCCGCCATCCGGCCATGGAGTAGCTCTTGGACAGGCTGAAAAACTCCACCCCTACCTCTTTTGCACCTGGAACCTGCATAAAGCTTGGAGGCTTATACCCGTCAAAGACAAGATCCGCATATGCGAAATCATGTATAACCATTATTTCGTGCTCACGGCAGAACGCCACAATCTTCTCGAAAAATCCTATCTCGACAACGTTTGTGGTGGGGTTATGAGGATATGAAACAATAAGGATCTTGGGACTGGGCCATGTCTGTTTTGTAGCATTTAGAAGGTCCTCGAAGAAATCCCGGTCAGGCCCTATGGGGATGCTTCTAAGGTCACCGCCGGCGATGATGACCGAGTAAGGATGGATCGGATAAGTGGGATTAGGGGCGAACACCACATCCCCCGGGCTCACAAGTGCAAGAACGAGGTGGCTCAAGCCTTCTTTGGCGCCCATGGTGGCTATGGCCTCGGTCTCCGGATCAATATCAACGTCGAAACGCCCTTTGTACCATCCCGCAATGGCGTGTCGCAGCTTGGTGATACCGGCCGAAGCGCTGTAGCGATGGTTGTGCCCCTTTCGGGCCGCTTCCACCAACTTGGCCACGATGTGCTTCGGGGTAGGTAAATCCGGGTTTCCCATCCCCATGTCAATAATGTCCTCACCTCTCCGGCGAAGGTCCATCTTGAGCTCGTTGACTATGGAGAATACATACGGCGGCAGCCGGCTCATCCGGCGGAATTCGTGCATGGTGAACCTCCCAAGAGTCGATTTAACGAAAGAGTAAGCTTCTACCGCATAGGCCTGCAATAATCAACGGGATGATGTTCGCCCGTGGGTATGGAGTAAAAACGTTCCGGACGCCCCCGCCGGGGGTGAAGGCAACAGAAGCGGGCAAGTCGGCGGCTACGGCCTATAGCGATGAAAGAAGTCCACCTCTCGCTTGATCCAGTCGGGCCAGAATTCTTCATCTATGGGATAACTTGCATCCAGGGCCTGCAAAGAGCCCTCCCCGACCACCCGGGAGATCCGCTCCCGGGTGTTGTACTTGACTTCGTCCACCCCCACCAGGCGGGCCACCGCCCGGTTGATCTCGTCCATGTCCTTGTCGTAGGGATTGTCCCCGGCGAACGCTCGCTGAACAGCGAGTTCTCGAAGGCAATTCGTGCCCCGGTGCCACTCCTTGAACGAGGGGAAAAACATGGGCCCGTAGGAAATCCAGAACTCGATATACTCCGCTCCTGCATTGTATACCACCCAGATGGAACCCCCTTCGCTTACGGTTCCCCTGACAATACTGTCGTCTCCCATGGCTATCCTTCGGCCCCTAAGAAGGCTGTCTATTCCCCCGAATTTGAGACCCACCTCTTGGGTGCGGGTCTGACGCGCCCCTTCCTGGAAGGTCCGGATAGCCTGAGGAAGCTTGATAAGTGCGGGATAAAGAGGCTTTCCCAGTCCCTCGGCAATGCCCACGGTGACTCCCCAGCCCGACTCGGGGTTCGGAACAACCATGTCGGCCTTCGAATCACCGTAATGTTCAACCAATTCCAGGCCCAGTTCACGACGAATCTGAAAGACCTCCTTTCCCCGAAAGAGTGAGGCCACATTGCCGAAATAGACCCCTTGGAACACGTCCGGCATCATACGTTCCTCCCTCAGGCGAAGGGTTTCAATGCCTGACGAGGAGCAGATGGTCATTTCGGCACCGTCGTATTCGTGAGGCTCCCTGCCACTCAAGCGCCGATGCGAGCAGGATTCCGAACTCGCCACAAAGGCTCCGTTGATCTCGGTCCGGCACAAGGGTTCGAAGGCACGGTCGTCATTGAGCGTAAGAAGGAAGGCCTCCACTCCGTCATGAACCAGCGCGGCCAAGGCGAAGGTAGCCCTGCCATGAAGGCGATCCACAAGTTTTCGGCCCGCCTCGAACCGGATACCCTCCTCGATAATGTAGCGGTGAAGAAGAGCCCCCACGATCTCGGTCTTGTTATCCGTAGTGAATGAATAATCAGAGATGAGCTCTTTGAGAAGGTCATCCTCCTTGATGAGGTAGCCGTCCATGGTAAGGACCACCTCGTAAGAGGAAGGAGCCCTGGGCTGTACCTTGATCGGCTCTGCATTGATCTTTTCCGGGATTTTCCTCTTGGTGTAACCTATATTACCGATCGCCGCGACCGGCTCCAGATCCTGAAACGTCCGGATCAATTCCAAATCAATGACTTCCGCGATCCTTCCCAGGGCCTTGTGCACGTAAATCCCTTTGGCATTCGCCACGGCGATTCCCGTACTGGCTTTTCCTCGATGCTGGCAGGCTCCGGTGGCCAGGAAGGTCTTGCTCACCAGCCTGCGGTCACCCGGCCCGTATACCCCTACAATGCCGTCCATGTGATCTCCTCATGTTCAGCGGAT
>CAYPSZ010000329.1:0-8325 GCA_964413125.1 uncultured Desulfobacterales bacterium
GCAGGCTCTCCCGACTCAATGCTTCAGCGGGAGAAGGCTCCTGAAGGACCGGTATGAGGTCGTTTTCCACCACCGCCCCTGCCTCTTCACTGGAAAGTATACCGCAAAGGAGCAATACAGGACATTTGATACCCGCCTGTCTTAATCGGACGGCCTCCGGAAGATGGGCCACAGCCAAACGCTCTGCTCCGGCCGCCTCAAAAGTCTTCGCCGCATTCACCAGTCCGTGGCCGTAAGCGTCGGCCTTTACAACAGCAGTCACCGCCGTGCCGGGTGAAAGAATCGAGCGTACCTGTGCCAGGTTGTGTCTGAGAGCCGAAAGCTCTATCTCCACCTTGTTTGGAAAATTATTCATCATAATCGAAATCATCAAAAGATCGGGATTAAAGAATAGAGGCACGCAGCACACGCCTCTACACGCCCCATGGAAACTACCTGATCCTGATCCGCATATCAAGGGCTATGTGGGTGATAGGCTTTCTTCTTGATCCTTGATCCTTGTTCCTTTATCCTTCTGCCAATTGGAACCATGTCGGTTCAGCCGGGAAGGCTTACGATGGGCAATAATGAGACTGCAATCAAATCTACCAGGGATTTTATTAATCGGCGCCTATGAGACTCCTTCTGTGCCTTTTAGGTCTCGTCCTGGTCTTGGAAGGGATTCCTTATTTCGCCTTTCCACACCGGATGAAACGCTGGATGCTTCGCATGCAGGATATTCCTGATCCACACCTGCGGGTCATGGGATTCATCGCCATGTGCGCAGGGCTCCTTATCGCCTACATCTTCCGATAGCTTTAGTATCTCCCCGGCGTGTTTACCGGCTCAAGGACTTAACAGCTCAAACGGATGACTTATTCAGGTTGACTTTCCGGACGGTTTTCAATATATGTTACGGCCTTTACCACAAACAAGCCGGATGTATGATATCAAGGATTATCAATACGATCTGCCCGAGGGGCTGATTGCACAGGAACCCGCCCCCAGGCGGGAAGAGAGCCGTCTCCTGTTCATGCAAAGGGAAAACACCTCTGTTTCCCATCACCGGTTCCTGGACCTTCCCGGTCTCCTGGCATCGGGAGACCTCTTGGTGGTGAATAACACCAAGGTTGTGCCGGCGCGTTTGTACGGCCGTAAAGAGACCGGAGGAAGGCTGGAAATCCTGGTTTTGGACGTGGCGGAGAACGATTGGGGCAGCTCGACGGTAAAACGTTGTCTGGTAAAGGCCTCCAAGCGCCCCAAAGTCGGCACCAGAATGGATTTCGGGGACGACGTCCGGGGCGTCGTGCAGGACGTGGACTCGGACGGTATCGTCCGAATTGCGTTTTCAGGCCCCATGGATCTGAATTCATTTATGATGGATCGGGGCGCAATGCCCCTTCCTCCATACATCCGAAGGTCGCCTGATGATCGGCGCAGTTCTCTGGACCGGGATCGCTATCAGACGGTCTACGCGGGCAGCCGGGGAGCCGTAGCCGCCCCGACCGCCGGGCTCCACTTCACGGAAGACTTGCTGAAGCAGCTTAACCGTGCCGGCATAGCCCATGTGAGCCTGACTCTACACGTCGGCCACGGAACGTTTCAACCCGTGAGGAGCCGGGATATCAGGAAACACTCGGTGGGGCTGGAATCCTACTTTATTCCTCCCCGGACTGCCGAGGCGGTTAACGAGGCCCGTTTTAGAGGGCAGCGGGTGATAGCGGTGGGCACCACCGTTGTCAGGGCCCTGGAAACAGCGATGGATCCTGATGGCTGCGTAACTGCAGGCCGCGGCAAGACGGCCCTTATGATAACTCCCGGGTATAGGTTCAGAGCCGTTGACGGGCTGATAACGAACTTCCATCTCCCGGGAAGTTCCCTGCTTTTTCTGGTGTCGGCTTTCGCGGGCCGCCAAGAGACCCTGAAGGCCTACCGTATTGCGGTAGCGGAACAATACAGGTTTTACAGCTACGGCGATGCCATGCTGATACTGTAGTAAGCCGGAAGTCGGGTTCCAACTCCATCGGACCATGAGCTTGCGGCCCGATTGAACCGGAATCGACGGACTACTAATGTTTGAAGTGCTGCACAGGTGCTCTTGTTCCAAAGCGCGAACCGGGCGGATTGAAACCTCCCACGGAATTGTCGACACTCCTGTCTTCATGCCTGTGGGGACATTGGGATCAGTCAAAGCGGTGGGTCCGGATGACCTGGAAAAGATCGGGGCAGGAATGATCCTTGCGAACACGTACCATCTGTACCTCCGGCCCGGGTACGAGATCATAAGGGATATGGGGGGATTGCACCGCTTCATGGGGTGGCCGCGGCCTATCCTTACGGACAGCGGCGGATTTCAGATATACAGCTTGGCCAAGCTTCGAAAAATCACCGAGGATGGAGTGGTATTCAGGTCGCACATAGACGGGTCGGAACACCTCATCAGCCCTGAAATGGCTATGGAGATTCAGAAGGCACTGGGCGCGGACATTGTCATGGCTTTTGACGAGTGCCCCCCCTACCCTTCGGAATACGAGTATGTCAAAGCATCCACAAGCCTAACCACAAAGTGGGCCCGGCGCTGCCTGGAGCGTGGTACAGGCGTGGGCCAGCGTCTTTTCGGCATAGTCCAGGGAGGCATGTTTGAAGACCTTCGGGTGGCCGGCGCCGAAGCGCTCGTAGAGCTGGGCTTTGACGGGTATGCGCTGGGTGGCCTGTCAGTTGGAGAGGACAAGAAAACCCGCGAAAGGGTCCTAGAGGAGACGATACCTGTCCTGCCTGAAGATCGTCCCGTGTACCTTATGGGAGTAGGCACCCCCGAAGACTTAATTGGGGCGGTACGCTTGGGAGTGGACATGTTCGATTGCGTCATGCCTACGCGCAATGCCCGAAACGGCACTCTCTTCACGGCCCAAGGGCGCATTTCCATAAGGAACGCCCAATACATAAGGGACGAAAGGCCCCTGGAGGAGGGATGCGGCTGCTACACATGCTCCCTATTCAGCAGGGCCTACCTGAGGCATCTATTCCTTTCCAAGGAAATTCTGGCCTATCGATTGAACACGATTCACAACCTGTACTATTATGCAAACCTGATGCAAGGGATCAGATATGCCATTCAAAACGATGTACTCGAGGAGTTTTGCAATCTTGAATCTTAACCGTTTCCACATCTTAAAGGAGACTAGGGAGGATGTAACATGAACTTTCTGGCCTATGCAATGGGACAGGGCGGCGGAGCTGAAGGCGCACAAGGAGGAGCGTTCGGAGCTTTTATACCGCTCATTCTCATGTTCGCGATTTTTTACTTCCTTCTCATTCGGCCTCAACAGAAGAAAGCCAAAGAGCACAAGAACATGGTCGCAGCACTGAAAAAGGGGGATCGAGTGGTAAGTTCAGGAGGCCTGCACGGCACGGTGACCGGGATCACTGACGACGTGGTGACTATGGAAATCGCACCCAAGATCCGTGTCAAGGTAAACCGCGGTTCCATAGCGGGAGTATTCGGCAGGCGGGAGTCGTAGACCAATATCCGCCGGAAGGAGTGAAGAGTGTTTAAGAGTCTAGGCTGGCGGGCGGGAATCGCCGCGCTGCTTATTGTCCTGGCGCTCGTTTACCTGACGCCTTCGTTGAGCAGGGACCTGCCTACATGGTGGTCCACCGTGCTCCCCCAGGAACGTATTAATCTTGGACTGGATCTTCAGGGAGGCATGCACCTGGTCCTGGAAGTTGAAGCGGACAAGGCCGTTGAGAGCAGCCTTGAGCGTGTGGTGGAGGAAATCAAGCACGACTTGAGGAAGGAGAGGATCCGATATCGGGAGCTCAGACGTTCCGGGACTTCCGGTTTGGAAATCACTCTTATGCGCGAAGAGGACTTCGAGGAATTCAGCAGCCTGGTGGAGGATAACTACTCCGACTTCGAGCTGAGCACAGTAAGGGCTGTTGATAACGGTTTTCCATTGCGGATGACTCTCAAAAGCAGGGCGCGTGATCAGATTATGAGGCTGGCGACAGACCAGGCCCTGGAGACCATTCGCAACCGCATTGACCAGTTCGGTGTCAGCGAACCGGATATCCGCCCCCAGCAAGAGCGGCGGATCCTTATCCAGCTTCCCGGCGTGAAGGATCCTGAACGGGCCCTCGAGCTTATCGGCAAGACGGCGCTTTTGGAGTTCAAGCTTTTGGACGAAGACCACAGCTTGGAAAGGGCCCTTCAAGGTGAGGTCCCACCCGGCAGTGAAATCCTTTATAAGCTGGATACGCCCCCCGGCTCCAGGGAGACCGTCCAGACACCTTTTCTCCTCCAGAGACGAACTCTCATGACCGGAGAGTATGTTACAGACGCCCGCGTTCAGATCGATTCGCAGTTTGGGGAGCCTTATGTGTCCCTTTCTTTTGATGCGCGGGGCGCACGCCTGTTCGAGCGTATCACCGAGGCCAACGTCGGCCGCAGGCTTGCAATTATACTGGACAATAACGTGTACTCGGCTCCGGTTATTCAGGAAAGGATATCCGGGGGGAGGGCCCAGATAACAGGCCGCTTCACCATGGAAGAGGCCCGGGACCTTGCCATAGTCCTTCGTGCAGGAGCCCTTCCCGCTCCGGTCAAGATCCTGGAGGAACGTACCGTGGGTCCGTCCCTCGGTAAAGACTCCATTGAAAGAGGGTTCAAGTCCATGATGATCGGAGGACTTATCGTAATTATCTTCATTATGATCTATTACAAACTCTCCGGCCTTGTGGCAAACCTTGCTCTCCTCTTGAACATCCTTTTCATCTTGTCGGCCCTGGCCCTTTTGGGAGCCACCCTTACTTTGCCCGGGATTGCCGGCATGATCCTCACCATTGGTATGGCCGTGGATGCAAACGTACTGATCTTCGAGCGGATACGGGAAGAACTCCGGCTCGGAAAACCTCCCAGAGCCGCCATCGAAGGTGGTTACTCCAAGGCGATAGTAACGATCCTGGATGCCAACGTGACCACATTCATCGCGGCGCTGGTGCTCTTCCAGTTCGGAACCGGACCGGTAAGGGGATTTGCAGTGACCCTAAGCATCGGAATCGTGGCAAGCTTCATAACGGCGGTTTTCATGACCAGGATAGCTTTCGACTATTTATATGTATATCGGAGGCGGGCAAGCATCAGCATTTGAGGATGCGGACTCACCATTCGGAGACCTTTTATGGAATTCATCAAACCGGGCATTAATATCAACTTTATCGGGAGGCGCAAATACGCATTTTTCTTATCAGCCTCTTTGATAGTGCTGACCGTGTTTCTGCTCATATGGCGGGGAGGCCCCAACTACGGTGTGGACTTCACCGGTGGGGTCCTGGTTCAGGTCAAGCTTGATCAGACCAGGACCCCGTCGGAGATCAGGGAAGCCTTTACAATTCCTGCGCTGCAAGAAAGCATCGTTCAGGAGTTCGGGGAGGGTTACCAGGCCGAATACCTGATCCGTATCCGGGAGTCGGATGTTGAACTCACCGGACTCAGCGACAAAGTCAGGGACGACTTGATCGCCGGGTTTGGAGATGCAGTGGAAATCCGACGTGTTGAGATGGTGGGGCCCAAGGTGGGAGAGGACCTTCGTCAGAAAGCCCTGTTCGCGGTATTCTATGCGCTACTCTTCATTGCAATTTACATATCGGGACGCTTTGAACTCAAGTGGGGCATGAGTATCATCATGGCCTTGTCTCTTGCAGTAGTGGTTTATGTAGGGTCTCTTTTGGGCGTTAGTGTGACCTGGTTGATTTTGCTCGCCCTCTTAGTCACCCTGGGCCTATGCTGGTTCCTGAGGCTCAAATACGCTATGGGCGCCATATTGGCCCTCATCCACGACATCACCATCACAATAGGGGCCTTTGCACTCACTGATCGGGAGATATCCTTGAGTATTATAGCTGCATTTCTCACCATTGTGGGTTACTCCCTTAACGACACCATCGTAGTCTTCGACAGGATACGGGAGAACACCAGACGTTTCCGCAGGAGAAGCTTCGAAGAGGTCATGAACAACAGCATCAACCAGACTCTCAGCCGTACCATACTTACCTCCCTCACCACCTTGGCGGTGGTCGTGACCCTGTTTGTCCTGGGAGGAGGGGTAATCCACGACTTTGCTTTCGCCATGCTGGTGGGCGTTCTCGTTGGATCTTACTCCTCGGTTTTCGTTGCCAGCCCGATTCTCTTGGTTTGGCAGGAACGATTTGCCGAAAGGAAATAGCTTTCACTTGCATTGAGTCATTGCCGGATCTGCCGGTCGGCAACTCCCACAGCTAAGCTGGACAAGACCGGCAGTTCCCAAAGAGTCTGGGTGGAGGGCACGGTTTGGCTCTTAGAAGGCGACGACCGAGACGCCGGCGGTCCTTCGCATGGCTGCTGGTCTTGCTGGCCATGGGGGCCGGGGGGGTGTGGCTGTGGACCGGCATTTTCCCTGAAAACCCGCGTTTTCAAGCCATGCTGATATTACGAAACGGGGACTCCATCCGCTTGCTCAACGGTGAGACCCTGCACCTCCGGCCTGAGGACCACATCCGAATCAGTAATATCACCACGAACATTTTGCTCAACAGGGGTGTTAGGATTTTTTCCATCGGCCTGGATGCCAATGCACTCCTGTACGAGGAAATGCCCCTTCACCGCCTTCTACCCGAAAACAGGACCTTCGAGCACCATCAGTTCCGTGTGGAAATCAAGCGCGGCGGGTCCATGCTGGGGCATGTGACCTTGGTGGTTGAGCCTTCGGCAAAGGACTGGCTGGCAAGGGCGGCCCGGATTATCGACCCGCAAAAGAGGCTCGAACACCTGGAACGGGCCCTGGAGCATCACCCGGAAGACGAGGAGATACTTGACCGAATCATAGCGGAGAACATGGACCTTGAGAACTGGAAAAAGGCCTCGGCCATGCTGGAAATAAAGGCACGCAAGCGCCCTGAAGACGAGAAGGTCCTGCAACGGCTGCTTTCGGTCTATGAGGCGGCTGGAGACCGGGACGGCACTCTCTCCACGCTGAGACGCATGGCCGACTTCCATTCCGACGATCCGGTGCTTGCCTTTCGTATCGCCGGAAAGCTTGAGGACGAGGGCCGGACCTCGGAAGCCATGGAGGAATACGAGCGTGTTCTAGGACTCCTCGAACAGGAAGAGGACAGGGCCGCCGTGCTCAAGACATTGGGCTATATGTACTCACAGTCCGGAGATATACAAAGGGCCATTGAACGTTACGCTGAAGCGGCTGATATCCAAAAAGACGATGCAAATCTTTATTACAACCTGGCCGGGCTCCATGACAAGGTAGGAAACACTGAAAAGGCTGATGAATACCTGAAAATGGCGGTGTCCTTGGAAATTTCAGATGTGGACGCCCGCATGAGGCTTGCGGAAAGGGCTCTAAAACGGGGGGGATTAGATGAGGCGGAAGAGTATCTCAAAGAGGTCCTGACTGTTGAGCCCGACTACCTGGAAGCCATGCTTCTTCTGGCCGACGTTTACGACCAGAGAGGCGAAAGAAACAAACTAAAAGAACTTTATGGTGAAATGCTCCCTCTGGCTCCGGAAAACGAGATCCTCATATACAATCTGGCTGTTCTCGAATACGAGGCCGGAGATTATGCGGACAGCGCCCTTCACCTCAGTAGGTACTTGGATTTACGTCCTGACGATATAAACGCCAGGGAGCTGCTTTTAGACAGCTTCATCAAGCTTGAAAAGTGGGACGCAGCCTCACAAACCGGACTCACATTGCTGGAGCATGAACCTGAAAATCCGGACTACTACCATATCATTTTCGACATCCTGGCAGACCAGGAGCGCTGGAATGAACTGCTCCCCGTTCTTAAACGAGGCGTCGCCTCCCTTCCCGGGAATCCGGTCATTACGGACTATCTTATACTGGCCTACCTGAAGTTGGGCCGGACGACCCATGCAATGGACCTGATGAAGGAGGCCCTTGATCGGCGCCCCGGGGACCTCGGGCTTATGCACCGGCTCGCACAGTTGGCGGACAGGCAAGGAGAAGAGGATCTTGCCGCAGACACTTACAGAAAGATCCTTGAGATCGAACCCGAGCACGAAGAGGTCAAAGAGGCCCTGGTGCGCCTTCTTGTTCAACGGGCCCGCAGGCAGGAAGCCGCAAGGGATATTGATTCAGCCATGGCCACCTATATGGAAGCAATCGATTTGGCACCCGGCAATGAAGAGGCCGCGGAATCCTTTCTGCGCCTCAGGCTTCAGAAGGTGAGAGGAGAAGGCGAGGATTAGGTCTTCAATGGGAACACCTTCACTACCCGCGGGGGCGACCCGTGAATCTTTTTTGCTCCTCATAAAACGCGAAACGGCCGGGCCAT
>CAYPSZ010000330.1:0-10961 GCA_964413125.1 uncultured Desulfobacterales bacterium
CTTTACGAGAAATGGGGTCTCAGACGGCTCGGGCCATAGCATCCTCGCTTGGCTCAGGATGTGTTTTCTTTGGTTGCTAAGGAAACATGCGGGATGTTCGGTCAGTGTCTATAAATGAAACGAAAAAGTCAAGGTGAAAAGAAATGCTGGAAAATCACTTCCCCGCCTTCCTGACCCACTCCCTCAGCGAATCTTTCTCGAACCGCCACTTGTTCAAGACCATTTTTGCCGGCATCTTTCCCGCCTTTGCCAGCTTGTAAACCGAGCGCTTACCCAAACGCAGGTACTCCGCCGCTTCCTCAATCGTCAGAATGTCCTTGTCTTCAGCCATTGTATACTCCTTTCAGAAGTAGAGTTAGATGTTTCAAACTTTTGTAATGTGAATCCTGCACTAAAATAGGCGCTGAGGCAAGATATAAATGACTTTTCGTTGCACATAGGCATATTCTATACCCTCTGTTTACGGCAAACCTTCTAGGTAACGTTAAAAGCGGTAAGTGGTTTTGTTGCTCCTGGGGTGATTCCCGGTAAGGATTTCAGTGAGTTTTCTCAATCAGGGTGGGGAGAACAAGCCCGGCAAGGCTGTGAGATGCCCTTCTCAGGCACTTTCTCCCGTATTTCTAGCAAGGGCAGGGGAAAACTCATAATCGGAAGCTTAGGAGCTGTAATTAAATAACTCATCGATATCAGCCCGCGGGTTTGATGGTATAGTTCCAGTCTGAACCGTGAAAGTCCGCAGGATGAAGGTTTAGTCGTTTCATTTGAGCATCTGACACTTTAATACCCGTAGGGTACTCGGTTAGGTCCAATTCCGCTTCAATATGCAAACCGGATTTCTTAGACGCACCGGCTATAAGATTCACTACGACTTCTCGGCTGATGAGAGGACGGCCTCTCCAGTTTTCGGTGATGTGAGAAAACATCCGGTGCTCAATCTTGTTCCACTTGCTTGTCCCCGGGGGAAAGTGGCTTACGCTGATCGCAAGCCCTGTCTCATTAACCAACTCTTGCAGTTCTACTTTCCAGAGGCGGCAACGACTGCCATTGCTTCCCCCGCCATCGGCCGTGATGAGCAATTCCGTGGCCTCCGGGTAGTTTCTGCTTCCCATGCGCAACCACCACCTTCGGATCGACTCAACTGCAAATTGTGCGGTATCATGATCGACTCCTACACTCACCCATCCTGTATTGGTAACCGGGTCATAAACGCCATACGGGGTGATTTTACCCAAATCTTTGTCCAAGAAATCATAAACACGCACCCCCTCAGGGCGGCCTTTGGGTTGGTATTCTCTCCCTTGGTTGGCAAAATCACCGATCAATTCTTTCTTTTTTGCATCCACCGAAATGACAGGCTGCCCTGCTTTTTGGAACGATGTAACTTTCGAGTAAATATATTCAAATTGCGCATTCCGATCAGGGTGGAAAGAGCCCTCTTTGGTCTTTCGTGTGCCTTGAAGGCTATACCCCAGATCCTGAAGCAACTGGGAGACCTTGGTATGACTTATGCGATGCCCTTGCCGCCTCAGTTCCTCCGCTAAGTTTCGAGTGCTCTTGCACGTCCATCGCAGGGGGCACATGGGATCTCCCCGCGCCGACGGTTCGACCAATGCGTCGAGGGCGGAAATCAAAGAGCTGTCCTTTGCAGTAAGAGGCCTGCGTCCTGCTCCTTTTCGGCGGATACTTCGCTTACGGGATGCAGGCTGTCTTGCCGTGGTTCCCCGCTCAATCTCCTTCTTCCCAATCCGAATAGTGCTCTCCGCTATGCCCGTTGCGGTTGCTACCGCCTTGGCTCCCCCATGGCCCAGGGACAGAGCTTCGGTTGCAGCCCAGCGTCGCCTTGATCGCTCATCCAGTTCACCTTGGAGCAACTGGAATTTTTTCGAAAGGACTTGTATGATTTCCGAGGATACCATGACGACCATGGTAACTCTCAGAAAGCCCCCCTGTCAAGCTAAAAACGCTTAGTTATTAATTTACAGATCCAAAAGTCAGGGAGAACCTGGGAGAAAGCCTGGCCACCCGGTTTATCGACTACACCCGAATCCACGAGATGGCCCGACAGGCCGAAGAACAGCGACTCATTCCAGAGTATACGGAAAACTACTTCAAGAAAGCCTTTGTTCGTGCCGGGGGCACACTACGGGAGCGGAAGGACGGCTTCCCTGGCTGTGGAGAGCGTTCCGTTTCCTATCCGGATGATCGCCGGGAAGGACCCGTTCAAAAAGCGCTACGGCGAAATCATGCGCCGCTATCCGAAGGTTACATTCGACAAGGAAATCGCGTTCAGGAACCCCGATGCGGTATTTGTTCGGCCGTTATGAAAAAATCATGGACTATGAAGGAAACATCATCCGCGCCGATAGGATGCCAGCCGATGTGCGGCAGATAGCGACCGACTATGCGGTACGGCAGATCCTTAGAAACGCCTTTTCCGGGGAAATCACCGTTCTCACCCGTTTCTACGTCCTGTGGCGCTGGAACTACGCCGGAGCCAAAGTGCCGTTTGACGAAGCGAGAAAACTGGCCCAGAGCTGCAGCATCGACCTTACCAGTGAATGGACCCGACCCGGATTCATCCGCAAGGAAAGAGAATTCATCCGGGTTCTGGGACCGCACGAAAGAGAGTTTGCCAGGGCAAAAGAAGCCCCCAGGGGATTCGGGCAGGAGGGAGCGACCGAACTGATTGACGGCAAGAAATGGCCGAACCTGAAATCAATGTTTTTTTGACGCATCTGGCGGTTAAAGAAAAGGTTGCCGCTTCGACTCAGAACCAAGCTCTTTCAGCCCTATTATTTCTATACCGCCACGTCATTGGCCGCGAAGTGGGCGATTTGGGCCAAGTCATCCGTGCCCGCAAGCCTTCTCGCCTGCCCGTCGTGTTGACCCGCGATGAAGTCAAAGCCTTGCCGGCGAATATTTCCGGAAACAAATGGCTGATGGCCTCGCTGGTGTATGGTTCAGGGCTACGTCTGATGGAGTGCCTTCGCCTACGCGTGCAGGATATCGACTTTTCCAGCAACGAAATTTTGGTCAGGAACGGCAAAGGCGCGAAAGATAGAATAACAATGCTGCCCGAGTCGCTCAAGGCCGCGTTGCAGGAGCATCTCAGAGCCGTCAAGGCAGTTCATGAAAAGGATCTGGCCGACGGATGGAGCCGTGTTCCGATGCCCAATGCCCTCGATCGCAAATACCCCAACGCTCCCAGGGAATGGCGCCGGCAATGGGTCTTCCCACAGGAAAACTGATGGCGCAACGCCAAGACCGGCGAGGAGGGACGGCATCACGTCGATGAGTCGCTTGTGCAGAAGGCGGTGCGTACGGCGGCGATGAGGGCCGGTCTGATAAAGCGGGCGACCTGCCACACATTCCTTCGCCACCCATTTGCTTGAAAGCGGTTACGACATCCGAACGGTCCAGGAACTGCTGGGGCATAAGGATATCAAGACGACCATGATTTATACGCATGTCCTTAACCGTGGGCCTTCCGGCATACGGAGTCCCGTGGACGGACTTTGAGAGGTGTCTTATGCTGATCCGCATAAAATGCCGAGCTAAATGGACTGACCAGCGGAAATGGTATGAATCTCAAAGGGTTAAGTCATATTTTGCAGCGTTCCTGAAGGTGTCTTATACGGACAAAAACGAGAAATCCGGCATCTTATGCGGATCAATCTATTGTTATGCGGCCACCCCAACTGTTGACGCGCGTCACGTGACGGGTTACACTGTGGGGCATGATCAAATCCTTTGCTGACAAGCGAACTCAAGAGTTGTACTCCAAGGGGAAATCAAAGAAGTTTCCTGCGGATGTTGCTCAAAGAGCCGCCAGAAAACTTGAATACGTGAATTTGGCCGAGCAGCTGGAGGATTTGAAAGTGCCGCCTGGCAACCGTCTTCACCCACTTTCCGGAAACAGGCAGGGGCAGCACGCGATTTCAATAAATGATCAGTGGCGTATCTGTTTTCGTTTTGAAGATGGCGATGCGTACGAGGTCGAAGTGTGTGACTACCACTGAGGGAGGTAATGATTATGGCTATTCCTAATACTGCGGGCATTCAACGCAAGCCGACTCATCCCGGTGAAATGCTGAGAGAAGATTTCTTGCCAGACTACGGCCTGACTGTCGCGGGGCTGGCTGAATCTCTAGGCGTCTCTCGCCAGTCAGTGAATGAGCTGTTGCGTGAACGCCGTGCTGTTAGTCCTGAAATGGCACTTCGGCTTGCCCGGTTATTTGGTAACTCCCCGGAGTTTTGGCTGAACGCACAGCGTGCTCTTGATCTGTGGACTGCAGCTCAATCGGTCAAGGAGGAAGTTGATCGGATTAAACCATTACATGCTGCATAACCAGGCCATGCACCGGATGCCAAACCCTCCGCTGCGCTACGGCTTTGTCACCGGTGATGGCTGGCGTTCGGCATTATAGATTTGAGAAATAATTTTATATAATAGAAATTCAAAGGAGAATAAAATGGCTACCGCAGATAGAATTTTTAAAGAGGCTTCATCCCTTAGTCCCTCCGAAAAGGCACAACTCATCGATAAGCTAATTTCCACCCTTGATAAGTCTGATAAAGAAATCGATGAATTATGGGCAAAAGAGGCTGAGGATAGAATTGATGCCTATGATCAAGGGAAAATCAAGGCGATATCTTTGGAAAAGGTCCTTCAGAAATACAGGTAATATAAAAATGAAGATTAATTTTCTAGAGATTGCTCAAATCGAGTTGGATGATGCCATCGAGTATTACAATTACGAGATTCCTGGTTTCGGCGATGCTTTTCTGACTGAAGTGTTGAATGCTCTTGATAGGATTGGCGAATTTCCTGAAGCATGGCAAACCTGTTCAAAGCGAACAAGACGATGTCAAACCCGGCGTTTTCCATATGGAGTTATCTACCAAATACGAGAACAAGAAATTCTGATTGTGGCAATTGCTAATCTTCACAGAAAACCAGACTATTGGAAGGATAGGATATAATCTGCCGAACATCAGCTTGGAGAAGGATGCTCATTCCGCTGCGCTCCATTCGCACCTCTCAAGCTGGGCGTTCAGGTATTGCCCCGGAATACCGGCGATTTTAGGCGTCCCTAAGTGTGCATGATACGATAAGCTATACGTAATAGCCTAGTACCGCGTATCAAAAATTTTGCTCAGTGTTTCGGCAATTTGATTTCTTGTTGACATAGTCAGCTATGCTGCCTTTGCCAAGGGCTGCTGGAGGACGGTTTGCACGAAGCGGCTGTGGGCTTCCAAGGCTTTTTTCTTTTCCCTCGGCCTGTCATCGGCTTCGATCGCATGCATGATATAGTCAGATCTCTCCTGAGCAAGAGAGAGCAAATGGACCCAGTCGGCATTGGGGATGAAGTGCAGATACTGCTCGGCGATATTGGACATGAGAAGCAGTTGTTTCGTCAGGAACGTACTTTCCATTTGATCGGTTTCGATCTCGAGGAGCCGACTGAAACGGCGTACGGCTTTTCCGTGCAACCCTTCTCCCTTGTAAGACTAATGAAAGGGGTGGGCGTAGAAGTCGTTCCAGGTATCCACAAACGAGAGGATCGCTTGGCAGAGCTGAGGGATCGAGAAAAAATCGCTGTATCTCAGACATTTGGCCTTTAGGATCCCAAACCATATCTCCACCATGTTCAGCCAGGAGGCATGAAAGGGTACGAAATGCACGACGATGCGTTTGTGTGGAGACTCCAGCCACTCACGGCGTTCGGCCCCGGTTTTGAGGGGTGTATAGGGGACGCCGCTGAACGCTGCCACCAGTTGGCAGAAGTCGTCGTGGAAGTGGGTGTTCAGGTTGTCCATGATGTAGTGAATCTCGGCCCGGGGCGGATGAAGCGCCACCGCAGGCAATGCTCCGAGAGGATCCGCTGGATGGTGGAATGGCTCACGGTGGTCCCGAGGCGTTCCGGGGTGAGCTTGTCAATCTTTGGAAACTATGGCCATTTTAGCCGTCAGGTGGAGCTTATCGTTTGGCGATCCACTGGGGGCAAGCTTACGACTTCATGAAGGGAAAACTCCTCGAGACGAGCGTTCGAACGTGCATGCTCAATAGTCATGCTAACGAGGTTTCCCTTTCCATCTAGATCTATATAAATATTTTCGCCGATCTCTTTGGTCTCAAATACTTCATTATCTGTAAACTCAACCAACGCGGTATCTGTATCAGAAAAATACTTGACTCTCATTTCCGGCCCTCCTTGAAAGATCTGTCGTAGAAGGCATTGTGAACCGTTTCACCATCTTCCAGTAAAATGACTCGAAGAAACTTGCCTTCTTACGGGACCCATCCCCATTTACGTATCCTCCCATCTGATTGCGTTTCAGTTTTCTGAGGGGAGCGGATTAAACTGGATATCCATTCATCTTGTATTATAACACGGTCAGCTCTTTTCCGTACGTGCTTAAAGTATTCGGTTGTTTTCACACCCGATTCCTAACACAATAAGCCTACGTTTCTAATACAAAAGGCCTATTGCTCAAATATACGATACGATAAGCCAATAAAAACTACGCGACCGAATCACAGATGTGGTATGAGAGAAGGCTCTCGCTCACTTATGATAATTGTTAGCTGATTTCACTCTTTCTTTTGATCCAATAATTTGGTTTACGATGACTATGTGCAAAAGCAAGAATCCACAATGTTTCTTCCCGAATTATATACGGTATATAGTATGATAATATTTTCAAATTGACACGTCGGTAAAGACCGCTGCAAATCCGTGGAACTGTTGGAGTGTGCGGCTGTTCTCCGTGATTGTTCGTATTACGTTGTTCGGGGCGCCGCCGGGCACGAGTGCCTCGATTTCAAGGATGACCTTTAGTTCGGCGCCGGTTGTCTCTCTATCCCAGTAAGAAACTGCAGAATATAGACGGCATCCTCAAGACCCAGTTTCCCATCATTGTTTGTATCGCCCGGAAGGCATTCTTCCGCCTGTGCAAAAACAAGATCGCTTGAAGGCATGTCTGTCTGAGATCCCTCAATGACCTCAATTCCCTGCAAATAGGCTGCTTCAAATCCGGCCATTTCGATCTTGAGCGTGTAGTTCCCGGCCGGTACATCGTCAAAGACGTATCTGCCTTCGATGTCTGATATAGCTGTTTGTCCGGTTTCCACCACCGTAATGAGGGCTCCGACCACAGCCGTGGACTGCCCTGTAACTTCCGTCATAATCCGGCCGATTATCGACCCGCTATATTGTTCAAGGGTGATTCTGACCGTATAGGGGGTCCCATCACCTGCGGTTCCCGCAAACTTGATCCATCCGATGTTTGACCCCCAGGCATAGCCGCTGAAATCCCCTGTCGCCGAGTCGATTGACACTCCATCATGGTAGTCCGACGGCCCGAAATTGATCCAACCGATATTCTCTCCCCACGCATAGCCGGACAGTTGACTGCCCGATCTGTTCACTCCGTAATTGGTTGCAGAGGTGTTCAAATAATTGTGACTGCCTCCGCCCGAATGAGTCCCCAGGCTGATCCAGCCCACGTTTTCGGCCCAGACATGCCCCTCCAGGTGATCGGGGTAACCCATGACCGTGCCGTGGCTGGACTTAAAGCTCAGCCAGCCGACATTTTCGGCCCAGGCGAATTTATGGTCCGGATCGATTTCTCCGGCAAAACCAACATTGCTCCAGGTGCATGTCGCAAACAATAAAACCGTTGCCAACAAAGCATACCACGGTGCCTTTCGTTTACTCATCGCTGTTCTCCCTGTTTCCCCAACCCAGGCAACTGTAAGGTTTCCTCTCTGGAGCCGCGCAGGACCCTTTCAGCATGCCTATCATGAAAACGCTGACTCAAGATGGCAAAATGGTTGGCAGTCAAGGATGGTTCCCACTCCCTCCTGCCAACATCTGCCGGAAAGCACCCACCTGCATCAGAAAAACGCAGTCCGTTGCCCCGCCCTTCAATTGGCAGTACTGATCTGTGAGCATCCGTGAAAAAACCATACGGGGACCTCGGAATTCAATTTTTGCCGCGAGCAGGGGGAAACCCCCGAACCCTCCAAAAAATTTAAATGACACAAAAAATCATAGGGCCAAATCCTCTTATTCACCGGCGCGGACAGGCCACACATAGTTATAACGCGACTTGTCGAGGCTGGCCACGTAGCCGAGGCTCATGGCCACGGTCCATGCGGGATTCGTAAGTTCCGCGTGCGAGGTACTCGACCAGTAGCTCGCAACCTGGATGCCGATGAAGGGATGCCCGGAAGGAAGGGCTGGATCATAACGGCCATAATCTATAAGGCTCTGGAGCTCCCGAACATTAGGAAGACGCCAATCGGAATGGCCGGCATGGGTCAGGCCGTTACAATAATCAATGGCATTGTTCCATGTCTGATACTCTGAATTTCCATCAAGATCATGCGGCGCCTGCACCCACATCAAACCCGTCAGGTTATCCGTGATCGTACCGTCTCTATGATCCGTAAAACGGGGATCAGGCCACACAAAGCCCTTTTGAAGCGCCCCGTCATCCCCGACACGATAGGACTCGGTCTGGCCCGTTTTCGGCACTGCCGTGCTTCCACCACCGGAACCTAAACCATCAAGTTTGACGTCAATCGCCACGAGCTTCTCGAAGAGATCCCTCAACGTGTGCATGGTCGGCCCGGGGGGACCGGACGGCTCCAGACTACCCGCAAAAGCCCCACCCGAAATAAACAACACCGCCGCCAAAACCCCAACACATGCCATACTCCAAATCCTGTCTTTCATTTCAGCTCTCCTCTTCAATTGTCTCAGATTCTCTCTATCAGACGTCCGGCAGGTACACCTTGAACCAACCGGCAAATCAAGGTGCAAGGTGTACCCCCAGCGCAATCAACCTTTCGCTCCCTTAAACTCTCCCTACTAATTCCATCTAAACCAGTATTACCAAACGTTCATGACAACCACCTATATTGTCAGCCCCGCCGATGAAAATTCCTCCTTCGTCATACCGGCGAAGCTTGTCCCGGGTTTGAACCGGGAGCCGGTATCCAGTTCTATAGACCAAAGACTGGATCCCGGATCGGGGTCCGGGATGACGGAGAGGAAAATTATCACGGTAAAAAACAAACCCCCGCCTCTCTCATTGAGATACGGGGTCTCTCAGACGGCTCGGGCCATGATGCTCCCTCGCTGGGTTGGAATGTTGCCTATTAGATTGCCAGGAAAACAGGGCTGGATTTCAAATAGCATCCTGAAATGGGATAGAAAAGTCAAGGGAAACCTGTGTGTCCCCTGAATGTGTCAGTTGTGTGCCCCCTGGGCTGTGTCAAAGGCTCACAGCGGCGGAGGAAACTCTTCAACCAACCAAGCCAGAATTAGGCGCTTATACCATTCGTGGTTCCTATTCCAGTACGATGCGTACCTTGCCGGGCTCTTTGCCCTTGGTGAGCTCCCTCGAATCGCCTCTTCATCTCAGCCGGTGTTGCTGGTGAACCTCCTGAGAGCAACGCCGCTCGAAGCTCTGCCGTCTTGACAGGCACCTTTTGAAGGCCGGAAAGCACCTTGCTCAGGGCGTGGATGAAATCCTGGTCGAGGTCGTCAGGAAGCTCCCGCTTATTGATAAAGCCGTTGACGAGTTTCTTGGGTTCGGGTTTGAGCAGGTCCAGGTTGCCCTTGGTGGTCGGGTCCTCCAGGTTGGTGAGCAGCGTCCGGTTCCAGTTGGCCACCAGCTTGTCCAGCTCGTGCTGCCAGATCTTGTAGCCGGTCACATAGATCTGGTCCGTGCACTCCATGACCCGTTTTAAGGCTTCGTAGTAGTAACGGTCCAGCTGCTCGGGTTCGAGACTCTCGGCCCGCTTTTCGATCAGCGCGTCGAAAAGGCCTTTGTTATCTGTGGACTGCTCGAATTGAAGCTGGGGAATTACGAGACCCACCAGCTTTTCCGCCATCTCCTCTGAGATGACATAGGTCTCGACAAGCTCTCGGGCCGCAGTCGCTTCGTCGGCATCCCGCAGCTGGACCACGGACTCGATGGGTTCACTAATAAGAAATCGGTGTCGTTAATTCCAGCCGGCATTGCCTAATCTCATGCAAGCGACCACCGCTTCGTTGGTTACCATCCAAACCTGTCCTGTTTAGAGGCCCCCTTGGCTCTCCACCCGCCTTGCGGAATCCCGAGTTCAATGGCCGCATCGAGGGCTGCCTGGTCAGCTCCGGTCTGTCCACCGCTAATTATCTTGGTGAGCATGTGATTATCTTTGCACCCGGGTTGAATTGGTTAGTCGGGTACTACTACCTCTCTCCTGCTCAAAGACATCTCAGCCACAAACAAGAAGGCAGAAATGGTCGTGCAAAGCCACTCCGAGTCTTCAGTGTCGAAGCCTTTGTCGAATAGAACGTGTCGCAGAATTCGCTTCGGATATCCGCAGGCCCGTTTCCCAATTTCGGCCTCGTCACCACGCGCGATAAATCCGGCAACCTCTTGTATATCATATTCAGTAAGTGGTGGCAGTCCCCGTCCGGTGCTCATCTCAGCCTGCCTGCAAGCAAGCGCACAGAACATGGAGCAAAACCAGTGCGCACGGGCACACCTCACGTCCATGCCGACCCAGGCTATCATTTCACAGAATTCCGGTTGCCGCCGGTGGAGCATGGCTGACATTGCCCTGGATTCCTTGGCGTTGAGCTCTTGCACTTCTGCTGAAAGGCCTTTGAGGTCAGGAACAGTGAACATCATAAGTCATAACTCTTAGAAGAGATGATTGCTCATTCCAGCATCAATGAAAAGAATCACTCGCAGGCGCACTCTCCCATGCCTCCTGCTGTTTTATGGCTTCCAAAGCCAACTGCAATGTGACCCGCACTAAATGATAGGTTCGTTCATACGCCTCACCCCTTGGCCACATGGCCACTATCTTTCACAGTATTGCCTACGGACTGCCGTCCATAGAGAGCCTGAAACTGACGAATGCCAGTGAATTCGGGCTGCTGATAGGCCATGGC
>CAYPSZ010000331.1:0-15189 GCA_964413125.1 uncultured Desulfobacterales bacterium
ACAAAGGCATCCATGAGATGCTTCGGGAGTTTCCAGTGTGAAGAAATTTTTTAGGAGCACCCTTAACATGAGTCAGTACAATACTGGATCGTATGTTCCAGCCTCGCCGGGTGGCGGTGGTGGGCGCCAGTGAAAAACGGGGAAGCATCGCCACGCCGATTCATACGGTGCACGACATCGTGCACCGGAATCTCCTGGCTGAAGCGCTGCTTTGGATTTTACAAGTGCACCTGGAAGGGCCTTCGCTCGTTCAAGAGCTATGTCTGAGCCTCCCTGGTAACTGCAAATTTGATAACCATTGTCAAACAAATACAGCTTTTAAAGGCATAAAAGAGGTAATATAACTACTTTTATGAGCAATAAAATGGATAGATGGTTTTTGCAGCGGGCCTTTCCACCGGGAAGCAACGGCTCGAATCGACCCAGATCACACTTCCAACATGGCCCATCTCTCCCGGGTGGGGCTGTTTACCCGGCGCCAATACCCTGGGCAAAAAACCCTACATGAACAAAGTCCAACTCAGTGACTTCGAGGTTGGCGAGGACGGTATGATCTGAGCGCCGGGTTCCGGGACTTTCTCCTGCCTCACAGGATTTCCATCCAGCAAAATGATCGATCTCCCTATAGACAGCGTACTGCAAAGGAACGACACTATTTACAAAGACGTCAAAAGGAGATGTTTGATGAGCGCGAACAAGAAAGAAACGGAAAAGGTTGTATCCGCAGCCGGTGGTTGCTCTCATCGCTGGAACCCTTAACTTAAATTCAACAGGAGAAAAACCATGAAATCAGGAACAAGAGACGAAGTGGAAGGAAATCTGCACCAGGCCAAGGGTAAGATCAAGGAGTCTTTGGGGAAACTTGCAGATAATCATGAGCTGGAGTCTGAAGGCGCGATGGAAAAGAGCGCAGGGAAAGTTCAGGAAAAAACCGGAGAATTCAAGAAGGTTTTTGATAAGTAGAAAAGAGAACCCTTCACGCACTATTTCCTGAAATCTTGCCTGAGAAGTAAGAGTATTTTCACGAAAGGAGTACGAAACGAAAAGAGGAAACAGGTTTGTCGGTTATTTTGTCATGGTTTTGCTTATATTCGCCGTTGCTGGGTGTGGATCCACAACAAAACAGGGAAGTGCCGGTGAATACATTGATGATTCGGTTATCACGAGCAAGGTGAAAACACTGCTTGCGTCGGATGATTTCCTCAAATCATTCCAGATCAGTGTCGAAACCTTCAAGGGCACGGTTCAGCTGAGCGGTTTTGTTGATTCTCAGAATGCCGTCAATAACGCGGGTGAAATTGCCCGCAGCGTCAAAGGGATTTAAGCCGTAAAGAATGATCTGATAGTGAAATAACGGTACCAGGTTGTACGAAAGAATCAAAAGGGGTGTCCGCAGGAACATTGTAAGGTGCAGGACCGGCCCTTTCAGTATGCCCACCAGCAGGTGTTTGATGACTTAAGATCAAGTCGAAGGCACCGCGTGAGGGGTGCGGCCAACTAAAGCGTATGGCATCAACACAGATGTTCAAACAACTAAACGGAGGAAATTACAATGAGTACCACAACGCTCATCATTGTCATAGTCGTGTTGATCTTGTTGTTCGGCGGGGGCGGCGGTTACTATTGGCGGAGACGTAGATAGGTGATTAGTCTCGCTTTATGTCGCCGAAAATAATGCATTATCGACCGTAGAACCATCACCCGATTACCTGGTGGCCAGCGGAAGCCTTCCTCCGGGCGTGCCCACTGACTTTTATGCACGGGTGGCGAGAATCGGAAAGGATAGGAAAGCAAAAGTGATCATCGACGTTTCGGGTGAAGCCTTGGAGGAGGCCCTCAAGGAAGGCGTGTATCTGATCAAACCCAATGTCCGTGAATTCAGAGAGTTGGTCGGGAAGGGATTGTTCACGGAGAAGGAATACTCTTCCGAGCATGTGGATTCGGGTTGGGCCGGAGAGCCCCACGCTCGGCGGAGTGTTTTCCCCGGAAATGAGCCCTCCCCCTATGGACTCATTGCTAAAAAGAAGTGAGGATATTAATCAATAGGGTTCCACTCATAATAAGTGTTTCTGAAACTGCGAACAAACCCAGGAAAGGATAAAAGGACTGTGTAAAACCCGTTGTAACTTTTGAAATATTTTCATAACCCAATTCAAAAAGGGAGATGAACCATGAATAAACCGACGTACAGCCTGGCACTGGTGGCTGTAACGGCCTCTTTTTTTTGATCAACGCCGGCTTCGCCTCCGAGGCGGATAAGAGCATCGAATCATCCGCAAAAAAGTCTTATGTGTTCAAGACCTACCTCAAAGACAGTGACATCAAGTTCCAGTCCGAGGATGGTGTTGTTACCATGACAGGGACGGTTTCTGAAAAACCCACAAACAATTGGCCCAGGAGACTGTTGCCGCTCTGCCCGGAGTGGAAAGCGTCAACAACAAGCTGGAATTAAAAGGTGAAGCCCCTGCCGAGCACTCCGATGCGTGGCTCATGACGAAAGTGAAAACCAGCCTTCTGTTCCATCGCAGCGTGAGCGGACTCGCAACAGAGGTTGATGTCAAAGACGCTGTCGTGATTCTGCGCGGCAATGCCGAGAGTCAGGAAAAGAAGGCACTGACAACCGAGTACGCGAAGGATATCGACGGGGTAAAAGAGGTCAAAAACGAGATGACCGTTGCAAAGACCTCCGAGGAGCCGGACAAGAAAGCTCCGGGTAAAAAGTTGAGTGACGTGGCCGATTCGATTGATGACGCGTCCATCACCGCCCTGGTCAAGATAGCGTTGCTTTATAACCGCTCGACCAGCGGCCTCGATACCAAGGTCGAAACCAATGAAGATTTTCTCAATTCGTTCCAGATCCGAGTCGAAACCCTCAAGCTCCACTCTGATAAGGTGCCGTAGCGCTCATATGCGGGTACCCGGAAGACCGCCGCTTCTTGACAATTCCAGAAGAAAACGATAATTTTTGAAAATCACCAGCGGACCACATCCCCTCACCCTTCGCCTTCCACGGGAGGAGAGGGAGTGAAAAACCCTGCAATTGAGGAACAATGATTCATTGAAGGCTCTGATCACGGGAGGCACGGGATTTATCGGAAGCCATCTGGCGGAAGCTCTTATCCGAAAAGACGTACGCGTCCGCTGTCTCCTTCGAAAGACAAGCGATTTGAAATGGCTGAAGGATCTTCCGCTGGAATTTGTTCATGGCGATTATAATGACAAGGCCTCTTTAAAAAAGGCAGTAAAGGGCATCGATTGGGTGTTCCATCTGGCAGGTGTCACCAAGGCGATCAAAGAGGAAGCCTATTTTGCAGTGAATGGCCTGGGAACGGAAAACCTTGTCCACGCTTGTCTCGAAAACAATCCTCATCTTCAAAAATTCGTCTATATCTCGAGCCAGGCAGCGGCAGGGCCGAATCGAAACAGGCTCAGCAAGAAGGAGTCGGACTCCTGCGAACCGGTCTCCTTTTATGGCCGGAGCAAACGCATGGGAGAAGAATCGGTTCTTGCCCATGCTCATGAAGTTCCCGTTCTGATCCTTCGGCCTTCCACCGTCTACGGGCCGAGGGACAAAGATTTTTTTGCCCTCTTCAAATGCCTCTCCAGAAGGATAAACCCCTGCCCTTTCGGTTCGGACCAGCATTTGAGCCTGTGTTACGTGGAGGATATAATACAAGGAATTCTGCTTGCTGTTGAGAGTCATGCAAAGAGCGGAGAGATTTTTTTCATCTCTGACGGCAATGACTACCGGATGGAGGAAATCGGCGATGTGATTGCACAGGCAATGGGCATAACTGCTTTTCGTATTCGTATCCCAAAAAAAATACTATTTGGCATTGCCTGTTTTTCCGAATATCTCTCAAAGGTCATTGAGAAGCCTCTTCTCCTTAACATGGATAAAGCAGAAGAGATGATCCAGGAAAATTGGGTTTGCGACATCAAAAACGCCAAAATCCTTTTAGGCTTTGAACCAAGGGTACCACTGGCCGAGGGAGCCAGATTAACCTTTGAATGGTACAGAAAAGAAGGATGGTTATAACATAAAAAAGGTATAAACTGATGGATATCTTTGAAAAGTGCGCAAAAGCGACAAAATATGAATCTGAATTAAAACAAAGTGGCCTCTATTTCTTGTTTCGGAAGCTCGAATCTCCGCAGGATTCCGAGGTGGTGGTCGACGGGAAGAAAGTGATCATGATCGGTTCCAACAATTACCTTGGGCTCACCAACCATCCCCGGGTGAAGGAGGCAGCGATCAGAGCTATCGAAAAATATGGCACCGGCTGTGCCGGTTCACGGTTTCTGAATGGGAATCTTGATATCCACGAAGAACTGGAAATGAAACTGGCGAGGTTCTTACGGAAGGAAGCTGCTCTGGTCTTTGCAACCGGCTACCAGACCAGTCTGGGAGCGATCTCCGCTCTTGTGGGGCGGAAGGATGTCGCTGTTATCGATATGTACGATCATGCAAGCATTATGGACGGCTGCCGCCTGTCCTTCGGCGAGGTCAAGAAATACCGGCATGCCGACATGGACTCTCTTGAAAGAGCTCTCGAGGGAACCAAGGGAAAAGAAAAGCTGATCATCGTCGATGGCGTCTTCAGCATGGAAGGCGATATTGCCGATCTTCCCGCCATTGTGAAGCTGGCCCGAGCCTATGAGGCGAGAGTCATGCTGGATGACGCCCATGGGATCGGCGTCCTTGGTGACGGAGGACGGGGGACTGCGGAGCATTTCGGCCTGGAAAACGAAATAGATCTGATCATGGGAACCCACAGCAAATCCCTTGCCGCAATAGGCGGATATGTCGCCGGCGGAGCGGACGTGATCAGTTGGATAAGGCACATCGCCCGGTCGATGATGTTCAGCGCCAGCCTCCCCCCCTGCCTGGTGGCATCGGTAAGCACCGCCTTGGACATCATTGAAGAACAGCCGGAATTAAGGGCTCGGCTTTGGAGTAACACGCACAAGATGATGAAAGGGTACAAAAAACTTGGATTTGATACAGGAATGAGCGAAACTCCTATCATTCCTGTCATGATTAAAGACACCATGAAAACCTACGAAATGTGCAGGCTCCTTTTCGAAAACGGGATCTTTGTCAATGCGGTCATCAGCCCTGCAGTCCCGGAAGGGCGGGAATTACTAAGGACAAGCTACATGGCAACCCACACGGAGGAGCAGTTGGATACTGTCCTGGATGCCTTTGAAAAGGTGGGAAGACAGGTAGGTGTGATCTGACGACAACCGAAGGCATGACGGCATTTTCATCATTTTTCCGCATATTATTGCGGCAATAAGTATGAGGCTGGAGGAGACATCCGTGTCAACAACATTGGAGAGATTGAAGAAACTTTTTGTAGCCCACTTTGATTACGATATTGAACAAGTTACGGCCACAACGACACTCGAAGACCTGGGCCTCGATTCTCTGGATATCATCGAATTCATGTTTGAAATCGAAACTGAATTCAATATTAAAATTCCTGACCAGGAATTCAGGGTAAGAACCATACAGGAAATGGTAGATGCCGTGGACCGGTTTATCTCAGAACAGCACACAGAGTCTCAAAGCCATCATTGAACTCAACATACCCACGGAGATTCTATTCATATGAAACGGAGAGTTGCCGTCACAGGGCTGGGCATTATTTCCCCCTGCGGGAATAATATCGATGCCTTCTCAGTCAATCTCATGGCCGGCAAGTCTGGAGTCAGAAAAATCTCTTCAGCCTTTTCAAACCTGATTTCAGCGAAAATCGCCGCTGAAGTCGATTTTAATCCTTTGGACTATTTTACCAGGAGACAGACGGCCGCCATGGACCGTGTCAACCAATTCGCTATGGCTGCGGCATCTCAAGCCTGGAAAGATTCAAAACTATCTCTCGATGCTGAAGAGAAAAAGCGAGCGGGAGTATACATCGGTTCAGGTATGGGCGGGGGAAATACCATAGAGTATCTGTACGATCAACTGTTCAGGCATAACGCCGACAGGGTGGCGCCGCTCACGGTGCTCATGATAATGAACAGCGCTTCCGCCTCCCACATATCCATAGAGCATGGTCTCTCAGGACCCTGCTTGACACTATCCAATGCCTGTGCTTCCTCGGCGAACGCTATCGGGGAAGCTTTCCGGCAAATCAGAGATGGGTATGTTGACGTGATGCTCGCAGGAGGGGCAGAGGCCTTTTTGACCCATGGAGGTTTTCGAAGTTGGGAATCCCTCCGGGTGCTCGCTGTCGAAGACCCGGATGATTCATCAAAGTCCTGCAAACCCTTCTCCAGGAACCGCTCGGGGTTGGTGCTCGGCGAGGGTGCTGCGGTTGTAGTGCTTGAAGAGATGGAAAGGGCTGTCCATCGAAAAGCGTTGCTCCATGCTGAAATCATCGGCTACGGTTCTACCTCCGATGCTTTTCATATCACCACGCCCTCCTTCGAAGGGCAGGCACGAGCGATGTCTGAAGCACTCAAAGATGCAGGGGTATTTCCTGAAGAGATAGATTACATCAATGCCCATGGGACGGCAACTCAGCGGAATGACCTGTTGGAGACACAGGCCATCAAGAAGGTGTTCGGCGATCATGCCTTTGATGTCCCCGTCAGTTCTACAAAATCCATGCATGGCCACACCATGGGAGCGGCCGGGGCCATTGAGTTTATCGCTTCACTGCTCGCAATAAAAAATCAAGCCGTTCCTCCAACGATCAATCTGGATCAACCCGACCCGGAATGCGATTTGGACTATGTTCCAAATATCAGCCGTAAATGTGTGGAAATCAGCACCGTGATGTCAAATTCCTTCGCTTTTGGAGGAAGCAATGCGGTGCTTATTGCCGGGAAAACGGAATAAGCTGCCACTACTCATTCCTCTTCAATCACCCGGCGGCAGACATCGGCGATGTTAGGGGCTGCAGAGCCGTGCTGAAGAGGCATCAGCCGGCGCATTTCTTCCATGCTGAAATCCGAATGGGTTTCCTTACCGAGCGCAAGGCCTACGAAGGCAGTCGACGAAAATCGCGTGATCAGGACATCGCAGTTGGCGATCATTTCCTCCGCGCTGCCCGCCGTGAACACTATGGCTCCCGGCGCGTAGGCTTTGATTTCCCGGGTGGCACGCTCGACTTTTTCGCTCGGGTGAAGCTTGAAAATAAGCTGCCGGCCCCCGGCAATGTCCACAGCCCTTCGAATGAAGGCCTCCCGGTCCTCGTGGTGGTATAACTCTCTTAACGCCGACGTGCAGGCGAGCACATAGTGCCTGTAGGGAAAATCGTTGCTGCAGTATCGCCTGCAGTCATCGAAATTGGGTATTCCGGTAACGACGATCTTCTCGGGGCGCGCGCCTCTTCGAATGAAGAAATCACGATATCCCTCGCTTGCGACACAGAAAGCCCGGTATGCATCGCTGAGACCGGTCATCCCCGTGTCCGCCATCCATCGAGGAAGGAATCGGAGGCGCTTGACGAGACGAAAAATTATGGATTCCGGGTCGATAATCCCCTCCTGAACCAGAACAATCCTGTTGCCGCGAATGTTCTTCTGGAGGTACACGTCCGTGCAGGTAACCACCAGGTCGTAGGGCGCATTCTTTCCCTGGTAGTCAACTGGGAGGCCGTGATCCTCAAGATACCCCCTGCAGCGTTCCACCGGTTTGTTCCCTGCGATCGTGAACTCGATCAATCCGAGTTTTCGAAGAATCTCGTCAAAGCCTTGCACGTAGTAGGGCGAGAAGGAGTGCTCATACTCGCGAAGGTGCTCGGAGATCTGATGCATCTGGGTCGTCTGATTCATCGAACCACATATAAAGAATATCCTTTTTCCCATCGCGTCCCCCCCGCCGTGACCCGGGAGCCCGGTGGTCATTCTCGATGGGCGGATAATAGGATACTGTCTTGCCTTGATCCTCGAATCCGCCTACCGCCTGTGTACCCAATCGCAGCGGAGACAGGCCGGAAAACCTCCATAATCCAACTTTCCGAAGTTCTTTCGGACCGCGTCCAACACAGGCCCGTTCCAGATCTCCACGACACTCTGGAAGTTCAGATCGCCCAACACCTGAACGCCGTTGTAATCCATGCAACAGGTGACGGCCCTGCCGTCCCAGAGCACCGACATGCCTGCCCAGGGGTAAAAACAGACGGACAATATTTTTTCTCCCACACGGTTGTACTCCCTGCCTCCTCCAAAGTTGTCCAAAGAGCTGAAATTCAGACGGTCGCCGGCCCTCTTGTCCAGGACAGCGCGCCACAGAGATTGAAATTCCTCAGTCCTCGCCCCATTTGTTTCCTGAGGCAGATATTGAAGAATCAGCGTCGGTGTCCTTTTCTTCAGTTCCTTCCTTATCCTCACAAACTCCCTGATGTTTTCAAGGGCCGCTTTGAAATCCAGTCGTCTCATGGTGGCGGAATAGGATTCTTCGTCGGTGCCGTAAAAACTGATCTTCATCGTGTCCAAACCCGCATTAATAATTTTTCTCGCTGTCTCGGGGAAGAGCAAGGAAGCATTGGTAACAAGATAAGTGTGCTTGATTCCACAGGTTTTTGCAAGCCTAATCCTCTCCGGCAATGATTCATCCAGCAGCGGCTCTCCGAAGCCGTGCAAATGCACGACGGGTTTTCGGCGCCTGCCGGACACCTCTTTTATGATCTTCTCGAACAATCCAAACTCCATGAAGCCGCGTTTTCGGGTAAGCGTCTCGCGGGGGCACATGACACACTGCGCATTGCAGTGGTTTGTATTCTCGATCAGGATCACGGCGGGCAACGGGAAGTGATATCGGTAATACGGATAATAGATCGACGGGGTCCTGGCCAGTGACAACAAGCACCTGGTTATCTTGTCCCGTGCATTGAGAATCATGATGCTTCTTCGCTCCAGGTGGTTATCATGATGCCGAGAATGAAGACCACGGCGGCGAAAAGCCCTATGACCGCGGCGTATCGCAGGGCGGCCATGTTGTCCACAGACACCATGGATGCCCGGAGCCCCTCGTTCACATAGTACAGAGGCAGGACCTTGGCAAACTTCTGCAGGAATTCCGGCATCATCTCGACCGGGAAGAAGGTGCCCGACAGGAACATCATCGGAAAGATGAGGGCGTCTGCCGCGGCTGCGGCGCTCTCCGCCTCCTTCGCGACCCGGGTGAGGATCATCCCGAGCCCGACGAAGGCAAAGACGGCCAGCGCAACGAACACCGGGAGCCAGGCATTGATCTCAAGGCTCACGTTGAACACGCCGTAGCTCACCAGCAACATCACAGTCGTGGACACCACGGCGAGAATGAACTGGTAGAGGATGTTCGACAGGATCCATTCGGTACGGGTGATGGGGGTGGTGGAAAGCTTCCTGATGACGCCCTTCTGCCGGAGCTCGGCATTGACGTTCACCGCACCGAGCAGGCTCGCCGTCATCACCGCCATGGCGATGATCCCCGGGACGAAGAACTCAATGAACCGGTATTTCTTTGCAAGGATCGATGTGTCCGCCGATTTGATGAACGGCGGTTTTCCGGACATTTCCTGGTTAATCCCGGCAAGCACCATGTCCAGGACCTGCATCTTGGTGGTCACCCCAAAGGAACTCGGGTCGTATATCCTGGTGAGGGTAACGAATGCATCGGGGTCGTCGAACCCCATCCTCTGCATCAAGGACTCTTCAAAGCCTTTGGGAATCATGAGGACAAGATTGCGCTTGTTGTCCTTGGCATACTGTGCGGCGTCGACGGCGGGGGGAACCTGGGAAATCTTGAATCTCCCGCTGAGGCCGATAGCCTTTGAGAGCTCTGCGGACGCCGTCGTCCGGTCGAGATCCTGCACCTCCAGATCGAAGATTTCGTTGTCTCTTTCCATGAAAATGGTGCCGAACACGAGGATCAGGATCACCGGGACGGCAATCCTGAAAAACACGACCGCCTTCTCGCGATAGAAGCTCTTGATGCTCACCACGAGATTTGCTCGGATAACGCGCGGGTTCATTTCGTCCCCCTCTCCCCCGCGGGGTCCTCGGGAAGAATTTCGCCGGTAAGCTTCAGGAAGACCTCTTCCAGGTTGGGCTTGCGTACGTCCAGGCCGAGGAACGACGCCCCGCCCTCCTGGATGGCGTTCAATATCTTCTGAACATCGTCCGTGTGCTCCAGCCGGACCTTGATGTTCCCGTGGTTCTCAAGGACCGGCTCGAAGCCGATCTTCCGGATGATTCCAGAGGCTCTTTCCTCCGCGGACTTCAGGGTGAGGACCATATAATTCGCATTGCCTTCTATGAGCTCGCCTGGAGAGTCCATGGCGATGATCTTCCCCTTCGCGATGATTGCGACCCTGTCGGCAAGAAGCTCCGCTTCCTCCATGTAGTGGGTGGTGAGGAATACCGTCTTCCCCTTGTTCTTCAGACCCAAAAGAACATCCCAAACCTCGTGCCTTGCGCGGGGGTCGAGCCCTGTGGTCGGCTCGTCGAGAAACACGACTTCGGGGTCGTTCACGAGGGCAACGGCGATGCCGAGGCGCTGCTTCAAGCCCCCGGAGAGGTCCTTGAACTGCACTTGGGTCTTCTCCTTGAGGTCCACGAGATCCAGCAGCCCGTCGATATTGCTGTTCCTGCGGTGGAATAGACGCGAGTAATACTGGAGGGTCTCCCTGACCGTTATCCTGTCAAAGGAGTTGAACCCCTGCGGCAGGACGCCGATGCGGGGGACAATGTCGCGCTTTCTCTTCATGACGTCCATCCCGAGAAGCCTCACCTTTCCCGAGGTAGGCGTGCGGATGGTCTCGATGATCTCAACGGTCGTGGTCTTGCCCGCGCCGTTCGCGCCCAGGAACGCGAACACTTCGCCTTTCCTGATCGTGAACGAAATGTCGTCGACCGCCGTCAACTCCCCGTACCGTTTCGTCAGTCCCTTAACTTCGATTGCGTACTCAGTTTCTCCGGCCATGAATCTCCATTTTGCCTTTATAGGGCGCTTGAATGGCGGCACCGCCTCCACCCATGGCCTCATCGAGATGCCCATTCAAGAGGGCGATGGAAAGCCATGTCGTCCCCTGAGGAAGCGAACGCACCCACAGGGACCGGCCGGCAGCCGGGAGAAACCGTGCCATGGCAGCTCCTGACAGGTTCACCGGAAAGGTGTACCTGTCTTCTTCCGCTGCCGGTGGAGAGACGGTGATTTGCCGGGGATCCACGAGATGGAATGCACATCCCAGTGCCTTGACAACGGCCTCCTTTATGGACCAGAGCAGGGCCGACGCCTTTTCCAGATCTCCGTTCGCCAACCTCAAGGCATGTTGAAGTTCCTGTGCATGGAAGACCCGGTGAAAAGGATATTCTCGTTGGAATTCATCGGCCTGCGCCACATCGATGCCGATACCGAATTCACCTCCACACAGCGCGGCCCAGAGTTTTCCGCCCCCCTCGCTGAAGGAGATGGACGGGCCCTGGTATTCTCCGAGCAGGAGATGAGGTCTGCCGAACAGGCCGCGGACCACCTGAATCTGCAAGCCGGACCTGTTGGAAAATTGACAGGGTTTCCAGGGATGACTCTGCTTTGCCACAAGGTGATCCCACAGGCAGGAGACAAGGCGGTGCTTGTCCTCTTCCCCATTCACTCCATGCCCCCTGGGGGTGTTGGGACATGGCATCGAGGCATAGAAAACGGGCCCCATTCCATTGACTGAACTCACGGCATGAACGGTTAATCTCCGGCAATTCTTTGCCATATCCCCTTCCATCTTTACCGATCTGCGTTCTTTCCGAGCCCTGGATTCTCAGTCCGAAACCAAGTGCATCCGAATACCATAAATCTGCATGATGGTGCGGCCTTGATCGTCAAACCCCATGGCGTCCCAGGTGGGGCCTTCGTTGTCCTGTGCCCGCCGCATGCGGGCCTCTATCGTCAACCGTTCCCCTGCCCGGCATTTTCGCAGAAAACTCATCTCTCCGATTTCAACCGGGATCATGGATCGCCGCTCCGATGGGTTGGTTGCCGCCATGTGAAAGCCGACCAGCTGTAAAAGGGCTTCGAAAAAATAGGGAGAGTATTGGTACCGTGCATTCCGCAGGGCTTTGAAATCACTTGTCTTCCGGCACGTGGTTCGGCCTCGCACCACCCCCGGGCCTGCTCCTTCAATAAACTCAATCACGCGATACCTGCCCTCAAGACTGCTACGATCCTTGTACCATTTAACCCATCTTTACCACTCGAAGCTCATAACATTCTGTAATCACTAAATGTAGCTAAAAATAATCAAGAATTATTAGACGTAATTTGAAGATATAATTGGCTTAGAGGTTATATCTTAACCTTATAATTTAGCAAGCTCTTTAATCCTATTCTTCTCAGTAGTTCCTTTTGATCTTCTGTCGTGCGTGTCAGATTGATTACTGAATGGTCCATTTTATTTACTTCGATTCTATCAAGCTGACAGCTTGACAGCACTTCATATAACCTTTTATGCGTAACTACATCCCTGGTAAGGGATCCAGGATTCTTATGAAGCCAAAGCGTTAAGGTTCGATCTATCAAATAAGAAACAACACATACCGTGTAATGTCCTTTAACATGCACTATTGTCCATACATAGACCGGTGCCACTTGGATGAAGGATTTGATATCCCTGAAGCCTGCCTCAATGATTGTTTTCTCCCGATAAGGACCAATGATTTGCTCTGCTGATTTTTTAAATTCATCGTGTTCTTTTCCTGTATGATTGGTTACTGCTAACCAAAAGCCATCCAGCTTGCCTGCCAATCGCATCTGTTCGCTATCAACATATATTGCCGCTTGAAATGTTTTCACTGTGCGCTTTTTGCCGTTTGAATCAATAGTCAGTTTTTTTGACCGAAGCCTTACATCAACAAACTGGCTCAATTTCAATTTTTTCAGCTTCTGATTGAATTTTTTGAGCGTGGCATCTTTACCCCTTGAGTTCTTTGCTGCAAGTAATTCAACATTTAGTGTCTTTGCAAAGCCGCGAAAATTTTCAATTGCCTGTAAGCGAGCCGCTTGCTGGTCTTTAAATAGTTGCGGATTAAAGCATAGAATATAGCGGCGCTTACCTTCAACCTTTATTTCCCGATAATACGTGCGGCTGTCTATACAGGTAAAGCCTTCAAGCTTGCTGGCCTGCTCTTCGACCTTATCTGATTCTAAGTAAATGAATTCGGTAAAATCAATGCCGCAAATATTTTCCATTTGATTTCGATCCATTGCTGTAATGTACTTGATCTGGTTTGCTTCCAGGCGTGCAAGATTGTCATCGGAGACCATTCCTCGATCAAAAACCAATGTCATTTCTATGTCTGTGAATCGCTTTTTACAGCGATCCAAAAGCCAGATAATCGTATTTGAATCGGTGGTGCATCCAGGCAATACCTCCCAGTAAAAGGGCAATCCATCGCGATTCACCACAAGGGCCAGTACAACATGGTTTTTATACCCTTCTTTACAATGTCCCCAATTCATTAACATGCATTTTGAACCGCTGAAGGTTGTACTTGAAAGATCATAAAAGACGGAATCTAAAGAATCTGGATCATCGCTTTTAACTCTTTGATAAATATGCTCGCAAATAGCCTCCTTTTGTTGTTCGATTTCAGTTAATTCACGAAAAATCCGCGATGGGTTGATTTGTTCCGGATTTACATTGAGCAGCCACGGCAGTGCTGTTGTTTTAAACCATTCAGGTGTTTTGGATTTTGCCATTGGATCAATACAACGGTTGATGGTCAGAATACGGGCAATCGTTGATGTGCCTATATATTTTTGTTCGCTTGGGCCAAAAACTTTGTCCAGATTCCAATAATCCCATACTGCGTTCACCACGGCAACATCAAGGTAAGCGTAGTGCTTGGTGACGACAAGATCATCAAGGGTTGTAACAACGGCATCCGGCCTTTTGATTCCCTTCAGAAGATAGCGCCACCTGAGAGCCTCTTCTTCTGTCAACTTTCCAAGTTTGAATACAGCTTCTTTTCGATTTTTTCCGTTCTCCCGGTAAGGGCGGGCAAGGCTATAGGATCGATACCTGGCACTTCTATATTTTGATTCTCCCCAATGTAAATGTAAATCTTTTAGATCCATATCGTATTAGACGTAATTTGAGCAGTTGTAAAGACATCAATTAAGCCACACGCCTTTAATATATAGGCTATTTAGGACTTTGTCAAGATTTTTTGTCTTATTTTTCTTAGACGTAATATAATTGGGCATAAACTAATATTATTACTAATTTCAGTCGGTTAGCTAAATTTTGGATTTTCGGTTGGTAAAGATGGGTTAAAGACTGTTAATGTGGTCCTTGACATAATCGGATGAAAACGCATAGCCGATACCGACATTGGCAGATCTTCTCAAATTTTGGGCAATGATTTCCATCGCCGCCTGTGACGCAATAAATCCCTGGACAGGATCAAATCCACCAATACGCATAATTGTTTTTGCCTTTGATAATGCCTCCTGATTTGATCTTAACGCATGTAAAAGGTTTTTAAATTGCTCTTCAATAAGACCGGTTTGTGAACGTGTAATTAATCCTATAACATGTCCAGATTCCAATGAAATCAAAGGCCCTCCTGAGTTACCGCCATTTACGCTTCCATCAATCTGGAAAATCCGAACATCACTTTTTTCATATATGCTTGAGATATATCCGATGTGACACGTCAGGTTATCCAGGCCAAAAGGATATCCCATAAAAGCTACCCTTTGCCCAACTACAATTTCTTCGTCTTCTGAAAAATCAAACCGATATTTTCCATTAAACTCTGGCTCAGCCATTTGAAGAAAGGCATAATCCTTATCATTTTCATGGGATTCAGCAGCTACTACATCATCTATGACCACTCTTATATAATTCTCTTGATCATTGGGTTTACTCTCATCAAAACGTATTGCAATTGCATCAAAATTTGCTGCTCGGATAACATGGGAATTAGTTACAATACCTTTATTAATTTGACTTTGTAAGGTTAATCAATCGGATCTTCGCACTTTATTCAAGCAATTTTTTTTGGCAGCGCTTGTGAGAATCTATAGCCCTCTGCCGCTGTAAGTGCCGTTGTTCTAATTGCGATATAATTTCTTCCTCGGTCACATCGCGGCGAGGAAGAAAATGAGCCAGTAATTCTTCTATGTCTGCACAGGACAAAAGCGGAAAACCATCCTTATGAGATATTTTTTCAGAGAGCATAAACAACATAGCCATC